>NZ_JBDTEM010000218.1:0-6506 GCF_039922535.1 Rhodoferax sp. | reverse complement strand
AGCCTGACACCGCGCGAAGCCAAGGTGCTGCGCATGCGCTTCGGTATCGAGATGAGCACCGACCACACGCTGGAAGAAGTCGGCAAGCAGTTTGACGTGACGCGTGAACGCATCCGCCAAATAGAAGCCAAGGCGCTGCGCAAGCTCAAGCACCCCAGCCGCTCGGACAAGCTGCGCAGCTTAATCGACACGCTGTAAGCAGCTGCTCTCCAAGGCCCCCGCTTGCCAACGCAGCCGGGGGCTTTTTTATGCATAAAATTAGCCTTTCCCGCACATTCCACCAGCGCAAGCAGCTATGAAACCAGTAGCAAACCCGTCCTCCCCTACCCCCGCACTCTGGGTGGCTTGCCTGTGCGCCGACTGGTGCGGGAGCTGCCGCGACTACCAGGAGCGGTTTGAGCAGGTGGCGCGCGCGTTTTCCGGCGCGCAGTTTGTCTGGGTGGATATTGAGGACCAGGCAGACGTGGTGGACCCCATCGAAGTGGACAACTTCCCGACCGTGCTGGTGGTGGTGGATGGAGCGGTGCGCTTCTTTGGCAGCATCACGCCGCAAATGGAGACGCTGCAGCGTCTGGTGCAGGCACAAATGGAAACGCCACCGGGGTCATTGGCCGATCCGGCAGTGACGGCCCTGGCCCAGCGCTTACGGCGCTAACGGCGTTTAGGGCGCTAGCGGCACCTTCGGCTTGTCCGGTGCCGGAGGTGCCAGTGCCTCGCCGTCTGGCTCTTCCATGTCTTGCGCCAGGTAGTGCTGCACCAGCGCAAAAAAGCGGTCGTAAAACTTCTCGGAGGACACGGTTTCGCTGCCCACCTTGACCATCGCGTCGTTGCTGGAGCTGACCGGCACCGACACCGAACCCAGCACACCCACACCCAGGCTGGCCGAGCTGTTGCTCTTCTTCAGGGCGTAGCGGTCTTGCAGCGCGGTGACAAAGCCCAGGCTGAGTTTGCCGTCTTTGCTCTCGGACGCGCAGACCACGCGGATGTCCATTTGCACATGGATTTCGTTTTCGGGCTGGAAGTTCTTTTGCCCCTGCACCAGCTCTTTGCCCGCAGTGGAAATCACGTAACCCTGGCTCAGCAAGGCGCGCCGGGCGGCTTCGCAGGTGTCGACGGGCGTGGCATCGAACATGCGCGAGTACTTGCCAGACGAGTTGAACTCCTCCTGTTGGGAGATCGGTTTCATCGGACTGGCGCAACCCGCCATAGCGACAGCGACCAGCAAACAGCTCAGGGAAATGCGCATCGTCAATCTTCGGGAATGTCGTAGACCGTGTCCGACCCGGACAGCACCGACAAGTTCAGTGGCCGTACCGCGCCCATCCACATCGCAAAATCGCGGTGGTCGATCAAATCGTTGCCGGTGATGGGGTGGATAAACACCACCAGGCCACGCCGGTGCAGCGCCAGCCAAGGCACCAAGTCGGCAAACACCGAGGGTGCAAAGGCCAGCTGGCAGCTGCCGTCCGGGTGCGGACCGACCGGGCCAGGATGCACCCGGCCCATGGCCAGTTTGAAGCAGCTGGCGGCCTCCAGGCACAGCGCACGGCCCTGCTCCTGCGTGGACGCATCAAAGTACACATGGGCGTGAAAGCCCTTGATGCGGCTGTCGCTCATGGTGCGCGGTGCAGGCGCGGGCTGGCCAGGGCCACGACTTGCTCATTGATAGCGGTATCCACATTGGGATGCCGTGCCGGGGCACTGGGCAACTGCAGCAAGGCACGCAGCTGGGCGACATCCTTGGCGCTGGGGGCGGCCTTGATCTGGGCAATGGCGGCCTGGGCATTGCCGGTACGGATCACCGCCAGCATCTTGGTGACCCACTCACTGGGCCCGGATTTGTGTTTGGACATAGGTCTATTTTGTCACCTGCAGAAACGACAACGCCGCGTAGGCAGCCCGGCAGGGCCCGCCTACGCGGCGTATATTTTGACGCTCAGGCATGCACTGGGCATGCCAAGAAGGCTTAGCCTTGGCGCGCGCGCTTGCCGGGGTTCTTTTTGCTACGTGTAGCCACACCACGCTCCAGGCTGCGCTTTTGGCCGCGGCTGACGGGGCTGGTGTAACCAGGCAAGGGGGTAGGCTTAGGGGAAGCCTTGCGTTCGGCTTCGGTGCGGGGTTCTTGTGCCATTGTGTTTACTCCATAGAAAATGTGACAACCCACGATTAGGCCACAACCGCAGACACGATTTGCCAGCGGTGGGGGTGAAACGGGGTTTTAAATTGAATTTAGCCCGCTGCGGCTTCGTCCATGGCCTGGCACGAGGGTGCACACACGGCTTGCGACTTGCCCAGCACCTTGCGGGTGCCCATCAGTGAACGGGTACGGTGCTTGCCACACAAAAAGCACGACATGGTGGCACCGCCAAAGGATGCTGCCGCCGCAAAAGGAGAACCGGAGGCTTTGGACTTGTAACGCAGGCCGTCGGCCAGCATGGCAGTTTTAGAATCAGCTTTCGCCATGGATAGAGCCTTAGTTGGGTGCCAATCGCAAGGATTTGGCAAGGAAATAATACGGCGCATGGCCGAATCGAAGGCTCTATTATCCCCTCGATTGGCAAGTGACCCGAGCCAAAGGGTGTATACCGTGCAATTGTCGGGGTTGATTCATCCTCAATTTGGAGGATGTTTTGCCAAAAAATTGCTTGACAGTGGCATAAATGCATCTGCACAGCACTATCAATCTCATAGCTGCCAGCGCAGGTGCTGTATGCACCTGGGCCTTATTTCAGCCCAAACTCTTCCAAGACAGTATTCCTGGGCGGTTGGCGTACCGCACATGGGCATCCAGCGCCTCGACCTGCACCCGTGCCGCACGGCCGCTATACACCGCCACCGCCAGCCAATCGCATTCCAGTTGCAAGGCGGCTTCGTCGGTGAGCCTGGTGTGCCACACCTTATGGGCCGCATCCCAGCGGTAGCCGCGCTCCTTGAGCGCGTCTTTGGCGTCAAAAGGTGCGCCGGTGGCTTGCAGGCGGTAGCGGGTGCCCTCGGTGGCGGCCAGCAGGTGCGCCAGGCCGGTGTGGCCTGCCACGGGCAAGGCCGCTTGCAGCACTGCTAACAAGGCGTGGCAGTCCATTTCGGCGCGGTGGGCGTCATAAAACAGACCCAGATCCAACGCCAAGGCGGTGAGTTTGGCCGAATCACGGCCTTCCTGCTTCCAGTCGATATCGGCAAACGAGCAGGCCCAGGCCTTGGCAGCAAACGCGGGCAGGCGGGCTTCAACAAACGGGCGGTCAAATCCGGCGTTGTGCGCCACCACCAGGTCTACGCCGTCCAACAACTCGGCGATGCGGACCTCGTCCAGCGCCTGGCCCGCCACCATGCTGTCGTCGATGCCGGTGATCTTGCGGGCGATGTCGGGAATGGGTTGGCCGGGGTCTTCCAGGCCGTCATACACCTGCACAGGGCCGCAGGGCAAACCGGTGGCGATGTCGATGTCCACACGCAGCAGGGCCAGCTCGATGATCTTGTCACGGCTGTGCTCCAGGCCGGTGGTTTCGGTGTCCAGCACCAGCAGGCGCTTCACGCCCAGAGCAGGCGCGGCGGCGAACTGCAACTGCGGCACCAGGCGGCGCAGCACGCGGTAGTCGGGGTGTTGTTCGAGTTGCAGCGCCAGGGTTTCGGCATCATTGGCAGGCGTAGCAGACTTAGGTTCGGGCACGGGACGTAACGGCACGGGCACCACTACCGTCTCAGGGCCCTCGTTGAACAACAGGCTGAGCTGCTGCTGTGGGTCGGCCGCCAGCGACTTGCGGGTGCGGGGCGGCTTGGCCGGGGAAGAAGGCATCGAAAGGTGCATAAGGCAGGAAGGGCCGCGAGTGTAAACCTGCACCGCCGCCCTGCCCGGGGCTTTCCGCTTAAAACTCCTCGGTATCCACCTCGGATTGCGACTGCGCGTTGTACCGGCCTGCGGTGATGGCGCGGGGAGCCATGAGCGCGTCCAACTGGGCTAGCACGGCGGGGGAAAGTTGCACGTCCGCGGCGGCTAAGTCTTCGTCCAGATGGTCAATTCTGGTGGTGCCGGGGATGGGGATGACGTGCTCGCCCTGCTGCAGCAGCCAGGCAATCGCCAACTGGGCCAGGGTGCAACCGGCTTCCTGGGCGATGGTTTTCAGGCCACCCAGCAACTTCAGGTTGGCGGCGTAGTTGTCAGGCGCAAAGCGGGGCATGCTGCGGCGGATGTCTTTGGCATCCAGTGTGGCCACATCGGTCAGCGCGCCGGTCAGGAAGCCGCGCGCCACCGGGCTGAAGGCCACAAAGGCCGTGCCTAGCTCCTTGCAGGCCTGCAGCACCGCGATCTCGGGGTTGCGCGTCCACAGCGAGTACTCGGTTTGCAGCGCGGTGATGGGGTGCACGGCATGCGCTTTGCGCAAGGTGCTGGCCGACACTTCGGACAGGCCAATGGTCTGGATCTTGCCCTGGCGTACCAGGTCGGACAGCGCACCCACGCTGTCTTCGATGGGCACGGTTTTGTCCCAGCGGTGCAGGTAGTACAGGTCGATCACCTCGGTGCGCAGGCGCTTCAAAGCCTCTTCGCAGGTGCGCTGGATAGTGGCCGGGCGGCCGTCGATGACGCGCTTGCCGTCCACGCCGGTCATGCCGCATTTGCTGGCCAGGGTGAAGTGGCGGCGGTGCTTGGATAGCACTTTGCCGACCAGGTCTTCGTTGGCACCAAAGCCATACAGCGCGGCGGTGTCGAACAGGGTCACGCCCCGGTCCAGGGCGTGCATCAGCACGGCCTCGCCCTGCTCTGCAGTGACCGGCGCACCGTAGGCGTGGCTGAGGTTCATGCAGCCCAGGCCAATGGCGGAAACCTGGAACGGGCCGAGTTGTCTATTTTTCATATAAAAAGTCCTTCTAGCGCAGATGCTACCTGCGCAGGCAGCTATAAATTAAATAGTGCGTCAAGCCTCCACCACTTCCGGTGTGGTGACCGGACCAGTGCCACTGAAGCGCTCCAGCGTCAAATAAATCACCGGCGTGATGAACAGCGTAATGGCCTGTGAGAACACCAGGCCACCCACCACGGCCAGACCCAGCGGCTGGCGCAACTCGGCACCGGCACCAATGCCCAAGGCGATGGGCAATGCGCCCATCAGCGCGGCCATGGTGGTCATCATGATCGGCCGAAAACGCAGGATACAGGCGGTGCGGATGGCTTCGGCCGGGGTCATGCCCTGGTGGCGCTGGGCCTCCAGCGCAAAGTCGATCATCATGATGGCGTTCTTTTTGACGATACCGATCAGCAGCACGATGCCGATGGTGGCGATCAGTGTCAGGTCCTGGCCAAAAAGCATCAGCGTGGCCAGCGCCCCCACCGCCGCCGACGGCAGGCCCGCCAGAATAGTAATGGGGTGGATATAGCTTTCGTACAGCACGCCCAGCAGGGTGTAGATGACCAGCAATGCGGCGATGATCAGAATCGTCTGGCTACCCTGCGAGCTTTGGAACACGGCTGCGTCACCACCATAGCGGGTGATGATGCTGCTCGGCAGCCCAATCGCTACCTGCGCCGCGTCGATCTTGGCGGTGGCCTCTCCCAGGGCCGCGCCAGGCGCCAGGTTGAACGACACCGTGACCGCCTGCAACTGGCCCACGTGGTTGATCGCAGTAGCGCCCACCGTGCGGGTGACGGTGGTGAAGCTGGTCATGGGCACCAAAGCGCCGGTGTTGGAGCGCACATAGATGCCGTTCAGGGCGCGTTCATCCTGCTTGGCATCGGGGGCCACTTCCATGATGACCTGGTAGCTGTCGGTGGGCAGGTAAATGGTGGACACCTGGCGCTCGCCAAACGCACTGAACAAGGCGGTGCGGATGCTGTCGATAGACACACCCAGGGTGTTGGCCGCATCGCGGTCGATCTTGAGCTGGGCGATCAACCCGCGCATCTGCGCATCGCTGGTGACATCGCGGAACAGTGGGTCGCCGCGCAACTGGTCTTGCAGCTTGTTGGCCCAGACATTCAGCTCATCGGCCTTGATACTTTGCATGATGTACTGGTACTGCGCCTTGCTCGGGCGGCCGCCCAGTTGCAGGTTTTGCACCGGCCGCATAAACACGTTGATGCCCGCCACGGCACGCAGCTTCTTGCGCAGGCCTTCCACCACCACCTTCATCTTGGGTCGCTCGGACTGGGGTTTGAGGTTGATAAACATGCGCCCGGTGTTTTGCGAGCCGTTACCGCCGTTGAACGAGCTGACCGTCAGCACATTGGGGTCGGCGCGGACGATGGCCGCCGCCGCCTCTTGCAGCTTGACCATGGCGGGGAAGGAGATGTCCTCTGAAGACTCGGTGCTGACCTGGATCTGGCCGATGTCTTCTTCGGGGAAAAAGCCCTTGGGAATGACCATCACCAGCCAGACCGTGGCCACCAGGGTGGCGGCCGCCAACCCCAGCACGATGTTGCGATGCCGCAGCGCTGCATCCAGCCAGCGGGTATAGCCGGCCAGAAATTTGTCGAAACCGACTTCAAACGAACGAACGATGCGGCCTGGTGGCTTGGC
>NZ_JBDTEM010000217.1:0-3749 GCF_039922535.1 Rhodoferax sp. | reverse complement strand
CAGACTGGCCTGCCCACCTGCGGGTGGCGGTGAATTTATCGGCGGTGCAGTTTGCCCATGCCGATGTGCTGGCGATGGTAGACAGCGCCCTGCAGCACAGCGGCCTGCCCAGTGCCCGGCTGGAGCTGGAGATCACCGAATCGACCCTGATGCTGGACAGCCAGGCCGCGCTGGTGGTGCTGCAGGCCTTGCGCGCGAAGGGCGTGCGGGTGGCGTTGGACGACTTTGGCACCGGCTATTCCAGCCTGGCCTACCTGCGCAGTTTTCCGCTGGACAAGCTCAAGATCGACCAATCGTTTGTCAGCATTCTGGAGAGCGCCGATGGCGACCGCAGCGCCGCCGCGATTGTGCAAACCATCGTCCAGTTGGCCCAGGCGTTGCACCTGGAGACCACGGCCGAAGGCGTAGAAACCGCCACACAGTTCGCGCTGCTGCGCCATATGGGCTGTGCCCAGGCGCAGGGCTACTGGATTGCCAAGCCGATGGATGCGGCACAGGCCAGGGCGTTCATCACCGGCTGGCCTGGTGTGCAACACCATTTTTGATAGCTGCTTATGCAGGCGCTGCCTGCGCTGGAGGCTTATTTTCTATGAATTTACTTCAGGCTGCCGGACAAGAACTGCTGTAGCCGTTCGCTCTTGGGCTGGGTCAGTACCTCGCGGGGTACGCCTTGCTCCTCGATGCAGCCTTTGTGCAAGAAGATCAGATGGTTGGACACTTCGCGGGCAAAGCCCATTTCGTGGGTCACCACCACCATGGTGCGGCCTTCCTGGGCCAGGGTTTGCATGACCCGCAGCACCTCCGAAACCAGCTCGGGGTCGAGCGCACTGGTGGGCTCGTCGAACAGCATCACCTCGGGCTCAATCGCCAGCGAGCGGGCAATCGCCACGCGCTGCTGCTGGCCGCCGCTCATGTGGGCGGGATAGGCATCTTCCTTCCCCTGCAGATCGACCAACTTTAGGTACTTGCGGGCGCGGGCAATGGCTTCGTCCTTGGGCACGCCCAGCACGTGGATGGGGGCTTCGATGATGTTTTGCAACACCGTCATATGCGCCCACAGGTTGAAATGCTGGAACACCATGGCCAGCTTGGTCCGCATGCGCTGCAGCTGTTTGGCTTCGGCCGCCACCAGTTCGCCGTTTTTATCGGCCACCAGCTTGAGTTCTTCGCCCGCCACCAGAATGCGGCCGGCGTTGGGTTTTTCCAGCAGGTTCATGCAGCGCAAAAACGTGCTCTTGCCGGAGCCAGAGCTGCCGATGATGCTGATCACATCGCCAGCACGGGCTTCCAGCGAAACGCCTTTGAGCACCTCGTTGGAGCCAAACTTCTTGTGGATGTCGATGGCCTGGAGTTTGAGGGGCTGGGTGGTCATAGAGCGGTCATTTCAAAAATTTAGGCGCCCAGCAGGTTGCCGGTGCGAAAGGGCACGCTGCCCGCAATGTTGGCCAGGTCGTCGCCAGGGGTGGCGTAGCGCTCGGTGGTGCGGGCGTACACCACGCCGGGTACTTCGGCGCGCAGGGCGTGCACGTTGCCACTGACGGGGTCGATGATTTCGGCCACCAACTCGCCCAGAGCCAGGCGGTCGCCCGGTTTGGCGGCAAACACCAGCAGGCCCGGCACGGGCGACTTCACAAACTGCGCACCGGCCAGGGGGGTGGCAGCGCAGGCCAGCTCGGGCAGCGCAGGCGGCTCACCCGCCACCGCGCCCAGGTGCTGCAAATAGCCAAAAATGGCGCTCGCATCGGCCTTGCCAAAGGCGTGGCTGACATCGCCTTCGCCGCGCAGCTCTACCGTGGTGCTGGCACAGCCCTGGGGAATCGGAAACGCATTGCCCAGCTTGTCAGCCAGTTGCCACCAGGGGCCCGACATGCTTTCGTCAAACGACAGGCCACCCGAATTTTTGGCCAGTAGCACGGCCTGGGCACCCAGCAAGCGGGCCAGCGGTTCCATGGCTGGCCAGCAGGGTGTTTCGGTGTACAGGTGCATCACGGCTTCGCAGTCGCAGTGCAGGTCCAGTACCACGTCGGCATCAAAGGCCTGGCTGACCAGGTATTTGCGCTGGCTGGCCAGTTCGGTGTCGGGCTGCCAGGCCTGCAGATGCGCGGCCATGGCTTGGCGGATGGCGGCTACGTTGGCAGCCGCGTCCGACCCCAGCTTGCCCTCGACCAAGGGCAGCACGGCGGCGCACAGGTCGGGGAAGTGGCGGTTGAAGTTCTCGGAAGTGTTCAAGTCGAAGCGGCCCATGGGCTTGTGGTCTACCCGCTGCGCCAGCCCAATGGGGTTGGCCATAGGCACCAGAATAACTTCACCCTGGATCTGGCCTTGCGCATCGGCCTGCTCCAGCAGGCGGCGCAGGTGGTAAGCGGCCAGCATGCCGGGCAGTTCTTCGGCATGCAGGCTGGCCTGGATGTAGACCTTGGGACGGGCACCGGGGGTACCGAAATGGAAACTGCTCAGTGTCTTCTGGCTGCCAATGCTTTGGCTGCGCAGAACATGGTCGGTGCGTTGCATAAACAAGGGGGTAGGTGTCAGTGTTTGCGAGGGGCCAGATAGGCCAGGAAGTGCTTTTCGGCCAACCGGAACAGCGCAATCAGCGCAAAGGTGCCGATCAGGTACAAGGCGGCGGCAAACAGGTAGGCTTCAAACGGCAGGTAGAAGTCGGAATAGATGCGGCTGGCTGCGGCGGTGATGTCTAGCAGGCCCGGCACGGCGCTGGCCAAGCTGGTGCTTTGCAGCATCATTACCACTTCGTTGCTGTAGGCGGGCAGGGTGCGGCGCATGGCGCTGGGCAACACCACACGCAGCAAAATTTTGAAGCGGCTCATGCCCAGCGACTGGGCCGCTTCGATCTCGCCCGCATTGGTTTCGCGGATGGACCCGGCCAACATCTCGGCGGTGTAGCCCCCGGTGTTCAGCGCAAAGGCCAGCAGCGCGCAGAAGAAAGCGTTCTTGAAGTAGACCAGCGGCCACACGGTGTCCCACCGGGCCTGGATCCATTCGAGCTGGGCCAGTCCGTAGTAGATCAAATAGACCTGGATCAGCAGCGGGGTGCCACGGATCACAAAGGTATAGGCACCCACTATCCGTTTCAGAATTTCGCTGTTGCTGGTCAAAGCCAGCGCAAACGCCACCGCCAGCACGGCTCCAATGGCGACCGATGCAAACAACAGGGACAGCGTGGTGACAATGCCTTCGCCGAACATGGCCAGGCTCTCGGCCCGGAATATGACTTCCCAGTTCATGGTTAAAACGCGATCCGTTTGGTACCCAGGCTGTAGCGTGCGTTGAGCTTGCGCAGCACCGCCAACGAGACCCAGGTGAAGATAAGAAACAGCCCGCCCGCAAACAGCAGGTAGGCGAACGGCGAACGGGTGGCGGCGCTGGCCTGCTTGGCCAGGTAGGTCATTTCCTGCAGGCCGATCAAACTGACCAAGGCGGTGGACTTGATGAGGACCAGCCAGTTGTTGGTAAAGCCGGGCAGTGCATAGCGGACCATTTGCGGCGCGGTGATGCGCAAAAACGCTTGCCGAGGGCCCATGCCAAATGCGGCGGCGGCTTCAAACTGACCACGCGGAATGGCCATGATGGCACCGCGAAAGGTCTCGGTCATGTAGGCGCCGTAGATGAAGCCGAGCGTGAAGACACCGGCAAAAAAGGGGTTCAGGTCCAGGGTGGCTTCACTGCCAGCCATTTCCAGCAGGGCATTCACCCCAATCGTGCCGCCATAGAACACCAGCAGCATCAGCACC
>NZ_JBDTEM010000216.1:0-1510 GCF_039922535.1 Rhodoferax sp. | reverse complement strand
CCAACGAACCCGGCTCGCGGGCCATGCCCCTGGGGGTTGCCATGCGCGTCTACCGCGACCACAAGGCGTTTTACGACAAGCTGCAGGTGGATGTGGCCAAGGCCGCAGGTGGGCAGGTTGCCGACCCCGATACCGCCTTGACCCAGGTGTCAGTCAGCAACCGTCTGACCGCCGTGGTGAGCCAGTTCAAACCGTCGCTGGTGTTGGTGTCGGGTTGCCAGGACAACCAGACCTCGATGGACGGTGACCACAACGGCGCGTTCACCGAGCAGGTGCTCAAAGTGTGGGCTAACGGCACGTTTACCGGCACCTACCGGCAATTCCACGCCAAGGTGCGTGCGGGTTTGCCCCCCACCCAGTCGCCCAACCTGTTCACATTGGGCAAGGCAGGGCCATTTTTGAAGCAAAAGCCTTTTTCAGTCTAAAAAAAAGCGCCTGAAAAGGCGCTTTGTGTTTTATGCCGCCTTCTTCAAGGCCGCCGTATCTAGACACAGCTGGGTGATACGGCCCCAGTCGCCCGACTTCATGGCATCGGTGGGCACGATCCACGAACCACCGACGCAAATCACGTTGGGCAGCGCCAGAAACTCGGGCGCGTTTTGCAGCGTCACGCCACCGGTGGGGCAGAACTTCACGTCAAAGAACGGGCCGCTCCAGGCCTTGAGCATGGCCGGGCCACCGGCTTGCATGGCCGGGAAAAACTTGAGTTCGGTGAAGCCGTCTTCTTGGGCCATCATGATCTCGCTACCTGTAGCCACGCCGGGCAATAGCGCCAAACCGGCATCGCGGCAAGCCTGGCCTACCGTGCGGGTGTAACCGGGGCTCACGCCAAACAGCGCACCGGCCTTGGCGGCGGCTTGCGCGTCGGCGGCGCTGCGGATGGTGCCTGCGCCAATGACGGCATCGGGCACTTCCTTGGCGATGCGCTCAATGCACTCCAGCGCCTGCGGGGTGCGCAGTGTGACTTCCAGCATGCGGATGCCGCCAGCGACCAGCGCGCGCGCCAGCGGCACGGCGTGGGCTACGTCGTTGAGCACGATGACCGGAATCACCGGTGCGTCTTGCATGACTTGCAGGGCCGTCCAGCGGCCAGTGTGTGTGCTTAGACCCATGAGAGAGCTCCTTGTTCAGCGGTGAGGGCATTGCGGCGCATGCCCGAAAAAAGTTCGCGGCCCATGCCGAAGCCGTTCGCAATGCGCAGCGCTTCGGGCATGGTGGCCAGGGGACGGGCGGCCCATTCGGCATCAGAAACCAGGGCTTGCAGCGTACCGGCCACAGCATCCAGGCGCACGACGTCGCCGTCCAGCAGCTTGGCCAGCGGGCCACCGGCCAGGGCTTCGGGGGATACGTGGATGGCGGCGGGCACCTTGCCAGACGCACCGCTCATGCGCCCATCGGTGACCAAGGCCACGCGGTAGCCCTTGCCTTGCAATACCGCCAGCGGGGGGGTGAGTTTGTGCAGCTCGGGCATGCCGTTGGCTTGGGGGCCTTGCCAGCGCACCACGCACAC
>NZ_JBDTEM010000215.1:0-7804 GCF_039922535.1 Rhodoferax sp. | reverse complement strand
GGAGCCGGGCCCGGCTCCGCCTGGGCATCAGGCCCTGGTGCTGGTGCTGGTGCTGGTGCTGGCGCCGGTGCTGGCGCCACGGGATCGCTCGCCTGTCGCAGCAATGCGCGTATGCACACCAGATGGGCTTTGCAGCTACCGTTGGCCAGGAACCCGTAGTGGCGAATACGGTGGAACCCGCCCGGCAGCACATGCAGCAGGAAGCGGCGCATGAACTCATCGGCATCCAGTGTCATGGTCTTATGCCGCGTACGTCCCTTGGCCCGGTAGTCCTTCCAGCGGAACGTGACACCACGTTCGTCCAAAGAGACCAGTCGGCTGTTGGAGATCGCGACCCGGTGGGTGTAGCGCGACAGATAAGCCAGCACCGCTTGCGGCCCGGCAAAGGGACGCTTGGCGTAGACCACCCATTCGGGTTTGCGCAGCGGCACTAGCCAGGCCTTGAAGGCGCGTGCCTCGGCCAGTGCGGCGAGCTCGCCGGAGAACCGCAGCTTGCCGCCGGCGTGCAGCCGCCCCAGCTCTTCGAGAAAGCGCCGCCGGAACAGTCTTGACAGCACCCGCACCGGCAGGAAGAAGCCAGGTCGGCACGCCACCCAGGTCTTGCCGTCGGCTGCAAGGCCACCACCGGGCACGATGCCGTGCACATGCGGATGGTGCGTCAGCGTCGAGCCCCAGGTGTGCAGCACCAAGGTGGCACCAATGCGGGCACCCAGATGCCGGGGATCGGCGGCGATGGTGCACAAGGTCTGTGCCGCAATCTCGAACAGCAGTCCGTAGACCACCGCCTTGTTCTGGAACGCCAGGGCGCTGATCGGCGCGGGCAAGGTAAACACGACGTGGTAGTAGTCCACCGGCAGCAGATCGGCCTGTCGGGCCTCAAGCCAGCGTTGCGCGGCACTGGCCTGGCACTTTGGGCAATGCCGGTTGCGGCAGGCGTTGTAGGCGATCTGGTCGCGCCCGCAGCCTTCGCAGCGCAGCACGTGGCCGCCCAGCACCGCAGTGCGGCACTGTTCGATGGCCGACATGACCTTGAGCTGGCCCAGGCTCAGGTGTGCACGCTGCGCCTTGCGCCAGGCGGGGCCGTGGGTTCGGAAGATGTCGGCGACCTCCAGGGTGGGGCGCGCCATGGCCAAGGGCCTATACGGGCTGGAGCCTCTCCAGTGGACTGACCACCTCGCGCAGGATCTCGGTGGCCACCTGGGTGTAGATCGTGGTCGTCTCCAGCTTCTTGTGTCCCAGCATGACCTGGATCACGCGGATGTCCACCTTCTGCTCCAGTAGATGGGTGGCGAAGCTGTGGCGCAGCGTGTGCATGGATACGCGTTTGTCGATCCTGGCGGCAACGGCTGCGGCATGGATCGCACGGTTGAGTTGACGGGTGGTCAGCGGGTCCACCGGGTTCATGCCGGGGAACAGCCAGCCATTGGGCAGCATCTTGCCCTGGGCATGGGCCAGCCGCCACCAGGCGCGCAGCCGCGCCAGCAGTACCGGTGAGAGCATGGCGTAACGGTCCTTGCGGCCCTTGCCCTGTTCGACGCGCAGGGTCATGCGCTGGCTGTCTATGTCGCCGACCTTGAGGGCCGTGATCTCGCTGACCCGTAGGCCCGCGCCATAGGCGATGGACAGCGCCGTCTGGTACTTCAGGTTGGGAGCGGCGGCGATCAGGCGCGCCACCTCCTCGCAGCTGAGCACCACCGGCAGCTTGTGCGGCACGTGCACCGGACTCATCCTGGCCATCAATTCGCCGCGCTCGAGCGTGACTTCGAAGAAGAACTTCAGGCCGGTGATGGTAGCGTTGAGCGTGATCGGTGAGATGCCCCGGTCGACCAGGTGCAGCTGGAAGCGGCGCAGGTCTTCGACCGTGGCGGTATCGGGCGAGTGTGTGAGAAAGGCCGCCAGGCGCCGCACTGCGCGGATGTAGGCGGCCTGGGTCTTGGGTTCGAGCTTGCGCATGCGCATGTCGTCCAGCATGCGCTGGCGTAGCGGCGAGACGGCTTGGGTCGATGGGATCATGGTCCTGCTCCTGTTGAAGAACGAGGCCGATTGCCTCGGTGTTCAACATAGCCAGAGCCGCGCCGTTTGCCAGACCCGGGGCGGTAATGGAGGATTACCGCGCGAGCGGTTTAGTCCTAGGGCCCATTGCAGTCCTACATTGTCGCGATCTCGCAGCCCAAAATCAGTCGTTCAGTCGTTCAGTCGTTCAGTCGTTTCGCTGTAAGCGTCCAAGATCGTAACAAGCGTGGCGTAGCGATTGGCCTTGGCGGCGGCATCAGCACAAAACTGGCTCTTGCCGCTCGGATTCGTGGGCTGAATGGCTGTGGTCACGGACCGCAGATATTGATCGGTGGGCGAGGAAGTCGCCCACCGATCAATATCTGCCCCATTTTTTCTTGACCGTTGGTAGGCACGACAGACATTAGAAGAAGCACCGATTCCGCCCGCGACCTCACGGATGGACTCGGCTGAATCCTTTACCGTCCCTGGTTGGCCGGGCTACGCCAGTTGAGTCAGGAGGCCCGGCCAGTCGTCAGGGAATGTCCACGACGAAGGGCACGTCGACGTTGTTTTGGCCGACCCTGACTTGCACATGGCCCAGCAAGGACTGACCCGACCGGAAGGCACCGCTGGCAGCGGCTGTGGCGGTCCAGCGCAGCCGGTAGGTCGGCTGGCTTAGGCCCGCAAGGGAACTCACGCTACCGTAAAGCGACACCAGTTGCTGGGCGTTTTCGGCGTAGAGAAAGGCGCCGCCGGTCTGGTTTCCCAGTTCGCCCAGCGCTTCCATATCGATGGAGCGGGACAGGCCGATCGTGAATATCGGAACGCTGTCCTGCCGGGCGCCGTCAATTGTCCGCTGACGGCTGAGGCGACAGTTCTCGGCACTGGCACAGGAAGTATCTGCGCCATCGGTGAACACGACAATCGCTTTCGCAAAGCTCGGTGGCGCTGCCGCCGCTGCGGTCGGTGTCGCTATCTGCTGCCGCAGGCTGTCCACCGACTCGTACAACGGCGTGCCGCCGCCGATCTGGGGCGCCAGCGTGTCCAGCGTTGAGAAGTAAGCCGAGCTGGCCATCGCTTGATCCCGAAACGGCGCATAGACGGTCAGCGGAGGCGCCGTGATCAGCGCGCCGGGGGCGCCGGCAAAGGCGGCCAACAGTGCCTGGTTGTTGGCCCCCAAGCCCTTGAAAAATGCCTTGGTCGAATAAATCCGCGCGCCGGTCGGATCGGTGGCTGCGATGCTGCCGCTCTGATCCAGGAGAACCGCTGCTGCAAAGGGTACCTGCGCCGCGCCACTGATCCATGCCAGCGACTCGGGCTGTGCACTCACTGGCGCGTAGGCGACGTCCACTGCCGCCCCGGAACCTGCGCTGGCGCCGCCGATGCAGTCGTTGCCTGGCGTGCTGGCATCGGGCGCGCAGGGGCGCAGCGTGAAGTCAGTCAGGGCCAGATTGGCGATGGGCTGCGACTTGCCGTCGACAACGATCAACTCGATCTCGAAGCTCAGTTGTTGCCCAGACGCATCGACAACCGGTTGGACACCGCTGCGGGTGGCGCGCGAGCCGCCCGCAGGGCTAGTTGCACGTTCGAGGGTGATCACCGTCTCGTTGACCCGGCCGGCCGTGCTGGATATCGGCACCGACGTGGCAACGAAGCTGTCGCGCGACAAGGTAACGGTTTCGGTTGAGTCGGGCGAGCTCGTCGAGACTAGCGCCACACCCTGGGCGTTGGTGTGGGCCATGCCGTTTGCGCTCTGCACTGTCACGCCTGGCACCGGGTCACCGAAGCTGTCTTTCACGGTCACTGTGACGAGACCAAGTTGCGGCGTGGAAGACCCGCCGCCACCTCCACCGCCGCAGGCGGCCAGCGCAGCAAGGCATGAAGCAGTCAACATGCCTCGAATCAGGCGGCGGGGAAAGGCAGCCTGTGACGACGGCAGAAGTGAGTTGATCAAGCGTGTTCTCCCAGAGGATTTTATGTATAGGTGTTTCGATGTATCCCTGAATTCGTAAGTCAAAACGATGCGTGCTTGAACTTCCTTGGTCTGGACCAGACAGATACTAGGGAAACAGGCTGGGCGGACGGGTAGTCGCCAACCCTGTAAAGATGTAGGACGGCGGCTTCTCGTCTGTAGCCATGTCGCAATTCCGGTGTAACTCGCATGAACCATCCTCAAGTGCGCGGGCCGCGGCACCATTGCGAAGACTGGTTCAGCGTCGCCCTAGAATGCAGTTGAGGGCGCGGCAAGGACAACAGCGAGGCGCGCGTACAACAAACAGGTAATGCCCCACGAGCTTAGTGTTCCAGCGATAAGTCGCGCCGTCGGAAGCTGGAGTTGGCAATTGACACTGGCTGGGCGAGTTGTACGCCAGTAATCAGCCTCGCTTGGAACAGAGCGAATAAGTGCACTGCGTCTGTTTCGCCGGAATTTCACCCTTGATACGAAAGGCGGTCTTCCTGCAATTAAAGCTTCCCGTGATGGTCATCCGGTATCTTCTGCCATTTGTTGGCATTTGGACTCACCGCCCAGTGCGGTCCCTTAACTCGACGAATCTTTTGCACGGGTGCGCGACACCGCCATCATGATGCCAACTCCGGCAACGATCAGACACACGATCGCCACGTAAGTGACGGAGACTCCAGCCGTGACCAGAGCCCACGCAATTCCGCTGAGCAGCACGACCAATCCAAGTAGATAGAGGGCAAAAGACATCAGATCTCCTTTAAATCAACTCAACCCATTTTACCGACGCCCGTGGGATCAGTTGGACGGAGGACGACCTGTGCGGTCGTAGGCAGCCTCCTACCGCCGCTGGCTTGTTGAAAAACTTGCCCAAGTGCGGCGTTGGAAAAGGGTGATTGCGGGCAGTCGCTCTCCGCAGGCCAACTTAAGCTGTCGACCAAAAGCTGCAGCTATTGGGCTCCCTCGCGACGTTGCAAAGGCTGGAAACGATCCGCTCCAGTGTTCGTATAACGGCTTGAAAAGAGCGCGTTCGGCGTTCCCGCCGAGATTGATGCAATGAAGCTCGAACGGATCGTTGCGCTTCCGGAAATGGCCGCAACGCATTCGGCGATCGGGACGGATGTAGTCCACAGCAGTCGTGAGCGAGGTCATGTAGTACAGACGCATCGCCGAATCCTAGCCAACTGTCTGCTAGGCCAGCGGGAGCCGACCGTCGCAGGGGCGCTGGTACTAGCATTTTTGGGGCCGGTGCGCCGCCTCAAAGCTGCCCTTCTTGAATGCCCGCTTATGGCCGTTGGACTAAACCGCTCGCGCGGTAGGCGCTTCGCGCAACCCGTTGGTGACTGATCGGCCCGTTGGTGCCACCGTCCATGTCGAGGCAATCCCGCCTCGTTCACCGACGGAGCAGCAACCATGGACAACATCACATCGGCGGTCACCCCGCTGCGCCAGCGCATGCTTGAAGACATGCGGCTGCGCAAACTGGAGCCACGCACGCAGGAGGCCTACGTCCGCGCCGTGCGTAAGCTAGCCGCCTACCTACATCGCTCGCCCGACACTGCCACCGTGGAGGATCTACGCAACTTCCAGCTCAATCTGGTCGACACGGGCGCCTCGCCCATGACGTTGAACGTCACGCTCACCGGCCTGCGGTTCTTTTTCGACGTCACGCTGGAGCGGCTGGATCTGATGGCCCGCATGCATCCGGTCAAGCTGCCGCACAGGGTGCCAGTGGTGCTCAGCACGCAAGAGACCGCGCGCCTGATCGCGGCCGCTTCCAACGTCAAGCACCAGGCGGCGCTGTCGGTGGCTTATGGCGCGGGCCTGCGGGCCAGCGAGGTCATCGGCCTGAAGGTCACCGACGTGGACAGCCAGCGCATGACGCTACGGGTGGAGCAAGGCAAGGGCCGCAAGGATCGTTACGCCATGCTCAGCCCTGTGTTGCTGCAACGCCTGCGTTCGTGGTGGCGCATCGGCCACGCCCAGGGCCGCATGCTGCCTGGCGGTTGGCTGTTCCCAGGCCTGGACCCAACGGACCCGCTGACGGCACGTCAACTCAACCGTGCCGTGCACGCTGCCGCCGATGCTGCTGGCATCGATAAGCGCATCTCCACGCACTCACTGCGCCACGGGTTCGCCACGCACTTGCTTGAGCGCAAGGTCGACATCCGCGTGATCCAGGTGCTGCTGGGCCACAAGCGGCTGGAGACGACGGCGATCTACACCCATGTGGCCACCGATTTGCTGCGCGAGGTGATCGGGCCGCTGGAGCCGCTGCCACCGTCTTGAGGACTGGGTCGTGGGACGGCCCTCTTTGGAGGTTGCCGACGTCTTTCATCAGCACGGCCCGGCCTGGCGTGCCGCCCAGCGCAGCCACCTGAGCCTGGGCCAGCTCAAGGTGATGTCGGCCATCGAGCAGTGCCGCAGCGCGGCGCTGGGCGGGCACGTGCTGCGCTGTGGCGGCTGCGGCACCGATCAGGTCTCCTACAACTCCTGCCGCAACCGGCACTGTCCCAAGTGCCAGAGCGCGGCGGCACAGCGCTGGCTGCAGGCCCGGCAGGTCGATCTGCTGCCGGTGGACTATTACCACGTGGTGTTCACGCTGCCGGCGTCTGTGGCCGATCTGGCGTACCAGAACAAGGCCGCGCTGTATGGGCTGTTGTTCGACCTGGCGGCCGAGGTCTTGCAAACCATCGCTGCCGATCCGAAGCACCTGGGCGCCAAGATCGGCGCCACGCTGGTGCTGCACACCTGGGGTTCGGCGCTGACGCACCATCCGCATGTGCACGGCATCGTGCCCGGTGGTGGCCTCGCAGCCGATGGTAAGACCTGGGTGGCGTGTCGACCGGGCTTCTTCCTGCCGGTGCGGGTGCTGTCGCGCTTGTTCCGGCGGCGCTTCCTCGAAGAGCTGTGGCGGCTGCACGCCGGCGGCAAGCTGCGGTTCTTCGGCGAGCGCGCCACGCTGGCCGAGGCCCGCGCCTTCAAGGCCTGGCTGGTGCCGCTGCGCAAGGTCGAATGGGTGGTCTACGCCAAGCGTCCCTTTGCCGGGCCGCAAGCCGTGCTGGCTTATCTGTCGCGCTACACCCACCGGGTAGCGATCTCCAACAGCCGGCTGCTGGCAATGGATGCGCGCGGTGTGACGTTCCGCTGGAAAGACTACCGCGCCAAGGGCAGGACGCGCCATAAGGCCATGACGCTGGAGCCGGCGGAGTTCATCCGGCGCTTTCTGCTGCACGTGCTTCCCACTGGCTTGCACCGCATCCGGCACTACGGCCTGCTGGCCAACGGCTGCCGCAAGGCCAGCCTGGCGTTGGCGCGCGCGTTGCTGCAGGCAGCACTAGAGCCAGTCGCGCCGGACAGTGACGCTGCTGCGTCGGCCCCGCCAACTGCCACCTTCATCTGCCGGTACTGTGGGAGCCCGATGGGCATCGTGCAGATATTCACGCGCGGCATGGCCATCCGCGCACCGCCGCCGCCAAGACCGCCGCGATGACCGCCGACAAACCAACCCCACGCCTTGCGCCGATCAGCCAGTGGCTTGCATCGGCTGGAGACTTGCGCGCGTGGCGGCTCAAACGGTGCCGCAGCCGCCTATACGAGCCCAGGCGCTGGGAGTCGTCACGCAGCACTCGGGCTCACGGCGAGCCCAGCGACCTCGTCCATCCCCACGGCGTGCCCGTCCATCACCGCCCCGAGCTTCCCAAATCCCCATAGACCCCTGCGGCTAACAACCGCTGCGCCTTAGTCCGCGGTTTCCTCCCTCGAGGCTTGTGCGACACCTGCCCTCAGGCCGTGGGCGATCCACGCTCGGCTGCTTGCCGGGCAGGTATCCCACAACCCTAAACA
>NZ_JBDTEM010000214.1:0-1908 GCF_039922535.1 Rhodoferax sp. | reverse complement strand
CGCCAGATACCGGTGATTGCGGACGACTACGTGGACAAGGAATTTGGCACCGGCGTCGTCAAGGTCACGCCGGCGCACGACCAGAACGACTATGCCGTCGGCCAGCGCCACAAGCTGCCCATGATTTGCGTGCTGACGCTGGATGCCAAAATTGAGAGCAATGCGCCTGCGGCCTACATTGGCCTGGACCGTTTTGTGGCCCGCAAAAAGATCGTCGCCGACCTGGCCGAACTCGGCCTGCTGGTCGAAACCAAAAAACACAAGCTGATGGTGCCCCGCTGCACCCGCACCGGCCAGGTGATCGAACCCATGCTGACCGACCAGTGGTTTGTTTCGATGTCAAAACCAGCGTCATCGGGCGTATCCATTGCACAAGGCGCTATCGACGCTGTAGCAAGCGGCCAGGTGCAATTCGTGCCCGAAAACTGGGTCAACACCTACAACCAGTGGATGAATAATATCCAGGACTGGTGCATCAGCCGACAACTCTGGTGGGGCCACCAGATTCCGGCCTGGTACGACGAAGATGGCAAGGTCTACGTGGCCCGCGACGAGGCCGAAGCGCAAGCACAAGCCCCCGGCAAAACGCTGAAGCGCGACGAGGACGTGCTGGACACCTGGTATTCCGCCGCCCTGGTCCCCTTCAGCACCATGGGCTGGCCCGAAAAGACGCAGGACTTTGATCTGTACCTGCCCTCCTCCGTGCTGGTGACGGGCTACGACATCATCTTCTTCTGGGTCGCCCGGATGATCATGATGACCAAGCACTTCACCGGCCAGGTGCCGTTCAAACACGTCTACATGCATGGCCTGGTGCGTGACGCGCAGGGCAAGAAGATGAGCAAGTCCGAAGGCAATGTACTGGACCCGGTGGATTTGATCGACGGCATCGCCCTGGCGCCCTTGCTGGACAAACGCACCGTGGGCCTGCGCAAGCCCGAGACCGCGCCCGCCGTGCGCAAGAACACCGAAAAAGAGTTCCCCGACGGCATCCCCGCCTTTGGGGCCGACGCGCTGCGCTTCACCTTTGCGTCGCTGGCCTCGCTGGGCCGCAACATCAACTTCGACAGCAAGCGCTGCGAGGGCTACCGCAACTTCTGCAACAAGCTGTGGAACGCTACCCGCTTCGTGCTGATGCAGTGCGAAGGCCAGGACTGCGGTGTGGAAGAACACGCGCCCGCCGAATGCGGCCCCGGCGGCTACCTGGACTTTAGCCAGGCCGACCGTTGGATCGTCTCCAAGCTGCAGCAGGCCGAGGCCGATGTGGCCAAAAACTTCAGCGACTACCGCCTGGACCTGGTGGCCAACACGATTTACGACTTCGCCTGGAACGAGTTCTGCGACTGGTACCTGGAAATCGCCAAGGTGCAGATCAACACGGGCAGCGACGCGCAAAAACGCGCCACCCGCCGCACCCTGATCCGCACGCTGGAAGTACTGCTGCGCCTGGCGCACCCGCTGATTCCCTTCATCACCGAAGAGCTGTGGCAAAAAGTCGCGCCCGTCGCGAACCGGGCTGGCGAGTCGATCAGCATCGCCGCCTACCCCGTCAGCCAGCCCGAGCGCATCGATGAGGCGGCCATCGCCCATGTCACCAAGCTCAAGGGCCTGGTGGATGCCTGCCGCAATCTGCGTGGCGAAATGAATGTGTCACCCGCCACCCGCATGCCGCTGTACTGCGTGGGCGATGCCGAGTTCATGCAGCAGGTGGCCCCCGTACTGCAGTCGCTGGCCAAGCTGAGCGAAGTCAAGCTGTTCGACGATGAAGCCGCCTGGCAAGCCGCTGCGCAAGCCGCCCCCACCGTGGTGGCGGGCGACGCGCGCCTTTGCTTGCACATGGAAATCGACGTAGACGCCGAAAAAGCCCGCTTGGGCAAGGAAGCCGCGCGTTTAGAAGGCGAAATCGCC
>NZ_JBDTEM010000213.1:0-6348 GCF_039922535.1 Rhodoferax sp. | reverse complement strand
GGCGCAGGCCCACTGGCTGGCCTGGGCATTGAACGTGGCCAACTGGCCGCGTTCACGGGCATCGTCCATCAGGGTCTGGCCCTGGTTCAGGTGGTTGACCACGGCGAAGTCGGGTGGCTGCCCGGGTGCGCCATCGCGCAGCAGGCGGCCGATGCGCAGGTGCAGGGCTGGGCGCTCGGCAGGCGCGGCCAGCAGGTAGGCGGCTTCTTGTACCCGGTCGTGCACAAAGGCCAGCTCGACCCGCAGGCCCTGGCTTTCATGGGCCTCCAGCATGGCCATCCACTGGTAGTGCGTGTCTTGGGGCACCAGCAGCCCGGCAGCCAGGGCCGGGGCCAGGGCGCGCAGCACGGTATGGCCTGGGCGCTGGCAAGCGGTGCCCAGCGTTTCGAGGGTGAAGCGGCTGCCCAGGCAGGCGGCCGTGGTCAGCAGGCTGCCGGTATCCGGCGGCAGGCGGCGCAGTTGTTCCAGCATCAGGGCGACCACGTTGTCGGCAATGTGTTCGCTGCGGATGCGCGGCTCTGACCAGCACCAGCGCGGCTGGCTGCGGTCCAGCCAGATGAGCTGGCGGCGGTGTAAATCCCCCAAGAAGCGGCCCAGAAAGAACGGGTTGCCGCCGGTTTTTTCCAGGCACAGATGGGCCAGTGCCTGCACCTGGGGCAAGGGTTGCTGCAGGGTGTCGGCCAGCAACTGGGCCACGTCTTCGGCCTGCAGTGGGCCGACGCTCAGCGCCAGGCTGCGCCCGCCATTGCTGGCCAGCGCGGCCAGGTCCTGGTGCAGCGGGTGGTCAGGGGGGACTTCGTCGGCGCGGTAGGCCGCGATCAGCAAAATGTGCTGCAAGCCCTCATCCAGCGCCAGCTCGCGCAGCAGGCGGCGCGAGACGCGGTCGGCCCACTGCAGGTCGTCGATGAACACCACCAGCGGTGCGTCGGCGCGGGCCAGCGCGGCAAAGCACTGTTGCATGCTGCGCAGAAAGCGGTTTTCGGCTTCGGTGGGGCCGAGTTCGACCACCGGCGACAGGGTCTCGCCCAGCAGCACACCCAGTTCGGGCAGGGCGGTGGCGGCCATGGCGGCATTCGGACCGAGCAGGCTGCGCAGCGCTTCGCGCCACACGGCCTGTTCGCCGGGCGGCAGCGCCAGCACCTGGCGGGCGCGCTGCTCCAGCGCCTGCACAAAGGCCGCGCAGGGCGTGTGCTGGCCAAACTGGTTGAACTTGCCGCTGACCATATGGCCATGGTGGCCCAGCAGGCTGCGCTGCACCTCGTTGACCAACGCGGTTTTGCCGATGCCCGATGCCCCGGCGATGGTCACCGTCTGCGCCGGCCCGGTAGCCGCCGCCTCGAACACTTCAAGCATGCGGCGCACGCCATCGGCGCGGCCATACAGGCGGCCCGACACCTGAAAGCGCTCGGACAAATCACCCTGCGCCAGCACCAGCGCGGCCAATGCCTGCGGTTGGTGCAGATGCAGCAAGATGCGCTGCAGATCACGGCGCAGCACATGGTGGTTTTGGTAGCGGGCCTCGGGGTCTTTGGCCAGCAGCCGCGCCACCAGGCCCGACAGCACCTGCGGCACTTCGGCACGCAGGCTGTAGGCAAGCGGCGGGGTCCGCGCCAGGTGGGCGTGCACCGCCTGTACCGGGTCGTGGCTGGGGCCAAACGGCGGGCTGCCGGTCAGCAGCTCAAACAGCGTGGCCCCCAGTGCGTAGAAGTCGGCCCGGTAGTCCAGGTCGCGGTGCATGCGGCCGGTTTGCTCGGGGGCCATATAGGCCAGCGTGCCCTCCAGGTCGCGCAGGCTGGAGGCCTGGGGTCGTTCGACCAACATGTCAGCGGCAATGCCGAAGTCGATCAGTTTGACGGTGCCGCGGGCCAGGTCGGCAATGATGTTGCCGGGAGCAATGTCTTTGTGCAGGATGTTGTGGCCGTGGATGGCATCCAGCGCCTCTACCACGGCGATGGCGACGTGCAAGGCATCGGCCAGTGGCAGCGGGCCGTGCTGCAGTTGGCTGCGCAACGATACCGCGCCGTCGTCCGGCATGGCCAGAAACAGCACGCCGCCATAGCTGTCCAGTGTCTCGGCGCTGACCACATGGGCGTGCCTTATGCGGCGCGACAGCTCGTATTCCCGCCGAAACCGGGCCACGTCGCCCGGCCCTAGCTGGGCCCGGCGCAAGAACTTGACCACCACCGGCACCCCGTCCTGCAGGCAGCGCACCACCACCGAGCGGCGGCCCTGGTACACCACCTCTTGCACGGTATAGGTGCCAAAGCAGCTGCCGGGCACCGCAAAGGCGGGCGGCGGCCCCATATCCTCTGGCCCGCCCTCCGGGGTGGTGCCGATGAGCGAATGGGATGGCAAGCGCAGGGCAGTCATTGCCTTACATGATAGTGGCTTGTATTTGCAGGGTATCGCTGTTGGGGTATTTATTTTTTTAAAAGAAAAGGGCTGCCAGCGCAGGTTCTACTTGCGCTGGCAGCTATCAAAAGCATAGTTTTTTTATGCGGCTACCGTCGGCCCTGCAAGGCAACTTTCCAGCCATTGCGTGTGGTATTCCCGCAGCCCATCCAAGCGGTATGCGGGTGCGGCCAACAGGTGTTGGGAGACGGTGGGTTGGCTCCAGCGGCCCAGCATCCAGGCACCGCGTGCCGTGCCCTCCATGGCATCGATGCTGGCGTAGCAGGTATGGCCGGGTAACAGGGCTTGCAGCAGGCCCAAGAAAAGGCGGTTGTGCGCCAGCGGGCCTTCGACGACGACGGTGGACCCGGCGGTCGCACTGGGGCGCAATTGCTGCACCAGCCAGGCGGTGACCTGGGCGCAGTACAAGGCGGCCAGGGCCGAACGTTCGGCAGGGGCCAGGGTTGGCAGCGCAACGGCTTGGCCTGCGCGCCACACTTCACCCGTGCGGTGCATGAAGGGGCCGCCTTGCGGGGCGAAGCTGGGCAGGGCGGTAGTGTGGCTGCGCAGTAGGTTTTCCGCGTCTTCCAGCGTGCCCAGGTCGGCCGGGGCGCCGTCCAGCAACGCGGCAAATTCCCGGCCCCCCATGAAGCGGGCGGTGGGCGTGGCCTGGCCGCGCACGTTGACGTTGCACAGCATGTCGTGCTGCGCATCCAGGCTGGCGGTAGGCGCGTCGGGGGCCATCAGCACCGTCCAGGTGCCCGAGGACACCACGGTCAGCTCGGCGGTGCTGGACAGGTAGCGGGCCAGGCAGGCGTTGCTGTCGTGCACGCCCACCAGCACTTGGCAACTGAGGGGCAAGCCCAGGGCCTCGGCCAGCGCCGGGCGCACACAGCCTAAGACCTGCCAGGCCGGGGCCAGGGGCGCGAATTTGTCGGCCCAGCCTTGGGCTTTGGCCAGGGTTGAAAAATCTTGCCGGTCCGGTGACCAGAGCTGGGTGTGGCAGCCCAAGGACGACACCTCGCTGGCCGCCACGCCGCTAAGCCACCAGGCCCAGTATTGCGGGTAGGGCAGCAGGGTTTCTGTGCGCGCCCAGGCATCGGGGTGGCTGTGTTGCAGCCAGTAGAGCTGGCGGGCGGCATTCAGGCCCACCGGCAGATCCGGCGACAGGGTGACATCGAAACCATCGCGCTGGCGCTGGTAGGCGTGGTGCAAGGCGCTGGTTTGGTCGGCATAACTGTCGAACTCATAGTCCATCGGTGGCCAGGCCAGGCTGTCGGCGGTGATGCCGACAAAGGCGGCACCGTGGGTGCTGGCGATGGCGCGGGCGCAGCGTGGCGTCAGGGCGGATGCCGCCAGCGTGCTGCAGATCCAGTCGGTCAAGCCGCCTATGTCCAATGCGCTGTAGCCCAGTGCGGTACCCACCGGCGCATTTTTGCGGCCATGCTGTTCCAGCACGGCACCAAAGTCGTCCACCAGCAGCAGTTTGGCGTGGCTTTTGCCGATGTCGATGACGAGGGTCAGGTCCAAAATCGTGTCCAGCATGGTTTCAGTCCATATGGAACATGCAGGGCAGGGGCTCGGCCACCGGGCTGCCGTCAGGGTTGGTGCGCATCAGGTCGCCCATATAGGCCCACCACCGCTGCATCGCCGGGTGCAGGGGTAGGGTGGCCATGGTGTGGTCCGGCGTGCGGCGCAGCACGGCAAACAGCACGTGGTGTTCCTCGTCCAGGTAGATGCTGTAGTCGCTGACACCGGCTGTCTTCAGCAGTGCGCTCAGCTCGGGCCAGATCTCGTCATGGCGCTTTTTGTATTCCGCCACACAGCCGGGGTTCAGGAACATGCGGAAGGCGAATTTCTCGGCGCTCATGCACGCACCATTCGGCGTTTGAACAACTTGGGCAGCACCATCGACACGATCAGCAGCACACCCACCACCATCGACATCACGATGCCCGTCACGTTGCCCATGCCCATGGCAAAGGTGAACAGGCCCAGCAGCAAGACCGCCAGCATGGTGCCCACAATGCTGCCGCGCCCGCCTTCAATCGCCACGCCGCCCAGGATCACCATGGTGATGGCATCCAGTTCCCAGCCCATCGCAATATTCGGGCGGGTGCTGCCGATGCGCCCGGTCAGCAAAACGGCGGCCAGCGCGGCCATCAGTCCGGCAAACACAAACAGCGCCAGCCGGTAGCGGTCGGCCTGGATGCCTGAGAAGCGCGCCGCCACCGGGTTGGCACCAATCGCGTACAGCCTGCGGCCCAGCACCGTGCGGTGCAGGGTGACGCCCACGGCCACAGCGGCCACCAGCAGGATGGCGAATTCGATGGGCAGGGTGAGCCAGCGCACGCCGATCACCTCGCCCACATAGCTGTTGCCCAGGGTAGAGAACACCTCGGGGTAGCCAGAGATGGATTTGTCGCCCAGCGCCACCATGGCCAGGCCGCGGTACAGCGACAGGGTGCCGATGGTCACCACGATGGACGGCAGCTTGTAGTGCGTGACCAGTACGCCGTTGATGGCCCCGGCCACACCGCCGGTGGCAAATGCGGCCAGCACCATGCCCAGCGGCCCGGCCCCAGCTTGCATCGCATAGCCCATGGCCAGCGAGCTCAGGGCCAGGATGGCGGCAATCGACAAATCAATCTCGCCGGTAATGATCAGCAAGGCCAGGGCCAGCGCCAGGAGGCCTTTTTCGCTGAAGTTGAAGGTGCTGTCGGCCAGTGCATCGACCGACATAAAGCCCGGCTGCGCCCAGCCAAAGCCTGCCAGCAGCAGTACCAGCAGGGCCAGCAGCACCCGCTCCCATGTGTTCCAGGCCTTCATGCCGTGGCTCCTTTGAAAAATGTGAAGACTTACGCAGCGCCCACTGTGCGGCCCGGCGGGCGCACAGTGGGTGCTGCGTAAGTCGCTGTGGAATGTTCCAGAATCTGGCGGCCTGCGCGGCGTTCAGAGCGGGCGTTGACCGCCACGGAAACCAAAATCACCGCCCCGGCAATCGCCTGCTGCCAAAACGGCGACACCTGGATCACCGGCAGTGCCCCGTTGACCACCCCGATGAACAGCACGCCCAGCGCCGCGCCCAGTACCGAGCCGACCCCGCCGCCAATGCTCACCCCGCCAATCACGCAGGCGGCCACCACCGTCAGCTCAAAGCCCGAAGCCAGTTCGGTGTAGGCAATCGAATACCGCCCCACCCACAGCAGCCCGGCAAGCCCGGCCAACATGCCCGACAGGGTGTAGACCATCATCAGCCGTTTGCGCGCCGAGATGCCCACATACGCCGCGGCATGCGGGTTGCCGCCCAGGGCGTAAATTTCACGGCCCTCGCGACGCAGGTTCAAGAATACAGAGGTCAGCGCTAACACCACCAAGGCAAACCACACCAGGGCGGGCAGGCCCAGCCAGGTTTCGCGCGGCAGGCCTTTGATGGCGGCGTGGATGTCCTGGTCGGACACCCATGCGCCCTTGCTGGCCACAAAAATGGCGCCCCGGTAGGCCGACATCGTGCCCAGCGTGACCACGATGGGCGGCAGGTCAAACCGGGTGATCAGCCAGCCGTTCACCGCGCCCAGCAGCGCCCCCACAGCCAGTGCGACCAGCAGCAGCACCGGCACCGAAGCGCCCGGCCAGGCCTTGCCCAGCAGCGCGCACACCATGCCGGTCAGCGCCAGGTTGGAGGCCACCGACAGGTCGATGCCGCGCGTCAGCAGCACCAGCATCTGCCCCATGACGAGGATGGCTAGGATGGCCGAGTCGTTGGCAATGTCCAGGCCGTTGCGCCAGGTTAAAAACACCGGGGCGCGTGCGCCCACAGCCAGGGCGATGGCGGCAATGATGGCCAGCAGCAACCACTCGCGGCGGATAGATGTGATTTTTTTCATGCGGCAACCGCCTCTGGTTCAAAAACAGGCGCAGACGGGCTGGGAACCGGTGCGTGGCCCAGGCCCGAAG
>NZ_JBDTEM010000212.1:0-23879 GCF_039922535.1 Rhodoferax sp. | reverse complement strand
AAGGGGGGGTAGCAAAGCCAAAGCGGGGGAACAAACGGGGGAACAAAATCGAGTTTTCGATTGTGGAATCCAGTATCCATGCAGTTTTCAAGGCATCATTCAATAGCCCCCAGCCCATACCCCTGTTTAAAGGCCGCTAGTGTGCGACTTAAACCAAAGAATTGCACCTCGTGCAATTTTTAGGTTTATTTCGCATGTGCAGGACTTAGATTAAACGGCCTCGTATGAGGCCGTTTTCTTTAATTTTGTTGACGCGAATGCCTGGTCACTTCTGAGCATCCTGTACGACTGTTTTGCAGCGGTTGTGGCCTGTTGCTGCGTTGAGCCGAACGCACGTTAACCGTCTTCAGCGGCCTCTAGCTCTGATGACCGCGGAACGTACGAAGGTGGCTATCGGATGTGCAGTGGACACGGGCTCTACTCTTGGCGGTCTCCGTCGTGCCGACGACGCCTGTTCGTCGGCCCGAACCGCCGTTATAGAACAGCTCGATGTGGTTGAAGACAGCGGCCTGAGTTCGGCGTTCAGCCACCGGACCTCATCAGGCTGGGGGCCTGCGCGGCCTTGGGGCAGCTGGAACGCGGCCTGCGCACGAGAGACGTCGCTTTTCGGTTGCTTCAGTGCAGAGAGCCGAGGTGGCCATCAGTTCATGCAGTTGGATTCCCGCCACTCGTACCGCCTTCGCCTGCATTGGGGTAAGCCAGCACTTGTCGCCACGGCGGCACCCGGATCGCTGGCTGTTTGTTTCCAGCCTGTTTGCCTTCAGGCTGCTCGGCATCAGACTGTTTCCAGGTCAGATCGGCTACCAAGAAGTCCAACCACGCTGGCGCCAAGTCCAGACCGTCGGCCTTTGCCAGAGGCGCTGGTTGCTGGTGTTGATCCTGCAAGCAGACCATGATGCGCTGGCGAACAGCCTCTGGGTTACTGAAGAAGCCAGCAAACGCGTCCAGCTCTGGGCCGCCTAAATCAGCCTTCAAGCGGCGATCCCTCTTGGCCTCGAGCAGTTTGGCCAGCGCCCCTCGAAAGTCCAGTGGCTCGCGCGGGGCTGCAAATGCCTTTGTGTTCAGCAGGCGCGCCAACGTTTGGCTGCCTTTTTTGTCTTTGAGTTGATCCCGCAGGGAGGCTGTCAGCGCCCGCGCGTTGCCTTCTTTGTGAAGAACTTCCACGATGGGCAAATAGGCCACCATGGACACGGGTTCGGGCAACAACTGCGGGCGCGGTTTACCGCTGACCAAGTGAACCGGATCCAGATCTACCACCACCAAGGCCTGATCCGTCTCAGACAAGGCACCCTGGCACGACGGCTGCAAGATGCCGTGGTGCCAGCCATGGTAGGGCGTGAGCGGGCGCACGATCCCCGCGTGTTCCTTCGGCGGCTTATGCACCGAGTCGCAACCAATGAAGCAACTGCCGCCGACACTCAGCCCCTTGCTCGCGGCATTGCAGAACACCGTGGCCGTGCCCGAGGCCAACACGCTGGCCTGGCCGGCATGCCAATAGTCGTTGCTGCGGCTTGTGCAGGCCGGCACCAACAGCACCGACCGGCGCTCTCGGTTGCCCTGAGTGACGGTCAACAACTCGCCCAGCGCATTTATGTCGAGGTCGACAAGTTTCGCTGCCTCTGTCGCATCCCCGCCAAACTGCCGCAAAACCTTGGCCAGGTCTTGCAGCAGGGGACGGCGGTTGGCTGGACTGGTGAGTAGGAACAACTCGGAGCAGATCAGCTCTACGCAATAGCGCAGCTTCTGCGGGCCATGAATGAGGGCCCGCATCAGCTCTTTGGTCTGCTCAAAAGTCCGTGCGCCAGTCCAAGTGCTACGCAACGCATCCAGTATCAGCTCCTCTCGGTACAGGGGCGCCAGTGGGTTGCTACCAGGTCGAAACAGTTCGTGCGCAGCCACGGCGCGGTATTTCTTGTCACGCTAAAACTGCATGACCCGGGCATCGCCTTGCAATCCAAAGGCGTCGGCCTCGATTTTTTCGGGTTGCCATAGAAGGGTCAATTTCTCTTTCAGGTGCTCAGTATGGTTGCTCGTCGCCTCGAACAGACGGTAGGTACCCGCCAACACAGCCAAGCCTGGGTGGTGAAGTAATTCGCCTTTCAACCACTCCACCGTGTCAGGCCGAACCGACACCTCGGGAAGCACCAAGAGTTCCACCTTCAGCTCGCGACACGCGCGCAAGGCTTGGCCCAGCAAAACGCGGCGCCGATGCTCGGGCCAGGAGATGACCTTGAGGTCGTTGTGCCAATGGAATTCCGCATTGCGCTTGGCGGCCTCGTGAACAGCTTTGAGGTCGCCATCCAGATGCACCTCCAACTCCTTTTTCGCCATTGGGTCCAGGGGAATGCCGCCCAGCCCAACTTCGGCAATGGGGTGGCTGTAGCTGTCGTCCACCCGCCACTGGAACAGCGCGACACGCAGGTGGCCTCGTGCATTCAGATCTAAGTCATCGGTGGTTCTACCAACGCCGAAGCGCTTGCTCCACGAGTTGATTTGCCACTCTTCCAAGTGCTCAATCGGCACCGCACCAGAAACAGCAGGGGCCGCTGGTGCAGAGCGCACGTAACCCTCGGCAGCCTGGTCGCGCTTCACGGGCTCACCCACGTCGGTATGCAGAGGGGTTCCGACGCAAGCTCGTTAAGCATTCGACCATCGAGAAAGCGCTTGCCGAGGTGCTCAGCGCTGTCCAGCAGGCGCGTCCCGAAACTGTGATTGTGCTGACTGGCCCCAGCGGGGCTGGCAAGAGCACGATCATCGGCGCACTGGAGCGGCATTTGCGTAGCTTCTATGCCGACAGAATGGCTAGTGATCCGGGATTTTTGCCGTACCTCTCACTGCGGGCGCAGGCGCCCTTGGACGGGCATTTCAACTGGAAGGACATGTTCACGCGAGTCCTGTGGTCGGCTGGCGAGGTGCTGATCGACCGCAAGGTGCTTCCTCGCTTCGAGATGGATCTGGACGGCCGAACGCTAGATAGTATGAAGGGGCTGGTGCGCGAAGAGTTACGAAGAAGCTTGGAGAGCCTGATTCGTCATCGCCAGGTACCAATCCTTATTCTGGATGAGTCGAGCGCGTTGCTGCGGCTCAAGCGTGGTGCGCTGCCATTTCTGCAGTTTGAGATTCTGAAATCCCTTGCAGTTGAGTTGCGCATTCCCATCTTACTGGTGGGCGCGTATGACCTTTTGGGCATTCTGGACGGCACAGGCCAGCTATTGCGCCGCTCGCAGATCATCCATTTGCCCCGCTATCGAGCCGGTGCTGAGGGGGTTGACCCAAACTTCATTGATGCGCAGCACACCTTGCTGGAGGCTATCAAAATTCCCATGGACATGAATTTGGCTGACCGAGCAGACTATTTTTTCCTGAAATCGGTGGGTTGTATTGGTACCTTGAAAGATTGGCTAGACCGTACAGGCCAGAGGGCCTCGCACAGTTCGCCCGATAAACCGTACATCACCATTGACAGCCGTCTACGAATTAGCCCGTCAGGCAAACCCCCTGCGATGGTCCAAGCAGACCCGCGACTGGCGCCATATCGTGCGCGTAGACCTGAATCCCGATAGACCAGACACCAAGGACATTGAACACCTGAAAAAAATTGCTTAGCACACCACCTTTACGCGACAACTAGCTTGACAACCGCCGGTCTGCAGCCGCTGTTCGATGCGCACCGGGCCTTCGTGCTGGGCGCGCAGGTGCTGCACGCCGATGAGACCCCGGTCAGGATGCTGGACCCCGGTGCGGGCAAGACCACCAAGGCTTATGTCTGGGCATACGCGCGGGGCGAGCACGATGCCATCCCCGGCGTGGTCTATGACTTCTGCATTGGCAGGGGTGCCAAGTACCCAATGGCTTTCCTGCAAGGCTGGGCGGGCACCATCACCTGTGACGATTACAAGGGCTACGACGCGGTGTTCCGGGGAGTGGGAGAACAATGCCGCATCGAGGCCGGCTGCCTGGCGCACGCGCGCAGGAAGTTCGACGAGCTGGCCAAGGCGCATGCAAGTCCTGTGGCAATGCAGGCCATCGAGCGCATCGCCTGGCTGTACCGAGTTGAGCAGGAGGCGCGTGAGATGACCGCCGCGGATCGGCTGGCGTTGAGGCAGCAGCGCGCTCAGCCACTGTGGGACGAGTTGCACGTGTGGATGCGCCTGGAGCGAACGCGTGTCGCCGACGGTGGCGGCATCGCTGCAGCGGTCGATTACAGCCTCAAGCGCTGGGTGGCACTGGGTCGCTTCCTGCACGACGGCGAGGTCAGCATCGACAACAACCACATCGAGCGGCTGATGCGGCCCTGGGCCATGGGCAGAAAGGCCTGGCTCTTTGCCGGCAGTGAACTGGCCGGCCAGCGCGCCGCGATGGTGATGAGCCTAGTGCAGTCGGCCAAGCTCAATGGGCATGATCCGTGGGCTTACCTCAAGGACGTGCTGGAACGGTTGCAGGCGCACCCCAACAACCGGATCGAAGAGCTGTTGCCGCATCGCTGGGGTACTGCTGGCTGACCTCGTCAAGATGGGATGGCTGGACGCTTACCGAAGACTGGTTATTCCGACGTCACACGCGATTTCGAGAGCGCCCTCACCACCACCATCGGAGACCTGTGCCTAGGCTGGTGGAATGCCACCGGCAAAAACGCTCTGAGTCAGAAATTGGCCGATGCGCGTGTCCAGTTAGCAGATAGTGCATCGCAAACGAGTGCAATCACCGAGTCGACCGGCTACAAGGAGCTGACCACCAGGATCGAGCTGCAGCAAGTCGAACTGGATACGGCCTACGAGACCATTGCCCAACTGCGCGCTGACGTCCAGGCAACGGAAGCCAAGGCACGCACCACGGTGTTGGCGCCGCTCCTCAATGCTGCCGCTACCGTTGCCCCCAATCTATCCACCCTTTTCCCGTCGGTTCAGGACATCAAGGCATCCCAAACCTATGGCGAACTGCTGACGACCAAAGACGTACAAGCGGTTCAACTCGACAAGGCGCTGCAAACCATCGTGCGCTTGCGTGAAGATGTCGACATCGAGCGCAAGAAAACCACGCAAACCCTTAACGAGCGTCACGCCATCCAGACAGACCTGGACAAATTCCGGGCCATGCAGCGTGAGGTTTCCGCAGAACGCTCATCCCCATGGCCTCCGCCCAAGCCCTGGTACAAATTCTGGTGAAGCGGGGGGGGCACCCATACGTTGAACGTCGTTGGCAATCGGACTGTCCGAACCTAAGCAAGGCGCCAACCAGAGCACTCAGTGAACCCGGCCATTCACTTGAGCGTGGCGAACTCCATAGTCTCCTTGGTTTTTCACGCTACCCGGCGATGGATCAGCTCGGGCTGGTAGAGCCCGTTGATGGTCTCGACAGTCCGCTTTGGGTGCGCTGCCGCCTTAGCGGTTCTGCTAAACGTCTCCAATCAGCCTTAAGCCGCCTTCTGAGTAGTAGGGTTTGCAGCGGTTGCTGCTGTTAGCCGTCACGCGCTGAACTCACGGTCGCGATGCCATCGCGGTAATTAGATGACCGCGCCCATAGTGGCAGAAGTGACCGGTGTCGAAGGTGGAGCCGACATTGGTTGGGTTTGTGCTTAGCCTGAGCAGCTCTTCTTCACGTCCGTCATTCTCTTGGTTGACGGACTTAACTACTTCATGTTGGTAAGGCTAGCGGGAAACAGGTCAGGATTCCTCCAGCAATCCCTGTGCTTTGTAAGCAACAGTAAAGAACGATTTCTGCAAAAAATTTTACTGTTTCTTCAGTCAATTACCTCAGAAGGCATATCGTCCATCGTACGAAGATCTGACTCACAAGGCAGATGCACAACGACGACACGAGGGAGCGAAGTAGCAATAAAGACAGCGTTTCCTCATATACGTCACTTACTTAGATTAAATTCAGCTTGGGAGCGAAGGATTTTCATGAAAATAACCTGCATAGAAATAAAAAAATTCGACTATTGCAGAAATTTTCAATAGATTTAGAATCAGGTGTAAATGAGTCTAAGGCGATTTGTTGTTCTTATGTATTAAACTTATTTTTTTTTGTTAATTGAATTTAATAAAACTTTTGGCAAATGTGAGAAGCTTAAAGGGTCAAGTTGAAAGTGTTTTTTTAATAAATCAAAAGGCAATTTTTTCTTATGCATGATCCGATGGATGAGATCTTGTGCGAAAGAAGTGCGTAACGTATTTAAATTGCTATTGATATGTCTGCGCTGTAAGTCAGTTACTGGAAATAACTCGCAAGTTAATTTTTTATATTTAATTTCATTGTGAACTCGTAATAGGTGCTTTTCACTACCCCAGCCGGTTCCCGCGTAGATATTTACCCCTGTGCCGTAAGTCGCCTCGCATTGGCTAGAGAAAGCTACTTTTGCGCGGCTGTGTGCAATATCCATCCAAAATAAATAGTCTTCACCTGCGTTGGTAAATTCAACTTTAAAACGATTTTTCGGAAATCGTAAAAAATCATAAACAACCGTGGATGTACCGATCACATTGCCGCGTATGATTTGGTCTAATAAATCCCCTTGGTATGCATGTAAATCTGGATAAGTGGTATTGAGCTGCGGATGCTCGCTAGGTTTAATGCGACCTGCCCTTGAAAATGCGCCAATAGTTGAATTAAGCTGGTAGTGATCGGCGAAATAGAATTCATAACCTGTACCCAGTGCTGCAACCGCTCGTGATAAATGGTCATCAGACCACTCGTCATCGGAGTCAAGAAATGCGATATAGCGGGTTTCTGCTGGCGCATGCTCGAGGCCCGTATTGCGTGCAGCGCCAGGCCCTCCATTAGGTTGCAGTACAACTTTCACACTACAGCTTATGGGGCCAATGCTGCTTAATTCCGATTCGGCAGATACTGGAGAAGCATCATCTATTACCAATACATGCACTGGCATGGATGTTGGTTTTTGGGCGGCAATACTTGCCAGCGCTTTGGACAGTATTCCTGGTTTATTTTGATAATAAGGAATGATGACTGTAATCATGAATTAGATTCCGATACAGGTGGCACGATGGAGGGTGTATTGGCATCATTTGTTGCAGTTAACGCGTAGGCATCTTCTTTCTTTTTATGTCGACGCTCAGCCAGTTTCTTTAACCAGGACCAGCGGTAGCATGTCAAATGGTATAGAGTACGTTTACTTTCTGTCCAGCGTGTATGCCACTCCATCATGCGACCATAGTACTCAATGCGCTTGATGGTGCCTTGGCCAAATACCTGTTCTATTTTATCTTGGCTTAGAAGAAATGCCGGAGAGTAATTTTTGATGCTTTCATCGTAGGTGGTTTTTAAAACTACGAGAGTCTCTGAGCGTTGTATGCATAAATTAAGTGCAACCGTTTTATCGTTAAAAAAGTACTCATATACAGCAGCCCCTCCATTTTTTGCTGCATTTTTCAGTAGCTGTATATAAAACTGTCCTTGTGGATTATCGGGGTGGATGGCCGTGCCTTCTGATGCTTTCCAACCAGAACTCTCTAATACCCCATAACGTGTAATCGCATCCGCCATATCTTCAGGTGCCGTCCACATCCGCATATGAATATGGGTGCCTTCTGTTGCAAGCTTATTACGTTGTTTACGCATGTTTTGCCGTAAATTCTTACCCCGTGCATTCCAGTAATCATCGAATGTACCAACGATATCTATCCACCCAGTATCGATATAGTCTATATGTTTGCTGTCCGCTTGGTCAATTTCCCTAGGAGCCAGCAGAGGATCTACTTGCGTTATTGAAAATCCCAAACAAAATCCGAGGGGGCCACGCATGAGACTACGCGCAATCGAGGTAGGAGTGAGCTCTTTTGCAGCAACCCAAACCCCCAGCGGTAGCTGGGACGGCTGAAAGGTTCGCCATTGAAACGAACCAGTGGGTACCAGCAAAAGCATGGCAACCACGGTTCCTGCTTCCCGCCCTACGAGTAATCTCTCAGCGCCCGATCCGAACACCTGAAGTGCGGAGGAAACGGCAGCTGAAGTCATGAACGGCAGGTCTGCACGCTCGGCATTGAGTCGGTCCCATTCGGGTAAGAGATCGGGTAATGACAGAAGCGCGATGGCCGGCAGATTTTGCCATTGGATTTTAGGGAAGGGCATGCGCATTTTAGAAAGACGTTATGTGTGAACTGTTTGGATTTTTATCTGCTGGATTTTTAATAAATCAAGCACTGCTTGTGCAGTTCGATCTATATCCGTTGAATTGAGATCTTGGTGGCATAAAAGTTGTAACACATGGTGACTCCATAGAGCCCCGGTATCTTCTGGGAAATTTGGTGTGTTTGGCCAAATCCGATCCCAGCGGAATACGGGTAACTTTAAAGCTCTGAGAGCTTGGTAAATGGAGTCTGGGTCATCAACCCACAACGGAAATACATAAGGCGCTGTCGATGCGACAGAGTCCGCGCTTATTGGGAATAACGGTTTAGCGCCTGGTACATTGGAGAAGTACGAGGCATAGCTGGCGAAATTTATCTGGCGCTGCAATATAATACGGCCACGAGGCAGAATATTTTTTAAAGCAATAGCTGCCCACAATGGAGATTGATCGATGCGGGTCATATCGCAATCTCGCATCATTTCTACGGCTTCTGGTTTATTAATTATTTCGGCTGCTTCATATTTTTGAGAGCGAATATTTTTTAATTTAAAAAATAAGGCTAAAAATATATGTATCCCAAAAAATCTATGGTATCTTGATGCAAGTTCAATAACGTCGACGCAGCCTTTTATCTGCGCTTTCAATGAGGGTTTTTTGGAGGCTACAGGTTTAATCAATCGCTTTGCCGATGCCAATAAGCCTGCCTCAGGCAGCGGGAAAAATTTGGATAAGCTCGCAGTTGCGAAATCACCCCACTCGCCCACTGCTCTTTCCCCGGCCTGTCCAAAATAACAATGGGCACAGTCTTCTATCAGGGCAATCCCTCGTTTATCGCACCATTGGCGCACTTCTTTCAGCGATTTTGCCAATCCAAAATAATGGGGCACCAGCATGACTTTGCATTTTTGGGCTGTAGACTCTTCTATGGCATCAAGATTTGGCAATCCGGTTGACAGTAGTCCAAAATAAGCAACATTCAAATTAGCCAACAAAACCGGCGCTACCATGGTGGGGCAGTGGTAGGTGGGCACCAGTACAGAACTGTATACCGGTAGATCGAGCTGCAGTAAGGCTTGGTAAATAGCGGCTCGCCCACTGGTGGTCAGCATTTTGTTCTTTAGGTTTTCAACACTGTGCACATCGGGAACATCAATCCGTCCGAAGCTGCTCCAATCGAGCACCGGGCCGCGCGGTAATGGTCTCTGGGAACCATTCAACTCCTCAGCGTTGGTTTGCAAAGAATACTCTCGGAATTTAGTTTGATGGTACGGGGGAGGATGTACTTGTAGTGGGTAACTCGGCTACCGGCTCAGTCCATTTCCCAACACCTTTGAGCATGTCTTTTAACGCTGGCTGGGGAAAGCCTAGGTCATAGGCCTTGTGGGCTTGGATGACGGATTTATCGTATTCCTTAAGGTCAAAATAATTAAGACCTAAATTGTAATGGGTAAACGGATTTTCTTTACCTTCCGCACCATTCGCGGCAATGTCTAATTGCTGTACGGCTTCCGGTGTGCGGCCATTTTTTGCGAGATACATGGAGTAAATCATGCGCGGAATGGCATCGTCTGGGCGAAATCTTATGGCCCGATCAAAGTAGCACTGTATGGTGTACCGCATATGCGGCGGCTTTTCAGATTTTGTTTTTTCACCATATCGCATGGCTGCCATTAATGCGCGATGGTGATTTGGAAATGCACGCAACGTGTAGTCTAAATCTGCTCCAAGATAACCGGTATCGGCCTTCAAAAGCATTTCTACTGTTGGGGTAAAGTGGAAATTTTCTACTGTATCCAGAATCTGCCCTTTGCTAGTTCTATAGTCGTAAGGACCATAGCCATTTGTTAGGGGGCCACATTCTGATTCTACGGCTTGGGCCAATATGGACTGAGAAAAAAATATAAAAATAATGGGAATTAATTTAAACATCTTAATGGGCGGTTATTGGGGATGATCAGTCTGTATCCAGTGCAGGGTCAGTCTTTCAACCTGCATTTGTGTAGCAGGGTTAGAAAAAGTGTGGTCTGCATGAGGAATGTCATGTCGTTCCAAGTACTGGTGGCGAAAAATCTCACCCCAATGTGTATCGGTAGCAGCGTACTCTAGAAATTCTTTGGCGGTGTAATCATTGCCACTGAGCAATAAAAGAATGCGCCCACCGAAACCCATCCACGCCACAGCCATACGCTGCTGAAATGGTCGATCGTCCGTGTAAGCCGATACCGTTTTAGTCCTGGATAACCGAACGTTGTGAGCCAAGCCTTTGAGTGCTCCCAGTGCAACTTTGCCTCTCAATAGTTTGGTCCAGAACTCCCGCTGCATCAAGCGCTGGGTGTAGTAGTGTTTGACTTGGGTGCGCGCCAAACTGGCTTCCGAGCGGACCCAAGGGTTCAAAAGACACAGACCCGCCACGCGCTTGTCATGGGTTTCGTGCACATACAGCAGCGCTGCGGATGCGGCATCGCACAGCCCCCAGAGGACTATTTTTTCCACCTGCGGTACACGGCTTTGCAGGCCGTCCATTGCGGCACGGATACCTGGGCTGGCCGTTAAAAAATCGCCTGCGGGGCCGTTGCTGTCGCCCATGCCTTGGTAGTCAAACCGAAGCACCGCGTAGCCTGCAGTTGCCAGTGCACGGGCGAGCAAGACAAATTGCCGGTGGCTGCCGACCCGGTACTGGGGGCCACCCACCACGATGACAACACCGGTGTTGGTGGGGTTTGCGGGCAGGCTGAGCACGCCGACCAGCGTGTCTTGCCCGCAAGGGAATAGCAGCGCTTGTTCGGTCATGCGGGTACGGCAACGGTTGCCGGTAGCTTTAGTGCCGCCAATGTTGCGGTCAATAAGGCCGGTGCTTCTTCAATCTCACTGGTTTGCCAAAACGCTGGGCCGGTCACGACCTGGCTGCGCACGGTAAATCCAGCGGTTTGCCAGGCTTGCAATGGTTTGGCGGTAGCGGGTGACAGGCTGGCATCGGGCTGGGTGGACAGGTCCAACCATTCGAGCCGACCTGCAACTGCAGGCGGTGCCAGGCTTGCTTGCTCCATGCCCGAGGCCAGCGTTGCCGACAGCGTGTACCCAGCGATGTCTACCGATTCGCCTGCCGCTAGCTGTTGGCGCAGCCCATCCATGACTGCTTTGGCGTTGCCGCTGGCCAGATCTCCGGCGGCTTTGAGGCGCAAAAATTGTTGCAGCAGTGGTTTGCCCGCAGGCGTAGGCGCCCAAAACAGGAAGTTCCAGCGCTCGCCCAGTTGGGTTGCGGCCTGGGCTGCCAGCAGGCAACCGGCACGCAGTCCCCAAAGCCACAAAGGCGCATCGCCTTGGCGGCGCAACCACTGGCAGGCCCGCACGACATCGTCTACCCAGGCTTGCCAAGAGGCATCGCCAAAGTCGCCAGAGCTGTCTCCACAGCCCAGTAAGTCCAGCTGCAATACGGCATACCCATGGGCGGCTAAAGCTCTGGCCTGTAGAGCCGCCATGCGGCGGGACTTGTTCATTTCTTCGGCGAAAGGATGCACGTACGCAACCAATCCACGCGTGATTCCACCCTGGGCTGGGTGGTAAATGGCAAAGCGTTGACCAGATCCGACGGGCAAGAAAAAAGCATCCATCGGCTGGGCTCCGGCTTAACTGGCGAGCTTGGCGTCGACGAAATCGACCAGAGCACCGACAGTCGCAAAGGTCGAGCCGTCCATGTCGTCGTCGTCTACCGTCAGGCCGAAATGCTCTTCCAACCGGGTGATGAGGGACACCACCGCCATTGAATCCAGTTCGGGAATCGCCCCGAGTAAATGGGTGTCGCGGGTAAACGCGGCGCTGCGGCCATTCAAACTCAGAACCTCGTCTAGAACGGTTTTAACCTCCTGTGTCACATCCATGGGAATCCCTGTTTGGTTGGCTAAAAGTAGACCGCATTTTAGGGGGCGTGGTTGGCTTTGCCGCGCAAGCCCCTGTGCGATACTTTTAGCTGGTTTTTTTGGCGGTTTTACCCTTCTCTCCCTCCGTGAACCCTATGCGTGAATCCACACTTTTGCATGAACTCATTGCCTGTGCCGCCCAGCGTGCTCCGCAAGACCGCGCGCTAACCTACGGCGCGGTATCCATGGCCTATGGCGAGCTGCAAACGGCGGTGGCGCAATGTGCAGCCGGCCTGATGACCTTGGGGCTGGATCGGGGTGAACGGGTGGCGATTTATCTGGAAAAGCGCTTTGAAACGGTGATCGCCAGCTTTGGCGCACCCGCAGCCGGTGCCGTGTTTGTCCCGTTGAACCCGCTGCTCAAGCCCGAGCAGGTCGCTTTTATCTTGCAAGACTGCAATGTGCGCGTGCTGGTGACTTCGCCCGAACGTTTGGCTTTGCTAGCGGATGTGCTGGGCCAGTGCCCGGACTTGCGCCATATTGTGCTGACCGATGCCGCGCCGCAAGCGATTCCCCACCTGCCGCAATCCCAGTGGCGTGATCTGCTGGCAGCCCCGCCCCGCGCAGGGCACCGGGTTATCGACACCGACATGACCGCCATCCTCTACACCTCGGGCAGCACGGGCAAGCCCAAAGGCGTGGTGCTGTCGCACCGCAATATGGTGGCTGGTGCAAAAAGTGTAGCTAGCTATCTAGAGAACACCAGCGCTGACACCCTATTAGCCGCACTGCCTTTGTCGTTCGACGCCGGCTTCAGCCAGCTCACCACCGCCTTCCATGTCGGTGCCCGTGTGGTGTTGCTCAACTACCTGATGCCGCGCGACGTGCTCAAGGCCATGGAGCGCGAAGGCGTGACCGGCCTGACCGCAGTGCCACCGCTGTACATCCAGCTCACCCAATCCGCCTGGCCCGCCGCCATTGCCGAGAAGTTGCGTTACTTTGCCAACACCGGTGGCCGCATGCCGCGCGAGACGCTGGACCTGCTGCGCCAGCGCGTGCCGCAGAGCCAGCCCTTCCTGATGTACGGCCTGACCGAGGCCTTTCGCTCTACCTACTTGCCCCCGGCTGAGGTCGACCGCCGCCCCGACTCCATTGGCAAGGCCATCCCGAATGCCGAGATTTTGGTACTGCGCGAAGACGGCAGCCCTTGTGCTCCCGACGAGCCGGGAGAACTGGTGCACCGCGGCGCGCTGGTCGGCATGGGCTACTGGAACGATGCCGAAAAAACTGCCGAGCGCTACAAGCTGCTGGCCGCCGACGCACCGGGCCGCCAGCCGGGCCTGCAACTGCCCGAATACGCCGTGTTCTCCGGCGACACCGTGCGCATGGACGCGGAAGGCTTTTTGTACTTCATCGGCCGCCGCGACGAGATGATCAAATCCTCGGGCTACCGCGTCAGCCCCACCGAGGTGGAAGAAGTGCTGTACGCCACCAAGCTGGTCGGCGAATGCGTGGCCTTTGGCGTGGAGCACCCGGCCTGGGGCCAGGCCATCCAGGTGATTGCCACGGCCCCTGTCGATGGCACGCTGGACACCGCTGCGTTGATGGCCGCGTGCCGAACCCGCATGCCTGCTTATATGCTGCCCGCCAACGTCGAGGTGGTGGCCGGGCCGCTGCCGCGCAATCCCAACGGCAAGATCGACCGCAAATGGCTGTCCACCGACTGGGCCGAGCGCCAAACTTAAGAATGATCCCCATGACCGACCGCCCTGTACCCGTCCACGCCCCCTTGACCCAGTTCCCCGTGCACGGCGGCGAGCTGGTGGTGGGCGGCATCCCGCTGACCCAACTGGCCGCGCGCGTGGGCCAAACCCCGTTTTACGCCTACGACCGCGCGCAGTTGCGCCAGCGCGTGGCCGAGCTCCGGGCTGCCTTGCCCGCTAGCGTCAAGCTGCACTACGCCATGAAGGCCAACCCCATGCCCGCCGTGGTGTGCCTGATGGCCGGGCTGGTTGATGGCATCGACGTGGCTTCCGCAGGCGAGCTGAAGGTGGCACTGGATGCCGGTGCCGACCCGCAAGAAGTCAGCTTCGCCGGGCCAGGTAAGCGCGCCTCCGAGCTGCGCCAGGCCGTGGCTTCTGGTGTGCTGATCAACCTGGAATCCATGCGCGAAGTCGGCTTGCTGGCGCAGATTTCCACCGAGCTGGGCGTGGCCGCCCGGGTGGCGGTGCGCGTCAACCCCGACTTTGAACTCAAGGGCTCGGGCATGAAGATGGGCGGCGGCCCCAAGCAATTTGGTGTGGATGTAGAGCAAATGCCCGAGCTGATGGCTGCCATTGGCAGCGCGGGCTTGGCGTTTGAAGGCTTTCACTTGTTTGCGGGGTCGCAAAACCTGCGCCCCGAGTCGATTTGCGAAGCCCAGCAAAAATCCTACGCGTTGGCGGTCCGCCTGGCCGAGGCGACCCCGCTGCCGGTCAAATTCTTGAACCTGGGCGGCGGCTTCGGCATCCCTTACTTCCCGGGCGAGCAGCGCATCGACCTGGAACCCATTGGCGACAACCTGGCCGCTCTGGCCGAGCGCGCCAAGACCGAGCTACCCCAGGCATCCTTCGTCATCGAACTCGGCCGCTACCTAGTGGGCGAGGCGGGCGTGTACGTGGCCCGCGTGCTGGACCGCAAAATCTCGCGCGGCCAGGTGTTTTTGGTGACCGACGGCGGCCTGCACCACCATTTGTCGGCCTCGGGTAACTTCGGCCAGGTGATACGCAAAAACTACCCTGTGGCCATCGGCAACCGTATGGGCGCGGTGGATGTAGAGCCTGCCTCGGTGGTCGGCCCGCTGTGCACTCCGCTGGATTTGCTGGGCGACCGCATGGTCTTGCCCGCGGCGCAAGAGGGCGACCTAGTCGTGGTGTTCCAGTCGGGTGCCTACGGCGCCAGCGCCAGCCCGCAGGGCTTTTTGGGGCACCCGGCCTGCGTCGAGGTACTGGTCTAAAGCGGTGGACCCGCGCCGCTGGGGTTCGGCGCTGCTGGCGCTGGCCTGCTGTGCGGCAGGTAGTGGCTTGGCCCTGGCGCACCCCGGCTCGCCGGTGTTGGCCTTATCGGGTTTCTATCTGGCTGCGATGGTCGCCTTGTGGTGGCCTGGCATCTGGCTGTTCGCCGTACCGGCCTGTCTGCCGTTTCTGAACTTTTCCCCCTGGACCGGCTGGCTGATGGTTGACGAGTTCGACCTGCTGCTGCTGGCGGTGCTGGCGGCGGGGTACTTGCGGCTGGCCCGGATGCCCAGGAACAACGCATTTCGCTGGACCCAGCCGGTACCGTTTGCCACTGCCGTCGTGGTCCTGTTCGCTGTAGCCAGTCTGCTGTCGCTGGCCCGGGGCATCCTCGATGCTGGTGGCCTTACCTGGGGCTGGTTCCAGGGCTATGGCGACTCCATGAACAGCCTACGGGCTTCTAAAAGCCTGCTCTGGGCCACGCTGTGCATCCCCTTGCTGCAAGACGCGTTGCGGCAGTCGGTAGTGCAGAGCTGCAAGCGTTTGGCCGCGGGCATGCTGGTCGGTTTGGTGGTGGTGACGCTGGCCGTGCTGTGGGAGCGGGCGGCGTTTCCCGGCTGGTTCAACTTCACCAGCAAATACCGCACGACTGCGCTGTTTTGGGAAATGCATGTGGGCGGTGCCGCCATCGATGCCTACCTGGCGCTGGCCACGCCGTTTGTGGCCTGGGCCCTGCGCAGTGCCCGGCGGCCCTGGCAATGGGCCTGGGGGGCGCTGCTGGCGGTGCTGGTGACGTATGCGGGGCTCACCACCTTCTCGCGCGGTGTCTATCTGTCGATGGCGGCACCGCTGGTCTTGCTGGGGCTGTTGCTGTGGGTGCAAAAGGCGGGGCTGGACCTGCGGGCCATGGTGGTCAATCTGTGGCAGCGCCGTCGGCCCCGGGGCTGGCGCGCCAAAGCGGCCTGGGCCTTGAGCATTGCGCTGGTGGCCGAGGTGGTGGGTGTGCTCAACGGTGGCAGCTTCATGGCCAGCCGATTGACCACCACCGAGCGCGATTTCGGCAGCCGCATGGCGCATTGGCAGCGCGGTCTGGACCTGCTGCACGACCCGGTGGATACGCTGACCGGCATCGGCCTGGGCCGTCTGCCATCGCACTACGCCAGTAGCTACCCCGAAGGCGAATGGTCTGGCCACGTGGAATGGCAGGCCGGGCAGGGCGCAGAGCCCCCGGTAATGCGTGTGTCGGGCCCCGAGTCCGACGACGAACTGGAAGGGCTGTTCGCCGCCACGCAGCGGGTGCGCCCCGTGCCGGGTGCCCGCTACCGCGCAACTCTGCAGGTGAGGGTGGAGGAGCCGGTGGGCGTGTATTTGCAGCTGTGTGAACGGCATTTGCTCTACCCCGCCCGCTGCCAGGATGCCTATCTGGAATTGAAGCCTGTGGCCGACCCTGCGTCCCCCGTCTGGCAGCACGTTGAAGTGCCCTTGCGCGGGCCCAACTTCCAGGGTGGGCCGTGGTTTGCGCCGCGTTTGGGCATGCTCTCGGTGATGGTGCTGGGTGCGGGCACGCATGCCGACTTTCGCTCCATCGGCCTGCAGAGCACCGACCGCAAAGAGCTGCTGGCCAACGGCGACTTTGCGCAGAACCTGGCGCACTGGTTTCCGGCGGCGCGTTTCTACTTCTTGCCTTGGCACATCGACAACCTGTATCTGGAGGTGCTTATCGAGCGTGGCCTGCTGGGCCTGTTGCTGTGGGGCACGCTGATGGGCACGGCCCTGTGGCATCTGGTGCTGGGCCGTGCCCGCCGCCAGCCGCTGGCCCCGTACCTGGCGGCATCGCTGAGCGGGGTGCTGCTGGTCGGGCTGGTCAGCAGCGTGATGGACGTGCCGCGGGTGGCTTTTCTGCTGTTTTTGTTGGTGTTCGTTGCTTTGCAATTGGCCCGTGCACCCGAGTCGCCAGAGCTGTCAAAAACCAGGGTGCTACATATTTAGTAGCTGCCTGCGCAGGTGGCAACTGCGCCAATAGCTTATTTCTTTTAGATTTACCACGGCAGCCGCAAGGTGGAATGGCCCGTAGACAGGCGGGGCGGGCGGCTGGTGGAAAATAGCCTTTATTTTCACCAACCTTCCCAGCTACCAAAAATGAGTGCTTTCAACGAAGAAACCGTGCTGAGCGTGCACCACTGGACCGACCGCCTGTTCTCCTTCACCACCACACGCGACCCTGCGTTGCGCTTCAGCAACGGCCACTTCACCATGATCGGCCTGCGCAAAGAAGACGGTAAACCGCTGCTGCGCGCCTACAGCATTGCCAGCGCCAACTACGAGGAGCACCTCGAATTCCTCAGCATCAAGGTGCCCGAGGGCCCGCTGACCTCCAAGCTGCAGCACATCCAGGTGGGCGACAAGATCATCGTCGGCAAGAAGCCCACCGGCACCCTGGTCACCGACTACCTGCTGCCCGGCAAGCACCTGTACCTGCTGTCCACCGGCACCGGCCTGGCCCCGTTCCTGAGCATCGTGCGCGACCCCGAAACCTACGAGCGCTTCGAGCAGGTCATCGTGGTCCACGGCGTGCGCCAGGTCGAAGAGCTGGCCTACCACGACATGCTGACCGAACATTTGCCCGCGCACGAGTTTCTGGGCGAAATGGTCACCAGCAAGCTGCGTTACTACCCCACGGTGACCCGCGAGTCCTACCGCAACATGGGCCGCATCACCGAACTGCTGGCCAACGGCAAGCTGTTCACCGACCTGGACCTGCCCGAGTTCGACCCCGCTATCGACCGCGTCATGCTCTGCGGCAGCCCCGGCATGCTGGTCGACTTGAAGCACATGCTGGAAGAGCGCGGTTTCAAAGAAGGCAACACCTCCACCCCCGGCCACTTTGTGGTCGAGCGGGCATTCGCCGAGAAGTAAACGCTTTGGTGCGACCAAGGACACCATGCCCACCACCCTGACCTATCTTTTTGACCCCCTGTGCGGCTGGTGCTACGGCGCTTCGCCGGTGCTGCAGCAACTGGGCCAGCACCCCGACTACGTTGTGGAACTGGCCCCCACCGGCCTGTTCGCGGGCGGTGGGCGCACCATGGACGCGGCCTTTGCCGACTACGCCTGGTCCAACGACCAGCGCATCGCCAAGCTCACCGGCCAGCGCTTTACCGAGGCCTACCGCAGCCAGGTGCTGGGCCAGCTCGGCAGCCGCTTCGACTCCAGCACCGCCACGCTGGCGCTCACCGCCGTGTCCCTGGACCAGCCCCAGCGCGAGCTGGAAGCCTTGAAGCTGTTGCAAGAAGCCCGCTATGTAGACGGCCTAGACACGACCGACGTGCCCGTGGTGGCCCAGCTACTGCGCGGTGCGGACTTGGCCGCTGCCGCCGACCGCCTGCTGGCCAACGATGCCGCGCTGCACCAAGCCAACACCGCGCGCCTGCAGCGGGGCCAGACCCTCATGCACAGTCTGGGCATCAACGGCGTACCCGCCCTGGTGGTGAGCACCGCAGGCGGCAGCCGACTGCTGCCCGGCAACGCCTTGTTTGGCAGTTTCGAGCAGCTGCTGGGGGCATTGCAGGCCTGAGCTTGTGGCGCACCAGGCGTTTCCATGACCGCGTCGCACACACTCCTGGCCCAGGCGCTGGACCATCTGCGCGCAGGCCGTTGGACCGAAGGCCATAACCTGGTCCAAACCGATACCTCCGCGCTGGCCGCCTGGCTGCACGGCATCGTGCATATCCAAGAGGGCGATCTGGCGAATGCCGGGTACTGGTACCGCCAGGCCCAGCGCAACTTTCGCAGCCGTGGCAGCTTGGCCGAGGAGCTGGACCGTTTCGCGGCGGAATTGGGGCGTTGCTCTGGTATTGATAGTTAAAAATAGGAGCTGCCCGCGCACGCACTATTTTCGCTGGAGGCCTGTTTGATGCTTGAAAAAACGGCCTAAAAGTCCGAAACAAGCCGCCTGCCCACGCCGTGCTTGCGGCGCGACGGCAAAGCACAGAAAGCTGTCTGCGCTGCCGGGCCAGGGGCACTGGTAGCGGAAAATCCTGCGAACATGAACTCCAACACCCCCGACCAGCCAAACGCTGAAGCCCTGCGTTCGCGCACCGATAGCGAAGAAATCATCCAAGCGCTGATGGATGGCAAGAACAAGCGTGTGCGCAAGCATTTGCTCAGGCTGCACCCGGCCAAGTTAGCGGCCTTGCTGGAGTTGCTGCATGCCCCCCACCGCATGGCCCTTTGGCAGCAAGTGGATGCGGCGCTGGAGCTGCGCATATTGCCGCACCTGAACCCGGATTTGCAGGCCGAATTGCTGGGCGAGTCGCACGCGGCCTCCGATGCGGACGCCATTGACGCCGCACAGATCGGCAAACCGGGCCATGTCGCCGTCAACCAACTCGATGCCGTGCGCAGCGCCTTGCGCGATGGCAAGCTCAAGCGGGTGGGCAAGGTGTTGCAGCGCATGCACCCTGCCAAGGTGGCGGGGCTGCTGGAGGCACTTCCCCCCAACGAGCGGCGAACGGTCTGGAGCATGGTGGACACCGAGCGCACGGGCAAGGTGCTGGTCTATCTGCACAACCAGATTCGCGTCACCCTGGCCAAGGACTTGGACCTGGACGACCTGGTGGCCACGGTGCAATACCTGGAGCTGGACGACCTGGTGGATTTGATCCAGAGCCTGCCCACCGAGTTGGGCAGCCGCTTGCTGCAAAACACCACCGGCGCCCGGCGCGCGCAGCTCGAATCCATGCTGTCCTACCCCGAGGATTCCGCCGGTGGACTGATGGACGCCACCCCGATTGGGGTGCGCGCCAACGTCAAAGTGGGCAGCGTACTGCGCTATCTGCGTTTGCTGGAAAAATTACCCGCGCAGACGGACCTGTTGATGGTGGTAGACCGGCAAGGCCACTACCAAGGGGCACTGCGCCTGAGCACCTTGGTGACTGCAGAGCTGAACTTGCGTGTCGCCGACCTGATGGACGCCGAGGTGGCAGGCATCTCCGTGCACACCTCGGCTGTGGAAGTCGCCCGGCTGTTTCAAGACCACGATCTGGTGTCGGCACCGGTGATTGACGGCAACAACGTGCTCATCGGCCGCATCACGGTGGACGATGTGATCGACCTGATTCGCGATGATTCCGACCACACCATGATGCAAATGGCCGGTCTGGACGACGAAGCCGACATTTTTGCCCCGGTGCTGGTGAGCTCGCGGCGCCGGGCGGTCTGGCTCGGCATCAATTTGCTCACCGCATTTCTGGCGGCCTGGGTGATTGGCCGGTTTGAAGCCACTTTGCAGCAGATCGTGGCGCTGGCCGTGTTGATGCCGATTGTGGCCAGCATGGGCGGCGTGGCAGGTAGCCAAACCCTCACGCTGGTGATTCGCGGCCTGGCGCTGGGGCAAATCCAAAAAGGCAATTTGCGCACCCTGTTAAGCCGCGAAGTGGGTATCTCCTTGTTGAATGGCCTGCTGTGGGCGGTGGTGGTGTCTTTGATGGCCGTCGGCTGGTTTGGCGATTGGGCCATTGGCGGCATTTTGGGCGTGGCCATCTTGATCAACCTGCTGTGCGCCGCCTTGGCGGGCTTGGCCATTCCCCTGGTTTTGGACCGCGTGGGCATCGACCCCGCGCTGGCCGGCAGTGTGATCCTGACCACCGTCACCGATGTCATCGGCTTCTTCGCCTTTCTGGGGTTGGCCAGCCTGCTGTTGGTCAAATAGAAGGCCAGTCTGCACCTCGGTCCATATCGTCAAAAGGGGTCGAGGTTGGTCAGGGCCCGGTGCGTCTTGATGGGTGCAGCAAGCGCCCAGCCCGGAGCCCTGTGCGGTGTGAAATGCTCTGTTTTTCGTAGCGGCTTGCGCAGGTGGAATATGCGCTGGAGCGGCTTTCTCCTTAAATATTTTAGATAGAAGTTTGTAGTGGCCTGTGCAGCGTTGGGCGCCACAGTCGCAGCTGGCCGGGCTGTGCCCCCGGCAGGGCAGTTACTTTTCTTTGTGTGGCCAAAGAAACGTAACCAAAAGAAAGGCCACCCCCACTGTCTGCGCCCCGCCGCTATCGCGTCGGGGAACCTGCGGTGCTCGTCCAACGGGGGCATGCCGCAAACTCGCTGCGCTCAAACACGCGTCCTGCTAATCCCCGTTGGACTGCGCTCCTCGGCGCATACAGAGGGGGACCCCGAAAGCGGGATCGGCCCGGCGTTGCCGGGCATCGCGCCGGTCGCGAAATGGGGGTGGGGTTGGCGATGGCTAAATCTGATGGATACACGGCAAGCGCCAACAGCCCGGTTCCGCGCCCTAGGCGCGATGGGGCGCTGTGCGCCCCCGACTCCGCTCCCTGGGGTCCCCCTCTAGATGCGCCGAGGAGCACAGCTTTGGGCGGAAAAGGGCTGGCGTTGTTTGAGCGCAGCGAGTTTAGCCAGACCCCGCCCAAAGCGCGCACCGCAGGTTTCCGTAGCGCCAGCAGAGGGCGCAGGTAGTGGGGGTGGCCGCCTCGATGGTGACTTTCTTTTGGCCACGCAAAAGAAAGTTACTGCCCTGCCGGGGGCAAATCCCGGCCAGGGATCTCCATTAACGCCAACCCGCCCATCGGGGTCAGAGCCCCAATGCGGGTTACACCATGCGCGAACCGCCAGCTGCACCTGCGCAATCGGGATCGGACCCCGATGGGCTACGGCCCGTGCAGTCGGCAAGTTTGCTTCTATTTTGATAGGGAAAAATAAGAGCTGCCTGCGCAGGTTCTATAAGCGCTGGAGGCACTTTTGGCACTCAAAAAAGCCTTTAATCCTCAAAAATCCTGGTCTGCGCCACTTCCCCGGCCCGGACCCAGCCCCGGTACATGCCTGCGCTGATGTAGGGCAGGGCGATGTTGCCCTGCCGGTCTACCGCAATCACCCCGCCTTCGCCGCCCAGCCGCCCCACTTCGGCCAGTGCGGCTTGGCTGGCGGCTTCCAGCGTGGCCCCGGCGTAGGCCATGCGGGCGTGGATGTCGTGGGCCACGCAGGCGCGGATGAAGTATTCGCCCGAACCGGTGGCGCTGACCGCGCAGCTTTGGTCGTTGGCGTAAATGCCCGCGCCTACCAGCGGTGAATCGCCGATGCGGCCCGGGTGCTTGTTGGTCATGCCACCGGTGGACACGGCGCTGGCCAGGTGGCCCGCGCTGTCCAGCGCCACCGCGCCCACGGTGCCAAATTTTCGGGTTTCGTCCAGTGGGGCAGTAGGGTCAGGGGCATGGTCCATCTGCATCGTCCCACTGGCCTCGTTTTGCAACTGGTGGAGCTGGGCCAGGCGGTGGTCGGTGTGGAAGTAGCCCGGCGGCATGGCCTCGAAGCCGTGGTCGCGGGCGAACTGCTCGGCCCCGTCGCCGCTGAGCAGCACAAAGCGCGAATCCATCACCGTACGCGCCAATTGCACCGGGTTGCGCAGCGTGCGCACGCCCGCCACGGCCCCCGCCGCCAGCGTGGTGCCATCCATCACGGCGGCATCCATCTCGTGCTGCGCGGCCGAGGTGTAGACCGCGCCGCGCCCGGCGTTGAACAAGGGTTCGTCTTCCAGCGCCCGCACCGCCGCCACCACTGCGTCCAAAGCGCTGCCGCCCTGGGCCAGTGCCGCCTCGCCCGCGGCCAATGCGGCCCGCAGCCCGGCGTGGTAAGGCGCGGCGTCGGCCTGGCCGCGGGCAATGGTGCCTGCGCCACCGTGAACGGCAAGGGTGTATGGGACTGTCAAAGGCTTCTCCCCAAAGATCAAAAAAGCCACTGTACCGGATGCAAAATGGGCGTATGACTCCAGCCCGCGTTCGCATCCAGACCTTTGATTTCGACCCCAGCACCGAGCTGGCCGCGCTGCGCCAGGTCGACCGCCGCGTCGGTGCCGTGGTCAGTTTTTTAGGCACCGTGCGCGACTGGCACCCCGATGCCACGGGCGAGGTGCTGAGCCTGGAGCTGGAGCACTACCCCGGTATGACTGAGCGCGCCATCGAGGCCATGCTGGACCAGGCGCTGGCGCGCTTCGACATCTATGCCGCCCAGGTGATCCACCGTGTAGGGCTGTTGCAGCCGCTGGACCAGATCGTCTGGGTGGCGGTCAGCTCGGCGCACCGGGGCCAGGCGTTCCAGGCCTGTGAGTTTCTGATGGACTACCTGAAAACCCAGGCCCCGTTCTGGAAGAAAGAGCAAACCCCGGACGGGGCCCGCTGGGTCGATGCGCGGGTGCAGGACGATGCCGCCCTGCAGCGCTGGGGCATTACCGCCAGCAACGCCTGACACGCCCGATCAGGCCAGCGGCGGCAGGTGCTTGTCCAGCGCCAGCAGCCGCTCCACCAGGGCCTGCGAGGCTGCTGTCATCGGGGCCCGCAGCTCTGGCTGCATCTGCCCCTGGGCGGCCAGCCAGCCCTTGATGGGGCCGGGGTTGGGCTCGGCAAACTGAACGGCAATCCATGGCAGCAGCGGTTGCCACAGGGCGCGCGCCTGCACCAGGTCGCCACGCGCTATCGCCTGCACCACCTGCACAAAGCGCGTTGTGTGGCCGTGGGCGCTGGCGGCGATGGCCCCGGCACCGCCCTGGGCCAGGGTGCTGAAAATCTGTGCATCTTCGCCCGCCAGCACCTGCAACGCGCCGCTGGCGATCAGGGCCGCCGTCTTGGCCGCGTCGCCACCGCAGTCCTTGACGGCCCGGATGCGCGGGTGCCGTGCCAACTGCAGCAGGGTGGCCAGTTCCAGCGTGGCGCCGGTGCGGTAGGGAATGTCGTAGACGATCAGCGGCACTTGGGACGCATCGGCCAGGTCGGTAAACCAGCGCAGCAGCCCGGCCTGCGAGGGGCGGATGTAGCAGGGCGCGGCAACCAGCAGGCCGGCGATTGGCAGGCGGCTGATGGCTTGTACCGCGGTCAACATCTTGGGCAGGTGGTAGCCCGACAAGCCCATCACCACCGGCAGGCCCTGGGCGGCTTGCAG
>NZ_JBDTEM010000211.1:0-28893 GCF_039922535.1 Rhodoferax sp. | reverse complement strand
GATTTTGACCAGGTCGCGGTCGGCGCCCTGCATCAGGCCGTCCAGCATTTCCACCACGTCCAGGCGCGCGCCCAGGGTGCTGTAGACGGTGCCCATCTCCAAACCGATGATGCCGCCGCCCAGAATCAGCATGCGCTTGGGCACTTCTTTCAATGCCAGTGCGCCCGTGCTGTCCACCACGCGCGGGTCTACCGGCATGAAGGGCAGGCGCACGGCTTGGCTACCGGCGGCGATGATGGCGTTTTTAAAGGCGATGGTCTGGGTCTTGCCGGTTTTCTCTTGGCCATCCGCTCCCGAGGTTTCTTCGACCTGTAGGTGGTTGGCACCGACGAACTGGCCGACACCGCGCACGGTGGTGACCTTGCGCATCTTGGCCATGGCAGCCAGGCCGCCGGTGAGCTTGCCGATGACCTTTTCTTTGTGGCCGCGCAGCTTGTCAATATTGACGGCGGGCGCGCCGAAGTCGATGCCGAGGGCACCCAGGTGGCTGACTTCGTCCATCACCGCTGCCACGTGCAGCAAGGCTTTGGAGGGGATACAACCCACGTTCAGGCACACGCCGCCCAGGGTGGCGTAGCGCTCGACGATGGCAACTTTGAGGCCCAGGTCGGCTGCGCGGAAAGCGGCGGAGTAACCACCGGGGCCGCCGCCCAGAACGACTACGTCGAATTCCTGGTCGGCCGTGCCGCCGAAACTGGCAGCAGTAGGCGCAGGAGCGGACGTGGTAGCAGGCGCTACGGAAACAGGAGCTGCTGCCGCAGGTGCTGCCTGCGCTGGAGCCGCTTTTGACTCTGTATTTGGTGATGCGGCGCCACCGGCAGCTTCGAGCACCAGCACGACCGAGCCCATCTTGACCTTGTCGCCCAGCTTGACGTTCAGCGCGGTGACCACGCCGCCGTCGCTGGACGGGATTTCCATCGAGGCCTTGTCGCTTTCGACAGTGATCAGGGACTGGTCGGGTTTGACGGTGTCGCCCACTTTGACCATCAGCTCGATGACCGTAACTTCGTCGAAGTCGCCAATATCAGGGACTTTTATTTCCAGGGATGCCATTTGTTTGATCTCCACTTATTTCTTTAACTTGACGGTAAACACTTCGACGGGACCAGCCGAGTTCTTGTCGAATTCGCAGGCGGCTTGTACGCTGAGAACGGCCAACTCGCGCGCGGATTTGGCGCTGCTCCAGGTCGCGTGCAAGGCTCCGAGCGCGAAGCTGCGGCCCGAGCCTATGCCCCAGAACTCTTTGAACTCGAACACTTCGCGGTAGCTGTACAGGCCGTAGATGCCGGTGGCGTTGGCCACCACTACACTGAACTGGCTGGACTCGTAGGGGTCGTTGTCGTCTTCTTTGGTTTGCAGAAAGAAGGCCTCTTTCAGCACCGGGTGCAGCTTGGTAAAGGTGGTGAACACCTCGTCTTTGCTGCCCAGCAAAAGCTGCTCGGGCGGCAGCCCGGCCATGGCTAGGCGCAGCGCGGGGAAATGCGCCACGGTGCCCGCCATGCCGACATAGCTGGGGCCCGCCGGGGTGTCGATCTTGAAGATTTTGCTGTTGTCTTCAAAACGTTGGCCCAGGCGGGTGTCGCCGAAGGTCACCAGCGTGTCGGCGGCTATTGCCACCACACCCGCTTTTTTGACCACGACGACCGTTGTCATTACAACAAGACCCGGCGGAAGTCGGTCAGCACTTGACCGAAATAGGCGTTGAAGCGGGCTGCAGCGGCACCGTCGATGACACGGTGGTCCCACGACAGCGACAACGGCAGCATCAGCTTGGGCACAAAAGCCTTGCCGTCCCACTTGGGTTCGACCGCGCTCTTGCACACGCCCATGATGGCCACTTCGGGGGCGTTGATGATCGGCGTGAAGTAACGCCCACCAATGCCGCCCAGGCTGGAAATGGTGAAGCAGGCGCCGCTCATGTCGGCCGGGCCGAGCTTGCCGTCACGCGCCTTCTTGGCCAGTTCACCCATCTCGGTGCTGATCTGGACCACGCCCTTTTTGTCGGCATCCTTGATGACCGGGACGACCAGGCCGTTGGGCGTGTCCGCCGCAAAGCCGATGTTGAAGTACTGCTTCATCACCAGTTGGTCGCCGTCCAGCGAGCTGTTGAACTCGGGGAACTTCTTGAGCGCGGCCACGCTGGCTTTGATCATGAAGGCGAGCATGGTGAGCTTGATGCCTGCCTTCTCGTTTTCCTTGTTCATGCTGACGCGGAAGGCTTCCAGGTCGGTAATGTCGCAGTCGTCGTGGTTGGTGACGTGCGGAATGATGACCCAGTTGCGGTGCAGGTTGGCGCCGCTGATCTTCTTGATGCGCGACATGTCCTTGCGCTCGACCGGGCCAAACTTGGCAAAGTCGACCTTGGGCCAGGCCAGCAGACCGAGTCCACCACCGCCATCGCCTGCGGGGGCTTTGGCTTGCGTGGCAGCCATGGCGGCGGTTTTGACCGCGCCGGACATGACCGAAGCGGTGAAGCTTTGCACGTCGGAGTCGGTGATGCGGCCTTTGCGGCCCGTACCCTTGACCTCGGCCAGGGGCACGCCGAGTTCGCGGGCGAACTTGCGTACCGATGGCGAAGCGTGGGGCAACGCACCAGTGGGAGCCACGTTAGGGTTGTGTGCCGCAGCGGGTGCGGCGGCCGTGGCTGCGGGTGCAGCAGCAGGTGCGGCAGGCGCAGGGCTGGCAGCTACGGCGGCCACAGCAGGTGCGGCGGCAGGGGCTGCCGCTGCAGCGGGTGCGGCAACGCCTTCCAGGATCGCCAGCAGGTCGCCGATGTTGACGGTGTCGCCCATCTTGACCTTGAGCTCTTTGAGCACACCGGCCGACGACGAGGGGATTTCCATCGAAGCCTTGTCGCTTTCAACGGTGATCAGCGACTGCTCTTGCTTGATGGTGTCGCCGACCTTGACCATGACTTCGATGACGGTCACGTCCTTGAAGTCGCCAATATCGGGCACAAAGATTTCGACCGGGCCGGAAGCTGCAGTCGCGGGCGCTGCTACAGGAGTTGTAGCTGCCGGTGCAGGTGCTGCCTGCGCTGGAGCCGCTTTTGGTGCCTCAGCGGCGGGCGCTGGAGTGGGCGCTGGGGCGGCGGCAGCGCCACCCGCTACTTCCAGCATCACCACCAAAGAACCCTGCTTGACCTTGTCGCCCAGGGCGACCTTGATCTCTTTGACCACACCTGCCGCGCTGGACGGGATTTCCATCGAGGCCTTGTCGGATTCGACGGTGATCAGCGACTGGTCGGCCTTGACGGTATCGCCGGGCTTGACCATCAGCTCGATGACGGTCACCTCGTCAAAGTCCCCAATATCGGGGACATGAATTTCAATCAATGCCATGTTTGTGTCTCCAAAGTTGCGCGCAGGACCACGCGTGGTGGTCCTGCAAGGTGGGGGTTTTTATGCGTACAGCGGATTGACCTTATCGGCCTGGATGCCGTACTTGGCAATCGCTTCGGCCACCTTGGCCGCGGGCACGGTACCGTCTTCGCTCAGCGCCTTGAGGGTGGCGACCACGATGTAGTGGCGGTTGATCTCGAAGTGCTCGCGCAGCTTGCTGCGGAAGTCGCTGCGGCCAAAACCGTCGGTGCCCAGCACTTTGTAGGTGCGGCCCTTGGGGATGAACGGGCGGATCTGCTCGGCGTAGGCCTTCATGTAGTCGGTGGACGCGATGACGGGACCGGTGGAACCGGCCAGTTGGTCGGTCACGAAGCAGCTACGCGGGGTTTCCAGCGGGTGCAGCAGGTTGAAACGCTCGGCATCCTGGCCGTCGCGGGTCAACTCGTTGAAGCTTGGGCAGCTCCAGACGTTGGCGGCGATGCCCCAGTCGGCTTCGAGCAGCTCTTGCGCAGCCATGGATTCGCGCAGGATGGTGCCGGAGCCCAGCAGTTGCACAGTGCCCTTGCCGTTGGCAGCGGGCTTGCACAGGTACATGCCCTTGATGATCTGCTCTTCCGTGCCGGCGGTCAGGCCGGGCATGGGGTAGTTTTCATTCAACAGGGTCAGGTAGTAGTAGACGTTGTCTTGCTTTTCGACCATGCGCTTCAAGCCATGGTGCAGGATGACGCCGACTTCGTGCGCAAACGTGGGGTCGTAGCTGACGCAGTTGGGGATGGTGTTGGCCAGGATATGGCTGTGGCCATCTTCGTGCTGCAAGCCTTCGCCGTTCAGCGTGGTGAGGCCCGAGGTGCCACCCAGCAGGAAACCACGGGCTTGCATGTCGCCCGCTGCCCAGGCCAGATCGCCAATGCGCTGGAAACCGAACATCGAGTAGTACACGTAGAACGGCACCATGATGCGGTTGCTGGTGCTGTAGCTGGTGGCTGCAGCGATCCAGCTGGCCATGCCGCCGGCTTCGTTGATACCTTCTTGCAGGATCTGCCCGGCCTTGTCTTCGCGGTAGTACATGACCTGGTCTTTGTCGACCGGGGTGTACTGCTGGCCAGCGGGGTTGTAGATACCGATCTGGCGGAACAGGCCTTCCATACCAAAGGTACGGGCTTCATCCACCAAGATGGGCACCACACGGGGGCCCAGGGCCTGGTCACGCAGCAGCGTGGTCAGGAAACGCACATAGGCTTGCGTGGTGGAGATTTCACGGCCTTCGGGCGTGGCTTCCATCACGGTTTTGAAGGTCTCCAGCGCGGGCACAGTGAACGACTCGTCGGCCTTGACGCGGCGGTGTGGCAAGTAGCCGCCCAGGGCCTTGCGGCGCTCGTGCAGGTACTGCATTTCTGGCGTGTCGTCGGCTGGCTTGTAGAACGGAATCTCGGCCAGTTGGCTGTCGGGAATCGGCAGGTTGAAGCGGTCGCGGAAGATTTTGATGTCTTCGTCGGTGAGCTTCTTGGTCTGGTGGACGTTGTTCTTGCCTTCACCGCTCTTGCCCATGCCGAAGCCCTTGACGGTCTTGATCAGCAGCACAGTGGGTTGGTCTTTGTGGTTGACGGCACGGTGGTAGGCCGCGTAGACCTTCTTGGCATCGTGGCCGCCCCGCTTCAAGGCGTAGATTTCGTCGTCGGTCATATGGGCGACCATTTCCAGGGTGCGCGGATCGCGGCCGAAGAAATGCTTGCGCACGTAGGCACCATCGTTGGCCTTGAAGGCCTGGTAGTCGCCGTCCAGCGTGTCCATCATCAGCTTTTTGAGCGCGCCGTCTTTGTCGCGGGCCAGCAGAGGGTCCCACTCGCTGCCCCACAGCAGCTTGATGACGTTCCAGCCGGAGCCACGGAATTCGCCTTCAAGTTCTTGCACGATCTTGCCGTTGCCGCGCACCGGGCCGTCCAGACGCTGCAGGTTGCAGTTGACGACAAAGATCAGGTTGTCGAGCTTTTCACGCGCGGCCAGGCCGATAGCGCCCAGGGATTCGACTTCGTCCATTTCGCCGTCGCCGCAGAACACCCAGACCTTGCGGTTGGAGGTGTCGGCAATGCCACGGGCGTGCAGGTACTTGAGGAAACGGGCCTGGTAAATGGCCATCAGCGGGCCCAGGCCCATGGAGACGGTGGGGAATTGCCAGAAATTGGGCATCAGCTTGGGATGCGGGTAGCTGGACAGGCCCTTGCCATCGACTTCCTGGCGGAAGTTGAGCAACTGCTCTTCGGTCAGACGGCCTTCCAGGTAGGCGCGGGCGTACACGCCGGGCGACACGTGGCCCTGGATGTAGAGGCAGTCGCCACCGTGGTTTTCGTTTTCGGCGTGCCAGAAGTGGTTAAAGCCGGCACCAAACATATGGGCCAGCGAAGCAAACGAACCAATGTGGCCGCCCAGGTCACCGCCGTCTACCGGGTGGTGGCGGTTGGCCTTGACCACCATGGCCATGGCGTTCCAGCGCATGTAGGCGCGCAGGCGCTCTTCAATCTCGATGTTGCCGGGGCAACGCACCTCTTGGTCTACATCGATCGTGTTGACATAGCCGGTGGTGGCCGAGAAAGGCATGTCAATGCTTTTTTGTCGCGCATGTTCCAGCAACTGCTCTAGCAGAAAGTGGGCGCGCTCCGGGCCTTCACTTTCAATGACGGCGGATAGCGCATCCATCCACTCACGGGTTTCCTGGCTGTCTGCGTCGGTTTGCGCAGCTCCTGACAGGCTTTCTGGTACAGCTGACATGCTTTGTCTCCTAGGTTGGGTAGCGGTATTTTGATGGTTTGGCACGGCTTTTTAAGGCGGCAAGTCTATTTTTGCATAAAAGTTTGTAATTTTCAATATATGAATATTGATTTCATAATGTGGTTTAAAAGCGCTTAAAACTGCGTAAAAACACGCATAGTTTTTTGTGGCTTTGGGGCCTAAGCACACTGTCACCTACACTTCAGGCATGCCACAGCGCTCCACATCACCCTCACAAATGCCCGCAGCGCTGGCCCCCGCACGCTGGTGGAAACGCTGGTGGGGCCGCCAAACGCCCCATCGGCAAGACCGTTTTGCCATGCTGGCGCCGCTGATTGCGGTGCTGATGTTTCTGGCTGCCATTGGCTCGTCCTTCATGTATTTGCGGCTGGAAGAAATCGACCGCGAACAAGAAGCGGTGAAGCGCGATGTGGAATACACCCAACAGCAAATCCGCCTGCGCCTGCTAGAGCGCCAAGAGCAGCTCATGCGCATTGGCCGCGACATCTCTAACGAAGAGGTGGACGCCGAAGAATTCATCAGCCGCGCCGAATCGCTGGTGGCACAGCACCCTGATTTGCAGTCCGTTAGCTGGATCGACGAGCGCCGCCGCATCAAGGCCAGCTACGCTGCGCCCAGCCTGCCCGCTCCGCAGGTGCGCGCCGTAGACACGCTGCTGCGGCCCGGCGGCGACACCGAAAGCACTTTCAGCCTGGCGCGCGACCTGCAGCAGCCGGTGTACGCCCAGCCCGCAGGCACGCCAGACAGCGTGCCACTGCTGCAACTGCACATCCCGCTGTCCGACCGGGGCCACTTCGCAGGCGTTTTGCTGGCCGAATATTCCAATGAAAGCCTGCTGCGCTACGGCGTGCCCGCCGAGGTGCTGGCCAAGTACGCAGTGGCCCTGCTCAATGGCAACGGCCAGGTGCTGGCGGGCAATGCCGCGCCTATCCATATGGTGGGTGCCCGGCTGCTGCCATGGTCCAGCCAATCAGAGCCCTATGAAGTACCGGTATCACCGGTGGGCAACGGCCTGGTGCTGCGGGCCCAGGCCTACCGCACTTCGCAAGGGGTAATTGGCAGCGGCCTGTTCTGGCTGGTGGGTGCCTTGAGTATCTTGACGGCATGGATGCTGATCGGCAACTGGAAGCACACCCGCCGCCGTCTGCAGGCCCAGCAGGCCCTGGTATCGGAAACCAACTTCCGCCGCGCCATGGAAAGCTCGATGCTGACCGGCATGCGCGCGTTGGACATGCAAGGCCGCATCACCTACGTCAACACCGCGTTTTGCCGCATGACCGGCTGGAGCGAATCCGCCCTGGTGGGCCACACCGCCCCGTTTGTGCACTGGCCCGAAGAAGACCGCGACTTTCTGGTGGCCCGGCTGGAAGACGAGCTGAACGGCCGCACCCCGCCCGGCGGCTTCCAGGTGCGGGTGAAGCGCCGCGATGGCAGTATTTTTGATGGCCGCATGTACGTGTCGCCGCTGATAGACGCAGTGGGCAAGCAAACCGGCTGGATGACCTCGATGACCGACATCACCGAGCCCAACCGGGTGCGCGAGCAATTATCGGCATCGTATGAGCGGTTTACCAAGGTGCTGGAAGCGCTGGACGCTTCTGTTTCTGTAGCACCCATCAACAGCCATGAGCTGCTGTTTGCCAACAAACTCTACCGCCTCTGGTTCGGCGTGCAGACCGAGGGCCACGAAAAGCTGGTGGCCGAAGCCGGTGTGCCCAGCATCCCGGCCAGCGACGAAGCCATGGACGACGATGTGGACGCGTTTGTCGGCCTGCCCACCGACAGCCTGACCGACACCCAGTCGGAAAGCACCGAAGTCTTTGTACCCGAGCTGGGCAAGTGGCTGGAGGTACGCACCCGCTACCTCAGTTGGGTTGATGCCCGCCTGGTGCAGATGGTGATTGCCACCGACATCACGCCGCGCCGCCGCGCCGAAGAGCAATCTGCTGCCCAGGCCGAGCGCGCCCAAAGCTCCAGCCGCCTGATCACCATGGGCGAAATGGCCTCCAGCGTGGCCCACGAGCTGAACCAGCCGCTGGCCGCCATCAGCAACTACTGCAACGGCATGGTGTCGCGCATCAAAGGCCCGGGCATTGCCGAAGCCGACCTGCTGGCCGCCTTGGACAAAACCGCCCGCCAAGCCCAGCGCGCGGGCCAGATCATCCAGCGCATCCAGTCGTTTGTGAAGCGCAGCGAACCCAACCGCAGCCCGTCCGACGTGGAGCATATGGTGTTTGAGGCGATGGAGCTGGCCGGTATCGAGCTGCGCCGGCGCAATGTGCGCCTGAGCCATTACGTCGCTGCCCGGCTGCCCCAGCTGCAGGTAGATCCGATTCTGATCGAGCAGGTGCTGGTGAATCTGCTGCGCAACGCCGCCGAAGCCATCGACTTGGCGCAGCGCCCCACCGCCAACCGCAATATCGAGTTGCGGGTGGTGCCCAAGGTGGTGAACGACAAGGCCGGAATCGAGTTTTCGGTGGCCGACACCGGCAACGGACTGGCCCCCGAAGTCAAGGAGCGCCTGTTCGAAGCCTTCTTCTCGACCAAGGCCGAAGGCATGGGCATTGGCCTCAATTTGTGCCGCACCATCGTCGAGTCCCACCTGGGCCGGATGCAGGCAGAGAACCTCTACAATGGAAACGAAGGCACAGGGTGCCGTTTTTCATTCTGGATACCGTTGGCGCAATCCTCTGTAACACCCAATGGTGCACAGAGTGGCCCAGCAAACACCCCCGAACTTTTACGTTAACCCCCGGAGTGACTGCATGAGTTTGATCCCCAAAAAAGGTACCGTGTACGTGGTCGATGACGACGAAGCCGTCCGCGACTCGTTGCAATGGCTGCTCGAAGGCAAGGACTACCGGGTTCGTTGCTTCGATTCAGCCGAGTCCTTTTTAAGCCGCTTCGATGCCCGCGAAGTGGCCTGTTTGATCGTTGACATCCGCATGGGCGGCATGACCGGCCTGGAGCTGCAAGACCGTTTGATCGAACGCAAATCGCCCTTGCCCATCGTCTTCATCACCGGCCATGGCGACGTGCCCATGGCGGTGGACACGATGAAAAAAGGCGCCATGGATTTCATCCAGAAGCCGTTTAAAGAAGACGAACTGGTGGGCCTGGTCGAGCGCATGCTGGAACACGCCAAAGAAGCCTTCACCGACCACCAGCAAGCCGCCAGCCGCGGCGCGCTACTGTCCAAGCTGACCTCGCGCGAAAGCCAGGTGCTGGAACGCATCGTCGCTGGTCGCCTGAACAAGCAAATCGCCGATGACCTGGGCATCAGCATCAAGACGGTGGAAGCGCACCGCGCCAACATCATGGAAAAGCTCAACGCCAACACCGTGGCCGACCTGTTGAAGATCGCTCTGGGACAGATCACTCCGAAAACCTGACGCTACTGAATTTGTAGCTCCTTACGCCCGCCGCACCTGCGCCAGCGGGCGTTTTTACTTATATTTTTGAACCCATGACCGCTGAACTGATCGATGGCATCGCCCTCTCCCGCACCCTGCGCCTGGATGTCGCTGCACGCGCCACCGCCTTGAAGGCCCAGGGCATCACCCCCGGCCTGGCCGTCGTGCTGGTGGGCGAAAACCCGGCCAGCCAGGTCTATGTGCGCAACAAGGTCAAGGCCTGCGCCGACGCGGGCCTGCACTCGGTGCTGGAGCAGTACCCGGCCGATCTGTCGGAAGCCGAGCTGCTCAAGCGCATCGCCTTCCTCAACGCCGACCCGGCCATCCACGGCATCTTGGTGCAGCTGCCGCTGCCCGCCCACATCGATGCCCAGAAAGTCATCGAAGCCATCGCGCCGCTAAAAGATGTAGACGGCTTTCACATCGCCAGCGCGGGCGCACTGATGACCGGCACTTCGTCCTTTTTGCCCTGCACGCCTTACGGCTGCATGAAGATGCTGGAGAGCATTGGCTACGACCTGCGCGGCAAGCACGCCGTGGTGATTGGCCGCAGCAACATCGTTGGCAAACCCATGGCCTTGCTGCTGCTGCAAAAGAACGCCACCGTCACCATTTGCCACAGCGCCACCGCCGATCTAAAAGCCATGACCCTGCAAGCCGATGTGATCGTCGCCGCCGTGGGCAAGCGCAATGTGCTGACGGCCGACATGGTCAAACCTGGTGCCGTGGTGCTCGATGTGGGCATGAACCGCACGCCCGATGGCAAACTCTGCGGCGACGTAGACTTTGACGGTGTCAAAGAGGTCGCCAGCTTCATCACTCCGGTACCCGGCGGAGTCGGCCCCATGACCATCACCATGCTGCTGGTCAACACGCTGGAAGCGGCGGAACGCGCGTCCTCCCTTGCCACGGCCCCTTGAATCTTTCGAGCCCACCGCCACATCACCACCATGACCAATCCACTGCTCGATAATCCTTTGTTAAATTTTGGCGACCTGCCCCTGTTTGACCAGATCCAGCCCGAACACGTAGGCCCCGCGCTGGACCAGTTGCTGGCCCAGGCCAATGCCGCGCTGGAAACCGTCACCCAGCCGGACTTCCCGGCGCAGTGGACAGCCATCTCCAAGGCCCTGGACGTGAGCGCCGAACAACTGGGCCGTGCCTGGGGGGCCGTGAGCCACCTCAACGGCGTGGCCGATACCCCAGCCTTGCGTGCAGCCTACAACGAGGCCCTGCCCCGCGTCACCGAATTCTGGACCCGCCTGGGGGCCGACGAACGTCTTTACGCCAAGTACAAGGCCGTGGACACCACCAGCCTGAACCCCGAACAGCGCCAGGCCCACACACTGGCCATGCGCAACTTTGTGCTCAGCGGTGCGGACCTGACCGGTGCCGACAAAGAACGCTTTGCCCGCATCCAGGAACGCCAGGCCGAAATCAGCCAAAAGTTCAGCGAAAACGCCCTCGACGCAACCGATGCCTTTGCCTACTACGCCACTGCCGCCGAGTTGGACGGTGTACCCGCCGATGTGCAGCAAACCGCGTTGGCCGCCGCCAAGGCCGAAGGCAAAGACGGCTACAAGCTGACGCTGAAAATGCCCTGCTACCTGCCGGTGATGCAGTTCGCCACCTCCAGCGCGCTGCGCGAGCGCCTGTACCGGGCCTACGTGACCCGCGCGTCGGACCAGGCCGAAGGCGATGGCGCCCAGTTCGACAACTCGGCCATCATTGCCGAGATTTTGGCGCTGCGCCGCGAGGAAGCCCAGCTGCTGGGTTACGCCAACTTTGGCGAGGTCTCGGTGGTGCCCAAGATGGCGAAGTCGCCGCTGGAAGTGACCCGCTTCCTGCGCGATCTGGCCGTGCGCGCCAAGCCCTACGCCCTGAAAGACGTGGCCGATCTGCGCGCCTTTGCTGCCGAGCACCTGGCCCTGACCGACCCGCAGCCCTGGGACTGGTCTTTCATCGGCGAAAAGCTCAAGGAAGCGCGCTACGCCTTCAGCGAGCAAGAAGTGAAACAGTACTTCACCGCGCCCAAAGTACTGGGCGGCCTGTTCAAGATCATCGAAACCCTGTTTGAAGTGGCCATCCGCAAAGACAGCGCGCCCGTGTGGCACCCGTCGGTGGAGTTTTACCGCATCGAACGTGCAGGTCAGTTAGTCGGCCAGTTCTACCTCGACCAACCCGCCCGCACCGGTAAGCGCGGTGGCGCCTGGATGGACGACGTGCGCGCCCGCTGGCTGCGCCCCGACACCGGCCAATTGCAAACCCCGGTGGCACATTTGGTGTGCAACTTTGCTGACGGCGTGGACGGGCAACCACCCCTGCTCACCCACGACGACGTGACCACCCTGTTCCACGAATTCGGCCACGGCCTGCACCATATGCTGACCCAGGTGAACGAGCGCGATGTCTCCGGCATCAGCGGCGTGGAATGGGACGCGGTAGAGCTGCCCAGCCAGTTCATGGAAAATTTCTGCTGGGAATGGGATGTGCTCAAGCACATGACCGCCCATGTGCAAACCGGTGAGCCGCTGCCGCGCGCCCTGTTCGACAAGATGCTTGACGCCAAAAACTTCCAAAGCGGCCTGCAAACCCTGCGCCAGATCGAGTTCTCGCTGTTCGACATGCTGCTGCACACCGAGCACGACCCGGCACAGGACTTCATGCCTCTGCTGCGCCAGGTGCGCGACGAAGTGTCCGTACTGCAAGCACCGGCCTTTAGCCGCACCGTGCACACTTTCAGCCACATCTTTGCGGGTGGTTATGCCGCCGGTTACTACAGCTACAAATGGGCCGAGGTGCTGAGCGCCGATGCCTACGCCGCGTTCGAAGAAACCGCCGATGCCAACGGCCTGCCCAGTATTGAGACCGGCCGCAAATACCGCGAGTCGATTCTGGAAGCCGGTGGCAGCCGCCCGGCGATGGAATCCTTCAAGGCCTTCCGCGGCCGCGAACCTACACTGGACGCACTGCTACGCCACCAAGGCATGGCCGAAGCCTAACTTTCATGGACTTGGGTGCGGACTACCCCGGGCCACGGAAGTTGTTTCACGTTAAAAAGGACACCGCTATGCGCACTCCCCTGTTCACCACCGTTCTGGCCTGCGCCGCCCTGGCTTTGGCCGCCAGCACGCAGGCGCAAACGGTGTATCGCATCGTCGGGCCAGACGGCAAGGTGTCGTTTTCCGACCAGCCGCCACCGCCCGCCAGCAAAGCCAAGGTGACCACGGCAGCCCCCGGTGGTGGCAGCGCGGTCAGCGCATCGCTGCCGTTCGAGCTCAAGGAAGTGGTGCAGCGCTATCCGGTGACGCTGTACACCAGTGCCAATTGCAGCCCCTGCGCCAGCGCGCGCAACCTGCTGAATTCGCGTGGCGTGCCGTTCACCGAGCGCACGGTCAACAGCAGCGACGATGCCGAGGCCCTGCAACGCATCAGCGGCGGCACCAACCTGCCGGTGGGCACCATCGGCAGCCAACAACTCAAAGGCTTCTCGGATGTGGAGTGGACCCAGTACCTGGATGCTGCCGCCTACCCCAAAACCTCGGTGCTGCCCGCCAGCTACAAACAGCCCGCGCCCCGGCCGCTGGTGGCCAGCAAGGCCGCAACCGAACCGGCCCCGGCCGCGCCGACGGTGCAAGATGCCCCAGCACAGCAGCCTATCGACACCAGCAACAATCCACGCGGAATCCAGTTCTAAGCTCTGCTATTGAGTTTATAGCTGCCAGCGCAGATGCCACCTGCGCTGGAGGCCTTTTTTCTTAAAATTCTAAGGTCTTCACGCCCTGGGCAGTACCCAGCAGGCAGACGCTGGCTTTCTGGTGGGCAAATACGCCCACGCACACCACACCCGGCCACTGGTTGACCTGCGACTCAAACGCCAGCGGATCGCGGATCTGCAAGCCGGTCACGTCCAGGATGTGCTGGCCGTTGTCGGTCACCAGAGGCTGGCCGTCTTTTTGGCGCAGGGTGGCCGTGCCGCCCATGGCGGCAAACTGGCGCTGGATGCGGTGGGTGGCCATGGGAATCACCTCTACTGGCAGCGGAAACTGGCCCAGCGTCTGCACCAGCTTGCTCTCGTCGGCAATACACACGAACTGGCGCGACTGGGCGGCCACGATCTTCTCGCGGGTCAGCGCTGCACCGCCGCCTTTGACCATGTGGCCCTGGTGGTCGATCTCGTCCGCGCCGTCGATGTACACCGCCAACTCGCCCACCTCGTTGGCATCGAACACCTGAATGCCCAGCGCCAGCAGCCGCGCCGTGCTGGCCTCGGAGCTGGACACCGCGCCCTTGACCTGGTCCTTGATGGTGGCCAATGCGTCGATGAACTTGTTGACGGTAGAGCCGGTGCCCACCCCGACAATTTCGCCGGGCACCACATAGCGCAAAGCGGCGTGGCCGACCAGGGTTTTGAGTTCGTCTTGGGTGAGTGCGGGAATGAGGTTGGTCATCTGGGAAAATCCGGGGTTGTAACTAAAAGCAGAACCCGGAATTATCCAATGCCCCTGATCCCCTACGCCCTGGCCCGCCCCTTTTTGTTTGGCATGGACCCAGAGGCGGCCCACGACCTCACCCTGAACGCCATTGCCCGCACGCAAGGCACGCCGCTGGAATACCTGTACCGCCAAAAAATGGTCAGCGACCCCGTCACGCTGGCGGGCCTGCATTTTCCTAACCGCGTGGGCCTGGCGGCCGGGCTGGACAAGAACGCCCGCTGCATCGACGGCCTGGGGGCCATGGGTTTTGGTTTTGTGGAAGTGGGCACGGTCACGCCGCTGGCCCAGCCCGGCAACCCCCAACCCCGCATGTTCCGCCTGCCTGCGGCGCAGGCGCTGATCAACCGGCTGGGTTTCAACAACGGCGGCCTGGCGGCCTTTGTGGCCAACGTGCAGCGCGCCCAATTCCGCTCCAAGGCACAAGGCAAACCTATGTTGCTAGGCCTGAACATCGGCAAAAACGCGGCCACCCCCATTGAGCGCGCCACCGATGACTACCTGTTGGCGCTGGACGGCGTGTACCCCCATGCCGATTACGTCACGGTCAACATCTCCAGCCCCAACACCAAAAACCTGCGCGCCCTGCAAAGCGACGAGGCGCTGGACGGCCTGCTGGGCGCCGTGTCCGCGCGCCGCGCCGCGCTGGCCTTGCAGCATGGCAAACGGGTGCCGGTGTTTGTGAAAATTGCGCCGGATCTGGATGAAGCCCAAATCGCAGTGATCGCCGCCACCCTCATACGCCACGGCATGGATGGCGTGGTGGCCACCAACACGACGTTGGCGCGCGACGCGGTCAAGGGCATGGCCCATGGTGAAGAAGCCGGTGGCCTGAGCGGTATGCCGGTGCGGGATGCCAGCAACCGCGTGGTGCGCCAACTGCGCAACGCCCTGGGCCCGGCCTTTCCCATCATCGGTGTGGGTGGCATCATGGGTGCGGCCGATGCGGTGGCCAAAATAGAAGCCGGAGCCGACGTGGTACAGATCTACACCGGGCTGATCTACCAGGGGCCGGCTCTGGTACAGCAAGCAGCCCTGGCACTCAAGCGCATGAAGAAATAGGCAGCTAGCGCATACTCCTCATGGCTTTATTGCTACTATTTTTCAGTGTGGCGATTCGTATAGCGTACGTTCGCTGTAGTTGGGATCGGCCTTGATCTGCTTGTCGGTATACGGCAGCTTGACCCATTCGCCTGCGGCGTACTTGCGGGTCTGGTCGCTGAAGTGCGCGCTGGTCGGGTCGGACGACTGGCTGTAGGTCAGGATACCTTCGGCCACCGGACCGCTACTGTCCCAGGTCACAAACTGGATGTAGCTGTTGCCAAAGGCACCGGCATTGGTGGCGGGATCGGCGGTGTAGATAAAGCTGCCCGGGGCGACCTGGGTGCGCACGCCTGCCCAGTTGTTGTAGGTCGAACGGCCACCCGGTATCGCCAGCACGCCCTCGGCACGTTGCAGCAGTTGCACGTCCTGGGTGCGGGCACGGCGCTTGATGGGGTCGTCAAACTGCGGGCTGGCCACCAGGGTTTCCAATTGCGCCATGGCCGCAGCCAGGTTGGCGGTACCGCGCGGGGTTTCCTGCGGGTCGGCCGCATTGAACGGCACGCTCCACCACGACGGGTCGTTCAACTCGCCCAGGGCGGCGTACAACTCGTCAAACAGCACCACGCCCTGGTTGGTGGTGGTGTGGGCGGTGTTCCAGGCTTGCAGCACGGCACAGGCATCCAGGGCGGCCGGTGTGGCGCCGCTGCTGGCCAGGCAGCCCGAGACAAAGCCCGGCAACCACTTTTCAGCCTTGAAAAACCGGCTCTTCAGGTAGAGCTGCTCCAGGTTGGCCAGCGTGAAACGGTAGCCGCCCTGCCCGTCGGTACCGGCCAGGCGGTCACGCACCATGGCGTGGCCGGTGCGGGTACGGTTGCTTTGCGGCAGCGCTTCGGCATTCGGGCCGGTGGCGATGATTTTGGCAAATCCGCTCAGGTAGGTGTTCAGGCTAGGCCACCAGTGGCTGTCGTTGGAATTCATCGCATAGTCCGGGCGCTTGACCCAAGGCCGTCCGGCTGCGGGGATGCTGCCCGACCAGTCGCAGGCCGCCGTGGTGCCCGCCATCACCACCACACCGGTGCTGGCCATCAAAGGCTGGAAGGGTGGCGGCACGCAGGCGGCCAGTTGGGCGTCGGGCACATTGGCGGCGACCGAGTAGTTGGCGTACAAGGCATCGCCGCCTTTGTCTGCGGCAATGGTGTTGACCCAGGGCATGGCATTAAAGGTGGCCAGGGACTTACGCAGACTGTCCACGCTGGTGGACTTGCCGTTCAGCACAACCTGGTCGATGAGCTGGTAGTTACTGGCATTGGCATCTTGCAGCGCGTAGCCACTGCCGGTGGTCCAGGCAAAGCTGCTGTCCGTCATCATGGGGCCGTACTCGGTGGTGTACAGGGTGCGCTGGATCTGCACCTGGTTGCCATCGGCACCCAGGGCCGACACGGTCAGGGGCACAGCCTTCATGGCAATCGATTTGCCATCTTTCAGGTAGCGCGTGGGGTTGCTGGGGTCTATGGCCAGGTAGCGCACGGTGAAGCGGTTGTCGGTCGAGAAAGTGTGCGTCCAGGCCACCTTGTCGTTGAAACCGATCAAAGGCAGGGGCACACCCAGCAGGGTCGCACCCATCACGTCATAGTTCTCGCTGGCCACCGTGATGTGCACCTGGTTCAAACGCAGGGCACCCCACCATGGAAAGTGCGGGTTACCCATCAACAGGCCTTTGCCGCTTTGGGTGGCATCGCGCCCCAGGCCCAGGCCGTTGGAGCCAATACTGTGGTCGCGCAGGCTCTGGAACGCCATCAGCACGGGCGACTGGGAATAGTCTGCGGGCACGTTGGGTGTCTTGGCTTTGGCCACGTTCACAGAAGCGGCAGCTTTGGCCACCGTGGCAACCGGTGGCACTGCGCTGCCGATAGCACCAATAAAGCCCAGCGAGCTACCCGTCATGGCGGCTTGCGAGAAGCGCAAATAAGCATCGTCTTCGGTCATGGGTTTGACCCAGGCTTTGCCACGGCAGGCAACCGGCAACTTGGCCAAACCGGTATTGGACAGATAGCGGTTGTAGCCGGTGGCAAAACCGTCGGCCAATTCGCGGGTGGCGCGACCGGCCCCGGCCTTGAAGCGGGCCGCCTGGTCGGAGCCCAGCACCAGCTTGTAGAAAAAGTCGGAGTCCACATTGCCAAACGTGGTGCCCAACTGGCCCAAGTAGCCGCCAGCGGCACCAAAGTACTTGGCCCGCTCGCCGTGCAGCGTGACCAATTCTTCGGCAAACAAACAAAAGTTATCCTGGGCAAAGGCATAGCCATAGCCATAGCCTGCACCCGTAAAACTGTCGGCGACGATGTGCGGAACACCGTAGGACGTGGTGCGGATCGTGGCCGCGTATTCGGTGGGTAGACAGCCAGTGAGCATGGCCGCAGCGATGGCCGCCACCAGCCCGATGCGCGCCGCGGGTAGGCCTCGCGAGGTCGTCGTTAGTTTCATACTTACTCCCTAATATTGGATTTGAGACCGAATAGACGTACACAATGTTACGTAAAACGGACTTATTCCATACTACGTTGCAACTTATGTAACGCTTTCCACGGTCCGTTCAAATGTACCTATTTTTGGGGATGGAAGTGCGTGCAAAAAGAGCCGATTGACCGAAAAATGGTAAAGCAAAGCCATATTGGACTGCCTGCACCAGTGATTCCAAAAAAAGCCACTAGCCTTGTTTTCCAGAGGCAAAAGTTCACTATCCAGTGGGATAGCCAGGATTTCCATCAGTGCCGACGATCCCATACAGCGAACCATTCACACCAGCAACTTGCGGGTGCAGAGACTGCAGTCGGCATGCAGCGCTACGGAGTCGCCCCGCCACACCTCGCGGCTCCATTCAAGCACCACATAGCGGTAAGCCAGGCTCATTTGAAGCCATAGCTTCGGCGGCCTCGTCCAGCACCAGCAGACCTGGATGGGTAGACAAGGCCCGGCCAATAGCCAGCGTCGGCCGCTCGCCATCCGAGAGCGGGTTGACTAGGCGGTGCTCGCAGCGGTAGACCAAGAACCCTGCCGCACCCCCAAAGCAAAACGCCACCGCAGAAGACTCTGCGGTGGCGTTTTGAAATACTATCTATTTAATAGCTGCTGGCGCAATCAGAATATGCGCTAGAGGCCATTTTCATACCTCATTCAGCGTCCGGTTCCTGCCATGTGCGCGGTCGTCTTGTCGAGGACCTCTTCGGGCGTATTCGCCTCTTCCCAGGTTTCGTTGTTCATGGCGGCATCCAGGCGCTTCATGTCCAGGTCGCCGGTCCATTTGGCCACCACCAAGGTGGCCACACCGTTGCCGACCAGGTTGGTCAGGGCGCGGGCTTCGGACATGAAGCGGTCAATCCCCAGAATCAGCGCCAAACCGGCCACCGGCACATGGCCCACGGCCGACAAGGTAGCGGCCAGCACGATGAAACCACTGCCCGTCACACCGGCTGCACCCTTGGAGGTCAGCAGCAGCACCAAGAGCAAGGTGATTTGCTGGCCAATGCTCATCGGGGTATCGGTGGCCTGGGCGATGAACACCGCCGCCATGGTCAGGTAGATGGAGGTGCCGTCCAGGTTGAACGAGTAGCCGGTAGGAATCACCAGGCCGACCACGGACTTCTTGGCACCGGCGTTTTCCATCTTCTCCATCATGCGGGGTAGCACCGATTCGCTGGACGAGGTGCCCAGCACGATCAACAACTCTTCCTTGATGTATTTGACGAACTTGAAAATGCTGAAGCCATGCAGCCGCGCCACGATACCCAGCACCACAAAGACGAAGACGAGGCAGGTGGCATAGAACGTACCCATCAACCAGCCCAGGGAAAACAGCGAGGCAATGCCGAATTTTCCAATAGTGAAGGCCATCGCACCAAAGGCACCGATAGGGGCCACCTTCATGATCGTGCCGATGATGTCAAACAGCACATGCGAAAACTTTTCAATGAAGTCAAACACCTGCGTGCCGCGGCCACCAAACTTGTGCAACGCAAAGCCAAACAACACGGCAAACAGCAGCACCTGCAAAATTTCACCCTTGGCAAACGCTTCCACCACGGTGCTGGGGATGATGTTCATCAAAAACTCGGTGGTGCCAGCCATCTTGCCTGGACCGGTGTAGGCAGCAATGCCTTTGGTGTCCAAAGTGGTGACATCCACATGCATACCAGAACCGGGCTGTACCAGATTGACGATCACCAAGCCGACAATCAGCGCGACGGTGCTCATCACCTCAAAATACAGCAGCGCCAGTCCGCCGGTTTTACCCACTTTCTTCATGTCTTCCATACCGGCGATACCCACCACCACGGTACAGAAAATGATGGGGGCAATCAGCATCTTGATGAGCTTGATGAAGCCGTCGCCCAGCGGCTTCATCTGCGCGCCCAGATCGGGCTGGAAATGCCCCAGCGCCACACCCAAGGCCACCGCGGTCAGCACTTGCACATAAAGGGACTTGTAAAGCGGCTTTTTGGCCGCGGGAGTGTCTGAACGCATGGTGCAAACCTTTCTGGGTAAATAAATGGCCACCCACACAGGCAGCAGAACAGCCGCCAATTTATTCCCAAAAATGCGCCTCGCCATTGTGGAAACTACGGTGAAACCTAGGCTCCGTTGGTATACAGCTTGCGCAATTTGTAACAACTCCATAGCGTGCGGTGTCGGCCTCGGCCGGTTTTGCCGCGTTGAATCGATTCGACAACAACACTTTGAGGAAACTCCATGCAATTTATCCGTGCCATTGCTTTTGCTGCCATTGCAGGTACCGCCATCCTCACCGCCACCGGCTGTGCCGTTGTGCGCCAGCAAGAACCCGTGGGTGCCTATGTGGACGACGCGGCCATCACCACCTCCGTCAAGGCCCGTTTTGTGAATGACAAAACCGTAGACGCCGGAGCCATCAATGTGCAAACCCTGAAAGGCACGGTCATCTTGGCGGGCTTTGCCAAATCCAGCGCCGAAAAGATGCAGGCCGAATCCATCGCCCGCAATGTCAAGGGCGTGACTGCGGTGCGCAACGAGTTGGTCGTACGCCCTTAATTGGCCACCATCTCCGTGTAAACAGGCCGGCTGCAGTGCCCCGCAGCTGGCTTTTTTTTTGGTCCAGACCCACTGCAATTTACCGCCCCGCTGCGCCAAAGCGTCATGTTTTAGGACCACAATCTAGTTATGGAAAACACCGACAAACTGAATGACCGCAACGTCGCCCTGGCCTGGGCCGACCTGCAAGCCCACTCCAACAACGGCCAAGCGCTGGAGACCGATGCCTACCGCCTGGCCTTTGCCGACCCCGAGTTTTTGCTGCGCCGTGAAACCCGTGGCATCCGCTTTCAGCTAGAAATGCTCAAACCCGATCTGGCCCAGCAAGCCCAGGGGATTGAAAACACCGTGGTCGTCTTTGGCAGCGCCCGCTTCCCGGCACCCGAAGACGCACAGCCGGCTCTTGCCGCAGCCGAAGCCAGCGGCGATGCCGAAGCCCTGAAAGTCGCCCAGCGCCGCATGCGCAACGCCCGCTACTACGACCAGGCCCGCCTGTTTGCCCGGCTGGTAGCCAACTACAGCGCCAACCGCGCCGCTGCCGACCGGCTCTACATCTGCACCGGCGGTGGCCCCGGCATCATGGAAGCCGCCAACCGCGGTGCCTTTGAGATGGGCGCGCTAAACGTGGGCCTGAGCATCGCCCTGCCCCACGAGCAAGGTGGCAACCGCTATGTGTCGCCCAGCCTGAACTTCAAGTTCCACTACTTTGCGCTGCGCAAAATGCATTTCATGATGCGCGCCAAAGCCCTGGTGGCCTTCCCGGGCGGCTTTGGCACGCTGGACGAACTGTTTGAAGTGGTGACCCTGGTGCAAACCGGCAAAACCAAGGCCGTGCCCATCATCTTGTTTGGTGCCGACTACTGGAAGAAGCTGATCAACTTCGACGTGCTGATCGACGAAGGCGCCATCTCCGCCAGCGACATGGACCTATTCACCTTCGTCGATACCCCTGAAGACGCCTGGACGGCTATCAGAGCGTTTTATAAGATTTAAGCCCCCAGGCGGTCCTTGAGCCGCCGCCCACCACCGCCCCGACCACCCAGAACAGCCCGGCCACACCTACCACGGTGCTGGCCGCGCCAAACAGCAGCGGCATCACCACGCTGGACGCGTTGATGCTCATCAGCCGCAGGCCCAGCGCTTCGCCGTGGCGGTGCGCCGGGGTGATCTGGTGCAGGGTACTCATGATCATAGGCTGTACCGAGCCTAGCGCCAGGCCCAAAAACACCGAACACACCCCCATCGCCGCCGCGCTGGGCAAGAACGGATACAAAGCAAACAACGCGGCCGTCATCCACATCGCGCCCACGATCACCGCCCACTCGCGCAGGCGTGCGGCCATCATCGGCATGGCCATGCGCACGACCGCCGCCGCGATCGCAAAGCCCCCCAGGATGGAGCCGATGGTCGAGGCGCTCAAACCGCGCTCGTGGCCCAGGATGGGCACCACAAAGGTGTGCACGTCCCAGCAGGACGACAAAAACCAGTTCACCAGCAGCAAACGGCGCAGCATGGGGTCAACCAGCAAATCCAGTACACGCGGCTTGGCGGCACCCGGTACGGCATGGATGGCGGGCAGCTCTTGCACCCCTTGCACCAGCGCCCAGGTGGCCAGTGGCAGCACCGCCATCAAGGCAAACGCCGCCTGAAAACCCCATCGGTCGGCGGGCACGCTACCCGCATGGTCAATCATCAAGCCAGCCGCAAACGGCCCGATGAAGTTGGACAGTGCCGGCCCCAGCGCCAGCCAACTGAACACCTGTTTGAGCTGGGTGGAACCCTCGGCCGCGCGCCCCACGTGGCGCTGCAAGGCAATCACCGCAATGCCAGTGGCCCCGCCGGTCAGCAACGCGCTGACGCAGAGCACCGGGTAAACCGGAAACGCCGCCGCCAACCCCGCGCCCAGCACGGCCATGCCGACGCTGATGGTCACCGGCTTGCGCAGACCATGGCGGTCGGCATAGCGCCCGGCAGGCAAGGCCAGAAACACCTGGGTTAGCGCAAATAAGGCCAGCAAAAGGCCCACCGCCAGGCCGCTGAAACCCTCGCGCAAAGCCAGCAGGGGCGCGGCCAGGCGGATGCCGGTCATACAAGCGTGCAGGCAAATCTGTGCTGCAATCAAACGGGCCAGTGCCAAATTCATAGCAAAAATACAAGCATTAAATAGGGAATTGGCGCAGATAGAAAGTGCGCAAGCAGCTACGATTTATAGAGCAAAAACCTCTTACCCTGGACCATCGTCCAGATCCGCCGACGCGGGCAACAGCGCCTGCGCTTCGGCATCGGGCAACGCCTCCACCACCTTCAGCGCGCGGCGCATCTGGCGGGTGCGGGTGTCGGCCTTGTCCAGGGTATCCGAAGCCTTTTGCACCTGTTCGCGGATGCGGGCCACCCATTCGCCGTAGCGCTCGAACTCGGTTTTCACCGCACCCAGCACCTTCCAAACTTCGCTGGCCTGCTGCTCCAGCGCCAAGGTGCGGAAGCCCATGTGCAGGCTGTTGAGCATGGCCAGCAAGGTGGTCGGGCCAGCCAGGGTGACGCGGTAGTCGCGCTGCAGGCTATCCATCAGGCCGGGGCGGCGCAGCACCTCGGCGTACAGGCTCTCGATGGGCAAGAACAAAATCGCAAAGTCGGTGGTGTGCGGCGGGGCCAGGTAGCTCTCGGCAATCGATTTGGCCTCGGCGCGGATGCGGGCTTCCAGCGCCTTGGCGGAGGCTTCGGCGGCCAGCGCGTCGGCGCGTTCGTGGGCATCCAGCAGGCGCTCATAGTCGTCGCGCGGGAACTTGGCGTCGATGGGAAGCCAGACGGGTGCGCCGTCGGCACTGCGACCGGGAAAACGCACCGCAAAGTCCACCCGCTGGTTGCTGCGCGGCTTGGTCTCGATCTGCTTGCCGTACTGCTCGGCGGTGAGCACCTGCTCCAGCAGGTTTTCCAGCTGCACCTCGCCAAACATGCCGCGGGTTTTGACGTTGGTGAGTACGCGCTGCAAGTCGCCCACGCCCTGGGCCAGGGACTGCATTTCGCCCAGGCCTTTGTGCACCTGCTCCAGCCGGTCGGCCACCTGCTTGAAGCTTTCGCCCAGGCGGGTTTCCAGCGTGGTTTGCAGCTTTTCGTCTACGGTTTGGCGCATTTCGTCGAGCTTGGCGGCGTTACTGTGTTGCAGTTGCAGCAGTTGCGCCTCCAACGTGGCGCGCACCTCGCCCATGCGCCGGGCGTTGGATTCGCCCAGGGCCTGGAGCTGGGTGCTCAGGGTGTCACTCACCGAGCGCTGCAGCAAGGCGAGTTGCTGGGCCAGCGCGTCGATCTGGGTGTTTTGGGTGCGCGTAGCCTCGGCGCTTTGCTGCACCAGGCTGCGCTGAAAGTTGGCAAAACTGGTGCCCAGCTCGTGCCGGTCGGCACGCGATGATTCGCGCAGCCCGCGTTCCAGGCGGTCCATGGCGGAGTGATCTGCCGCGGGCGGTTTACGCAGCAACAGGGCCAACAAGAGCGCCAAGTTCAGCACGGCCAGCGCCAGCAGCCCCCATTCAATCAAGGTCATCGATACGATCTATTCGCTATTTATTTGATAGCTACCTGTGCAGCGTTGATGGGCGTGAGCGGCTTATTATTTATAAGAAATCCAACCAGGTTGTCGGCCGCCAGCTGCGCCATGGCGGTACGGGTCGCCACGGTGGCACTGGCGATGTGCGGGGTCAGCACCACGTTGGGCACGGTGAGCAGGTCGGGGTGGACTTGGGGCTCGCCCTCGAACACGTCCAGCCCGGCGGCGGCGATGCGGCCCTCGCGCAAGGCCACAGCCAGGGCTGCATCGTCCACGATGCCGCCGCGCGCGATGTTGACCAGGGTGGCGGTGGGCTGCATCAGCGCCAGCTCGGCCGCACCGATGGTGTGGTGCGAGGCGGCGGAATACGGTACCACCAGCACCACGTGGTCGGCGGTCTTGAGCAGTTCTTCTTTGGACACAAAACGGGCCTTGCAGTCGGCCTCGGTGGCGGCATCCAGCGGGCTGCGGTTGTGGTAAATCACCTGCATGCCAAAGCCATGGGCGCCGCGCTTGGCGATGCCCTGGCCAATGCGGCCCATGCCGATGATGCCCAGCGTGCTGCCGTGGATCTCGGCCCCGGCGAACATGTCGTAGCTCCACTTCTTCCACAGCCCGGCACGCAGGAAATGCTCGCTCTCGCTGATACGGCGGGCGGTGGCCATCAGCAGGGCAAAGCCGAAGTCGGCGGTGGTCTCGGTGAGCACATCGGGGGCGTTGGTGGCCAGCACGCCTGCCGCGCTCATCGCGTCGATGTCAAAGTTGTTGTAGCCCACGGCCATGTTGGCGCAAATGCGCAGTTGCGGGCAGGCGGCCAGCAACTCGGCATCGATGCGCTCGCTGCCGGTGGTGAAGGCGCCGACCTTGCCTTGCAGGCGGGCGATCAGCTCGGCTTTACTCCAGGACGCATCCTCCTGGTTGGACTCCACCACAAAGTGCTGCTCCAGAGCGGCAATGGTGGCGGGGAATATTTTGCGGGCGATAAGAATGGCGGGTTTGGACATTTAGGTAAACCAGATCAAGGTGGTAACGGCAAACAAGGGCACCAGAATGGCACACGACCAGACCATGTAGCCAAAGAAGCTGGGCATGGCCACACCGCGCTGTTCGGCAATGGCTTTGACCATCATATTGGGTGCATTGCCGATATAGCTGTTGGCCCCCATGAACACCGACCCGGCAGACACGGCCATCAGCGTGGGGGCCAGGGTGGTCATCAACGTCTGCGCATCGCCGCCTGCGGTGTTAAAAAACACCAGGTAGGTCGGCGCGTTGTCCAGAAACGAGCTGAGCAGGCCGCTGGCCCAGAAATACATGGCCGGATGGGGCGAGCCGTCGGGTCGCGTCACCGCCGCCACCACCGCACCAAACGGGCCGTGCAGGCCCTCGCGCAGCAGCGCAATCACCGGAATGATAGTCAGGAAAATGCCCGCAAACAGCTTGGCCACTTCCAGCATCGGCCCCCAGCTGAACTGGTTGTCGGCATGCACCTGGGCCGCCGTGCAGCGCAGCGACAGCAGGGTCACCAGCACCAGCCCCGCATCGCGCACCAGGCCGGGCAAGCCGACCTCGGCCCCGGCCACATGGAACACCACCGGCGACTTCCAGAAGCCGCTGAGCAGCACCAAGCCCACCACCACGCCCAGCAAGGCGAAATTGACCACGCCGTCAAAGCCGATGCGCTGCGTGTCGGGCGTGGGATCGACCGGCAGCACGCCTTCTTTGCGGTAGTAATAGCAGTCGATAGCGAAGCACAGGGCCAGCAGCACACCCACCAAAAACAGCGTGGGCTGCCACAAATGGCCCAGGGTCCAGAAGAAATCCACCCCCTGCAAAAAGCCCAGAAACAGCGGCGGGTCGCCCAGCGGCGTAAGCGCGCCACCGGCGTTGGAGACGATGAAGATAAAGAACACCACCACGTGCACCTTGTGGACGCGGTTGTCGTTGGCGCGCAGCAGCGGGCGCAGCATCAGCATGGACGCACCGGTGGTGCCCATCACACTGGCCAGAGCCGCGCCAATCGCCAGCAACGCCACGTTCAGGCGCGGGCTGCCGTGCAGGTTGCCGCGGATGTAGATGCCTCCCGCCACGGTGTACAGCGCGGTTAGCAAAATGATGAAAGGCAGGTACTCGGCCAGCAGCGCGTGCACCAGGCTGTGGGCGGCGGCATCCAGCCCGAACATGGCCGCAAACGGCAGCAAAAATGCTAGCGACCAGGCCGCCGACACTTTGCCGAAATGGTGGTGCCAAAAGCGGGGCACCCACAACGGGCACAGTGCAATCGACAACAAAATGCCCGCAAATGGGATGCCCCAAAGGGCCGACATGCCGGCTGCGCTCATGGGAGAGGCTCGGTTGGCGTTTCGATCTCGAACACCTGGCGCAGGTAGCCCACGTATTTTTCGTCCTCGCACATATTCTTGCCCGGCGAGTCAGACAGCTTGGCCACCGGCTGGCCATTGCAGCGGATCATCTTGATGACGATTTGCAACGGTACATGCAGGGGTGGGTCGCCCATGTCGTTGGTCAGGTTGGTGCCGATGCCAAAGGCCAGCAGGCAACGACCGCGAAACTGCTGGTACAGCGCAATGGTGCGCGGTACGGTCAGGCCGTCGCTGAAGATCAGCACTTTGGTCAGCGGATCGACGCGGTTCTTTTTGTAGTGCGCCAGCAGGCGTTCGCCCCACACAAACGGGTCACCGCTGTCGTGCCGCGCGCCGTCGAAGAGCTTGCAGAAGTACATGTCGAAGTCGCGCAGGAAGGCATCCATGCCGTAGACGTCGCTCAGCGCAATGCCCAGGTCGCCCCTGTATTCCTTGGCCCACATTTCAAAGCCAAACACCTGGCTGTCGCGCAAGCGCGGGCCCAGGGCCTGGCAGGCCTGCAGGTATTCGTGGGCCATGGTGCCCAACGGGGTGAGTCCTAATTGCATAGCAAACAATACATTGCTGGTGCCCGCAAACTGCCCCTGCGGGCCCGAACCCAGCTGCGCCACTAAAGTGCGCAGCACCTCTTCGTGCCAGGCCTTGCTGTAGCGGCGGCGGGTACCGTAGTCGGCAATCTTGAGCTCGTCTAATCCGTCGCCGCGCAATTGGGTGATCTTGGCCTGCAGCCGCTGGCGGGCCTGGGTGAAGTTGGGCACGGTGGTGGCGTGGCGAAAGTACACCTCGTTGACGATGGCCAGCACCGGGATCTCGAACGGAATCACGTGCAGCCAGGGCCCCTGGATGGAGATGTCGATCTCGCCATTGGGCAGCGGGGTCACAGAGATGTACTTTTCGTTGAGCCGGAACAGCCCCAGAAAGTCGACAAAGTCGCTTTTGATGAAGCGCATGGAGCGCAGATAGCCCAACTCGGCCTCGGTAAAACCCAAGCTGCACAGCCCGCGGATCTCGTCCTGGATCTCGGCCACCAACGGGGCCAGGTTCACGCCGGGATTGCGGCATTTGAAGCGGTACTGCACCTGCGAGGCGGGGAAATGGTGCAGCACGACCTGCATCATCGTGAACTTGTAGAGGTCAGTATCGAGCAGGCTGGTGATGATCATAAAAGCGTTGGCATGGGGCCCAAACGACCTAGAAACAGGGCCAAAGCCACAAAGTGTAGGGGATTCGCCGGGCGGCTAGTATTTGACCGCGATGCCCTTTAAAACGGGTTCACGATCTTTGGCCCGTATGCCGCCAGGGCCGCAGGGGTCAGCCGTTGATCGCCAATACCCGCGCTGGTGTATTCAGATCAGTGCCTCCACGCAGCTTAAACACCGCCACCACCTGTACCAACTCGTGCGACTGCTGGCGCAGACTGTTGGCGGCTGCAGCCATCTCCTCCACCAGTGCGGCATTTTGCTGGGTCGCCTGGTCCATCTGGGCCACGGCTTCGCCCACCTGGGCAACCCCCAGGGACTGCTCGTTGCTGGCAATACTGATCTCGCCCATGATGTCGGTCACTTTGCGGATGGAATCGACCACCTCGGCCATGGTGGCCCCGGCCTGGCCGACCTGTGCGCTACCTTGGGCCACGCGCTCAACACTGGTGTGGATCAGGGTCTTGATCTCCTTGGCCGCATCGGCCGAGCGCCCGGCCAGGCTGCGCACTTCACTGGCCACAACGGCAAAGCCCCGGCCCTGCTCTCCGGCACGGGCTGCCTCAACGGCGGCATTCAGGGCCAAGATATTGGTCTGAAAGGCGATCCCATCAATGACGCCGATGATGTCGGCAATTTTTCGGGAACTGTCGTTGATACCCTTCATGGTCTCGACCACCTGGCCCACGGCTTCCCCGCCCCTCACCGCCACCAGGGATGCGTTCATGGCCAGCTCATTCGCCTGGCGGGAGCTGTCGGCGTTCTGCCGGACGTTGGAGCTCAGCTCTTCCATGGATGCCGCAGTTTGCTCCAGCGCACTGGCCTGGCCCTCGGTTCGGGCGCTGAGGTCGTCATTGCCCTGGGCGATTTCGGCACTGGCGGTGGCCACGTTTTCCGACCCCAAACGCACGTTGGCCACGACCCGCACCAGACTGGATTGCATGTCGCGCAAACTCGTCAGCAGTTGGCCCACCTCATCGGTTCGCTGGCCGTCGATCTGTGCCGTCAAATCCCCTGCGGCGACTCGGCGCGCAATCCCCACGGCCTCGCCCAGGGGTCGCACAATACCCCGAGAAATATGCCAAGCCGCGGCAGCGGCCAAGAGAAAAGAGAGCAAAAATGCGCCCCCTGCAGCCGCCACCAGTTGGCGATGCTGTAGCCCGTTGTCGGTCAGCGCGGCGGCCACATTGGCATCCTGGATCGCCACCAAATGGCCGATGGTCTCGGCCCATTGGTCCTGGATCGGACTGACCTTGGTCACCAAGATAGTGGCGGCGGTATCCGGGCGAAAGTTGGACGCATATTCCTCCGCCTTCTGCAGGGGCTCGACAGTCTCTTGCTCCAATTTGACGGCCCGCGCTAGGTCCGCTTGCTCTTCTGCGGTGGGTGCCAGGCTGGCAAACCGCGCGAAATTCTTCTTGTACAGCTCTTGCCACCCCCGCAGCGCCGCAACCTCTTTCTTCATCTCATCCACATCCGAGCGCAGCCCGATATTGCGGGCCTGCAAGCCTTGGCGAAAAACAGCGTCGCGCATGGTTCCGGCGATCTCCCGGCGCTCTTTGGCGCGGCTGAGCGCCGCGTCAAAAGTACCGCGCCCTTGTGCATCCACCATAAAAGTGACCGAGAGCAC
>NZ_JBDTEM010000210.1:0-9440 GCF_039922535.1 Rhodoferax sp. | reverse complement strand
ACACCCCGGGTACCGCCTTGTCGGGCGGCCAGCAGCAAATGCTGGCCGTGGGCCGGGCGCTGATGGCCAACCCGGCGCTGATCCTGCTGGACGAGCCTACCGAAGGCCTGGCACCGGTGATCGTGGACCAACTGGCGGACATCTTCAACCGCGTGGCCGACCAGGGCACGGCCTTGCTGCTGATCGAGCAAAACATGAGCCTGGTGGTGCGTGTGGCGGCCCGCTACTGCGCCATGGCCAAGGGCGCGGTGGTGGCCGAGGGACCGGTGGAAAACAGCAAAGCCTGTCTGCACGCGCTCGAAGCGCACGTCATGGTGTGAACCGCCCACATCCTTTTTTTATCGGCCGCCGGGCCGTTTCCGGCAATTTGATTCAGGAGACACAAGCATGTTCACAACAAAACACGTACTCACCGCACTGGCACTCACCGCTGCCCTACCCCTGGCAGCGCTGGCGCAAGCCAAAGAGCCGGTCAAGATCGGGCTGGTGTCGTCCAAGTCGGGCGTATTTGCCCAGCAAGGCGAAGAAGTGATGCGCGCCGTACAGTTCGCCATCGACGAGGCCAACGCCAAAGGCGGCGTGGATGGCCGCAAGGTGGAAGTACAAACGGCAGACGATGAAGGCACGCCCGACGCGGGCCGCCGTGTCGCCGAAAAGCTGGCGCGTGACGGCTACAACCTGCTGATCGGCCCTATACCATCGTCCATCTCGCTGGCCCTGGCGCAGAACCTGGACCGCTGGGATGCAGCCTACTTTGCCGTGGCCAGCAAGTCCGACAAGCTGACGGGCGACACCTGCAAGCCGCGCAGCTTCCGCACCAACCACTCTGACGCGATGGACATGGCGATGATCGGCCAGTGGGCCAAAAGCTTCAAGGAAAAATCCTTTGCCGTACTGGCAGCGGACTACGTCTGGGGCCGCGACTCGGGCGAGTCGTTCAAGAAAGCCGTGGAAGCCCAAGGCAAGACCGTGCCGCTGAGCCTGTACGTACCGCTGGGCACCAAAGATTTTTCACCTTATATCGCCCAGCTCAAAGCCGCCAATGTAGAAGCCATTTGGGTGGCGGAAACCGGCCGCGATGCGATTGCGTTTGCCAAACAGGCGCAGGAGTTTGGCCTGATTCCGGCGAAGAAGCTGATCGGCCACTCACTGATCCTGAACTTCATGATTGAGGGCTCGGGCGACGCACTCAAAGACACCATCGGCACCATTCCCTACGCCGTGGACATCGACACGCCACGTAACAAGGCTTTTGTAACCGCCTGGAAAGCCAAGTTCAACCGCCTGCCATCGGACAACGAAGGCAGTGCCTACAACGGTACGCAGGTGATTTTTGAAGGCGTCAAGAAGTCTGGCAGCGTCAAGCCCGCCGATGTCAGCAAGGCCCTGCGTGGTGCCCAGTTGGACACCATCTACGGCGATGTAACCATGCGTGCGCAAGACAACCAACTGGTGCTGCCCAACTTTGTGGGCCGCGCCAAGGTGGCCGATGGCGTGCTGCGCGCGGTGATCGAGCAACGCTTTGACCCGTCGCTGACCCCCGCACCATCGCCACTGTGCAAGATGTGATGGCGGAGATGGTGCATTCCACCGCGGTACACGCCCTGGTCACCGGTGCTACCGGCGGTATCGGCCGGGGCATCTGCTTCGCACTGATCGCCCAGGCGCTCAGGGACGGTTTGGCTATCCACATCAGCGCCGCTGCCTCCCAGCCGGGTGAGCGACTGGATGCACTGCTGCACGATCTGCGCGCCGCAGGTGCCAGTGCCCATGGGGTAAGCGGCGACATCACCGATGCAGCGCACTGCGCGGCCCTGGTCGCGCAGGCCCAGGCCCAGGGCGGCGACCTAACGGCACTGGTCTGCAATGCCGGTGCGTCCGGCCCAGGCCGCCTGGCCGACCTGCCTGTGGCGCAGTGGGACCGCACCTTCAACCTCAACACCCGTTCGGCCTGGTTGCTGGCCCAGGCGGCGTACCCGGCACTGGCGCGCACGCGCGGCAGCATCACGGCCATCGCGTCCATGTCGGGGCTGACACCACACCCCGGCTACGGCGCATACTCAGCCGCCAAAGCCGCCCTGGTCATGCTGTGCCGCCAGTTGGCACAGGAATGGGCGGCGGACGGCATCCGCGTGAATACGGTCTGCCCCGGCATGGTCCGCACGCCGCTGACCGAAGCCGTCTACCAGGACGAAGCCACGTTACAGCAACGCCAGGCGCTGGTGCCCCTGGGCCGCATTGGCCAGGCCGAGGACATCGGTGCGGCGGTGGCCTATCTCAGTAGCGCGGCAGCGTCGTACGTCACGGGCCAGAACCTGCTGGTGGACGGCGGTATTTCAGACCACATGCTGGGCATGATTCCGGGGCGGCCCGGCAAGCCGCCAGTGGGCCAGACAGAAGCGGCCTAAGCCTCCTGCTTGGGTAAACGACGCAGGCAAGCTGCCCCAACCCGATGACCGGCCCAACGCCGGTCGCCAGAGGTCTGATAATTCTCGCTATGAACGAATTACAAAGCCTGTCGGCCCTCGGCCTAGAGCTGCCCAGCCCGGCATACCTGGCGGGCATGGTGCTGTTCAGCCTCATCGGCTACGCGGCCTACCGGCGGGGGCGCAACAGCAAGCGTGGCGTTCTCACCTGGACCGGCGTGGCGCTGATGCTCTACCCTTACGCGGTGCCGCAAACCTGGCTGCTGTGGCTGGTGGGTGCAGCGTTGTGCGGCTGGTTGTGCCTGCGGTGGAATTAAGCCAGTTCAGGTGCATACTAAAAGTGTTTTGCAACCCCTGAAAAATAACGCCATGGCCGACGAGAATCCCCCTCCTGCGTACCAAGAAATCAAGCCCCGCTTTGGCCGCCTGCTGAGCGTGTGCGTGATCGCCGTGCTGTTTTGTGGCGGGCTGGTGTGGTTTGCGGGCACCTACCTGCTGGACTGCTGCGGACCCTGATCGGCATCCCATGAACATTACGTCCTCCACTGCCTCGATTGCGTTCTCTGGTCTACAGGCGGCACAAACCCGGCTGCAGGCCTCGGCCCACAATGTGGCCAATAGCCAAACCGAAGGGTTTCGCCCTCTGCAGGTGGAGCAGACCACCCAGTCGGGTGGCGGGGTCAGCGCCCAGGTAGCGCGGTCCAGCCAGCCCAGCGCGGGGCTGGAAGGCGATGTGGTCGCCCAGTTGCAGGCCAAAAACGCGTTTCTGGCCAACCTGAGCGTGTTCAAAACCAACGACGCGATGCTGGGAACCCTGCTGAACGCGCAGGCCTGAAGCACAGCACGACCCTGGCCCTTCAAAATACTTCCGTGGAATCCCGCCCCGACGACCTCTCCACCAGCCAAGCGCTGGTCATCGACAGCCATGCCACCTCCCGCTCCATCCTGGTCACCCAGCTGCGGGAGTTTGGGCTGGGCAAGGTGGTGCAGTGCATCAACACCACCAACGCCCGCAAATTGCTGGAGCAGGAGCGCTTTGACGTGGTGCTATGCGAAGACGCGTTTGAAAACCGGGGCTACTCCGGGCAAGACCTGGTGGATGACCTGCGGCGCAACCAGTTGCTGCCTTTTTCTACCGTCTTCATCATGGTCACGGCCAAGGCTACCTATGCCAAAGTGGCCGATGCCGCCGACTCGGCACTAGACGGTTATCTGATCAAACCGCACAGCGCCAACAGCCTGGGCGAACGGCTGTACCAGGCCCGCGCCCGCAAGCTGTCGATGCGCGAAATTTTTGAAGCCATTGACAGCGGCAACCTGGACCAGGCTACCCGCCTGTGCCTGCAGCGCTTTGCGGCCAAAGGCCCTTACTGGCTGATGGCCGCACGCATGGCGGCCGACCTGCTGCTCAACACCGGCCAGTTTGACCGGGCCCAGACCCTGTTCAAGGCCGTGGTGGCCGCCAACCCTCTGCTGTGGGCCCAGTTGGGCATTGCCCGCACCTTGCTGGAAAGCGGCCAAACCGCCAAAGCCGCCAGCGCACTAGAGAAGCTGCTGGTCGACAACCCCACCTACGCCGATGCCTATGACATGCTGGGCCGGGCCCAGTTTGAGCTGGGCAGGTACCCGCTGGCGCTAGAGGCCTACCAAAACGCTGCCCAGCTCTCGCCCCATTCCATCACCCGGGCGCAAAATTTTGGCCTGTTGATGGCCTACGTGGGTGACCGCAAACAGGCCGAACAGCTGCTGGAGCGCACCGTGCGCATCGGCTTGGACTCCAAAATGCTGGACTCCCAGGCCCTGGTGCTGCTGGCATTTTTGCGGCTGGAGGCCGGTGACAAAAAAGCCTTGCTGCGCTGCCAGGAAGACTACAAAAAGGTCGCCGCCCGCAGCACCGACACCGTGCGCACGGAACGCCAGGCGGCCACCATCGCCGCGCTGGTGCTGCTGCAAGAGCAGCAGTTTGCGGCAGCGGTCGAGGTAGTCAAGACCCAGGCCGAGGCGCTGGCCGCGCCCGAATGTGACTTTGAAGCCGCCGCCAACCTGCTGGCCCTGGCCTGTGCGCTGGCGCAGCAGCGGGTGTTTATTGACAAGATCGAGGCCGTGGTCGACACGCTGGGTATGCGCTTTTGCACCACCCGGCCCCTGAGCGAGCTGCTGATCACGTCGGCTGCCGCCCACCCGGCGCATGCCGAACGCATCCGCGCCTGCAACACCCACATCACCGAGATCACCGAAAAAGCGATGTCGCTCAGCCTGCACGGCGACCCGCGGGGGGCGGTAGATAACCTGCTGACCCACGGCCAAACCACGCTGAACGCCCGGCTCATCGACACCGCTTTTCTGGTGCTGCAGCGCTACGGCGACAGCATGGACGACGGTGCCGCCCTGCGGGCCCGCGTGCAAGACCTGCGCACCCGCTTTGCCCCGACCCACAGCCGCTCGGTACTCGGCGACCTCAAACGGCCCGCAGGTGCACTGATGCTGCACACCGGGGGCGGCAACAAGGCGCGCGCCCTGCCCGGCTGGCAGCCCGCCGAACCACCTGTGCCGCGCCATGCTTTTTTGCCGGAAGCACTGTTTCCCTCCGACCCACCGTGATTTTTTGACCTTTTTTTGACGATGTCCTGGCACGCCCAACTTGATCTGAACTACCGCCTCGAAGCCGCCCGCAGCGTGGCCCGCCACCAACACACAGGCCCCCTGCGCATTCTGCAAAGCCTGTATCCCGAGGGCGATGCCATCTGCCACAACGTGCTGGTACACCCGCCCGGCGGGCTGGTCGGCGGCGACACACTGGACATCACGGTGCAGGTGGAGCCCGGTGCCCACGGCCTCATCACCACGCCCGGTGCCACGCGGTTTTACCGTTCAGCGGGCGAGCAGGCGCTGCAAAACACCCAAATCCAAGTCGCTACCGGCGGGCGGCTGGAATGGCTGCCCACCGAGGCCATTTGCTACCACCAGTGCCATGCCGAAAACCGCGTGCGCTTCCAGCTGGAGCCCGGCGCGGAGTTGATCGGCTGGGATGTCACGGCCTTTGGCCTGCCCCAGGCGAACCAGCCGTTTGCCCTGGGCCAGTTTGTCCAACACCTGGAGCTGCCCGGCGTATGGCTGGAGCGTGGCCGTGTGGATGCCTTGGATACCCGCTTGCTGGACAGCCCGCTGGGCTTGGCGGGTCACAAGTGCATGGCCTCGATCTTCTTTTTGGCCGGCAGCAAGCTGGACAACCACCGGCGCTCTGCGGCGCTGGATGTCGCCCGCCAGGTGATCGACGGCCACAGCCTGCACCACACCGCCGGAGCCACCAGCCCGGACGGCCAGGTCGTGGTAGTACGGGTGCTGGCCCCGCTGGTCGAGCCCGCGATGGACCTGGTGAAACAGGTGTGGGCGGTGTGGCGGGCGCACTTATGGAACCTATCGGCCACCCGCCCGCGTATCTGGGCGATGTAGCCAAATTAAGCATTAAATCGACCCCCAGCGCAGGTTGCACCTGCGCTGGCAGCTATCAAAATGCTAGTTCGCGCCGACCAGCATTTGCACGAACATTTGGAGTTTGGTGTTGGTTTCGGTACCCAGGGCGGTGAACTCCAGCCCGGCCAGCAAATGGCCGTCTTCGTGCTTGGTCTTCATCACGCGGGCATAGATGTCGGTGACCGGGTATTCGACCAGCGTCATATCGAAGTTCAGCTTCACGTCGAAACCCACCTCGATCGGCAGGTCCAGCTCCAGCAGCACACCGTGGTAGCCGATGTCGAGGATGTGCGCCTTGATGGCGTTGGGCAGCACGGTGGTGCCTTCCAGAATCTGCAGGCTGCATGGGATGCGCACCTCGGCCCGGTGGCTGCGGCGGAACTCCTGGCGTGGCACCTTCAGGTGCAGGCTGGGAATGGCGATCAGCTCTCGCACCTTCACCGGCACCAGCTTGCCCGCCACAAACACCTCCACCGGCTCGGTAGCCGATACCGTGCCGTGGCAGCGCTGGTAGGTGGTTTCGCTGATCAGCACCTGGCCGCGCAGGCTGAAGGACTCGATGCGCGAGGCCAGGCTGACCTGGTTGCCGATCACCGTGTACTGCGAAAAGGCTTCCGAGCCAAACCGCCCTGCGATCACCGTGCCGGTGTTCAGGCCGATGCCCATGAACAGCTCGGGCATGCGGCCACGCTGGTACTGGTCGTTGAGCAGGCGCATGGCCAGTTGCATCTCCACCGCGCAGGCCATGGCGCGCATCACATCGTCGGGCTGCTCCACGGGCGCGCCAAACAGCACGGTCATCGAGTCGCCGGTGAACTTGTCGATCACGCCCTGGTAGCGGTAGATGACCTCGCTCATGCGCTCCAGGCACAGGTTGAGCATGGTCACGATGGTGCCCGCAGGCTGGCTGGCGGTAAGCGCAATAAAACCACGCAAATCGGCCACCAGAATGGTCACCTCGCGACTGACCGCGGGCAGGGGGCTGAATTCGGGGCCGCCCAGGGCCGCATCCACAATGTCCGCCAGCTCGGCCTCGACGGCGGACGACACCACCGCGCCCGTTTCTCGCGCCAACAACGCCTGCAGGCGACTGCGCGCCTCCATCCTTGGATCAGTTTTCATGCGGTAAATGTCCCATGTAAATATGCGAGGCCAGAATAGGGCTGCATCCGATTATGGTCAAGATGCAACACCCTGTAACCCGTTTAGTTGCCAGCCACCCCATCGGCCCTGAACATCGCCTTGATGCCGCGCACTGCCTGGCGGATACGGGCCTCGTTTTCGATCAGGGCAAAGCGCACATGGCCATCGCCGTGGTCGCCAAAGCCGATGCCGGGCGACACCGACACCTTGGCCTTAGCCAGCAGTTGCGTCGCAAACTCCAGCGAGCCCAGCGCCTGGTAATGCTCTGGAATACGCGCCCAGATGTACATGCTGGCCTTGGGGCAATCCACCTGCCAACCGGCCTCCATCAGCCCTTTATAAAGCACATCGCGGCGGCTTTGGTAGGTGGCGGCGATCTCGGCCACGCAGCTTTGGTCGCCCTCTAGCGCGGCGATGGCCGCTACCTGCAGCGGGGTGAAGGTGCCGTAGTCATGGTAGCTCTTGATGCGCGCCAGGGCCGCCACCAGGTCGGGGTTGCCCACCATGAAGCCAATGCGCCAACCCGCCATGTTGTAGCTCTTGGACAGGGTGAAAAACTCCACCGCAATGTCTTTCGCGCCCGGCACCTGCATGATGCTGGGGGCCTTCCAGCCGTCGAAGGTGATGTCGGCATAGGCCAGGTCGTGCACCACAAAAATGTCGTGCTTTTTGGCCAGGGCAATCACTTTTTCGAAAAACGGCAGCTCCACGCACTGCGCAGTGGGGTTGCTGGGGAAGCCCAGCACCATCATCTTGGGCTTGGGGTAGCTGCCGCGGATGGCTTTTTCCAGCTCGGCGAAGAAGTCCACGCCTTCGGTCAGCGGCACGCTGCGGATGTCGGCTCCGGCAATCACCGCGCCGTAGATGTGGATGGGGTAGCTCGGGTCTGGCACCAGCACGGTGTCGCCCCGGTCCAGCGTGGCCAGCATCAGGTGGGCCAGGCCCTCTTTGGAGCCGATGGTGACGATGGCTTCGCTGTCGGGGTCAATGTCCACCGCATACCGGTCTTGGTACCACTTGCTGATGGCGCGGCGCAGGCGGGGAATGCCCTTGCTGGCCGAATAACCGTGGGTGTCGGGCCGCTGCGCGACCTCGGTGAGCTTGGCCACGATGTGCGCGGGTGTAGCGCCATCGGGGTTGCCCATGCTCATGTCGATGATGTCCTCGCCACGGCGGCGCGCGGCCAGCTTGAGTTCGGCCGTGATGTTGAAGACGTAGGGGGGAAGGCGGTCAATGCGCGCAAAACGGCGCTTGCCTGCGGAAGATGCAGCCATGTATTAAAAATCTCACGTAAGCGCCCGGAACCGTCCGAGCGACGTGGCCTGCCGATGGGGGCAGGCCCGGTGAGATGTTAGCAGGCTGGAATCAGACTGCTTTCAGCTTGCGTCTACGCGCTGAGGTTGACTAACTGGCCGGTGGCTTGCCCTTGGGCGTTGACCACGGGAGGCAGCAGCAGCGAAGCAGACGGTGGATCGGCATACATCCGGGACACCAGGCCCGAACTCAGCACCCGGGGCTCGTTGCTGGACTCGCGCTGGGTTTGCACGTAGTTGGCAATCAGTTGGTTGCTGCGCTCGGCCAGACCGCGGGCGTTGTCCTGGCTCACCTTGGCGGTGCGGTCGGCATTATCGGCTTGGCGGCGCAGGTTGTCGGCGGTGTTTTGGGCTTGCTCGGCATCGCGCCGGGCCTGGATGACCCGCGTTTTATCCACCGTAGCCGAAAGCGACGACGTGGCACTGCTGCTGGCGGTAAGGCTGGTGTTGGGGCTGACCATGGCGGACCCTGCAGCGCAGACTCAGGCAGTGGTGTTGATGATGCGCCCGGTGGTTTGTCCCTGGCTATTCACCACGGGTTTGGGCGGTTTGGTTTCTGTGACTTGGGTGGCTTTTTTCAGGTCGGTGTCGTCTTGCCGGGCCGCCCGGTTTTGCGTCTGCTGGGCTTCGTCGCTGCGTTTGGGTGCCACGTTGGCTGGTACGGGCTGCCGATAGACTGAAGAGACATCCATGTCGAACTCCTAGGGTGGGCTCTTCATTTTAGGAGCGCACACGCCTGTATGCAATGACCGGGTGGGCCCGTCAGCGCCAGATGCGGTAAATCCAGAAACTTTCGTCCTGCTGCATGCGGCGTTTCAGCAGGTCCGGGCTGAGGCCGGTGACGCGGCGGGCTTCGCGGCAGAAGTGCGATTGGTCGGCATAGCCTGCGTCGGCGGCCAGGTCGGCCCACTGCACCGCCCCGCCATCCATGGCCTCGCGCGCCTGGAAGAAAGCGGCTTCCACCCGGCCCCGGCCTTGCAATGCCCGCATCGACTGCCCCGTCCAGGTCTTGATGCGGCGCTCGGCCTGGCGCAGGCTTTGGCCCGCGCCCGAGGCCAGGGCCCGCAGCGCCAGCACCTGGGCC
>NZ_JBDTEM010000209.1:0-5035 GCF_039922535.1 Rhodoferax sp. | reverse complement strand
CTGGCCGTGGCCGAGAAGCTGGATGCCACGGTGGTGAATATGCGCTGGGCCAAGCCACTGGACGTAGCGCTGCTGCTGCAGATCGCGGCCACCCACGCCGCTTTAGTGACGGTGGAAGACGGTGCCGTGATGGGCGGTGCGGGCAGCGCGGTGCTGGAGGCGCTGCAGGCTGCGGGCGTGAACCTGCCTGTGCTCCAACTGGGCCTGTCTGATACCTTTATCGAACACGGTGACCCGGCCGTGCTGATGGCGATGCAGGGGCTGGACGCGTCAGGCATCCAAAAATCCATAGAAAATCGCTTCCCCGCGCAGGTGGAACGTGCACGAGCAGCTATTAAATTAGTAGCGTAGGGCTGGCACGGCTCTGCGTTGAACCGCCCACCGCCCATGCCCTGGCTGCGGTCCGCGCCTGCTATTTAGAAACACCGCAGCCTGGCAGCTCGGGGGCTTCTAAAACGGCGTATTGCCTTCGATGGTGGTGCGGTAGAGCTTGCGGCGCTGGTGGTCAGGGGTACCTGCTGCCAAGTGGGTCACAGACCGGTTGTCCCAGAACACCATGTCGTGCGGCTGCCAGGCATGGCGGTAAACCAGCGCGGCGCGCGCGCTGTGGGCGAACAACTCGTCCAGCAGGGCGCGGCTTTCGCCTTCAGGAATACCGACGATGCGGGTGGTGAAATGCTCGCTGACGAACAGCGCCTTGCGGCCGTTTTCCGGGTGCGTGCGCACCACCGGGTGCACGGCCGGCTGCACCTCGTCGAGCTGGGCTGGGGTCAGCTTGGGCCGCCAGGGGTTGCGGGCGCGCAGCTCCTCGTATTTGGCCAGGTAAGAGTGTTCGGCCCGCAGGTCCGCCACGGCGTTTTGCAGGGCGACGGGCAGGGTGTCCCAGGCGGTGTGCTGGTTGGCAAACAAGGTGTCGCCGCCTTCGCTGGGCAGCTCCTGTGCGTGCAGCAGCGAGCCCAGGCTGGGTTTTTCTTTGTACGACAGGTCGGAATGCCAGTAGGCACCGGCATCGCCCAGGCCGATGGGCTCACCGTTTTCCTTGATGTTGGAGACGATCAATATCTCGGGGTGGTGCTGTAGCTGGAAGCTTTTCAGCACATGGATCTGCAGCGGGCCGAAGCGGGCGCTGAAGTCCACCTGCTGCTGGGGTGTGATGCGCTGGTCGCGGAACACCAGCACGTGGTGGTCCAGGTGGGCGCGGTGGATACGCGCAAAGTCATCGGCGGCCAGCGGTTGGGATACATCGAGTCCCAGTACCTCGGCACCCAGCGGCGCACCAAAGGGGCGGATCTCCAGCGGCTGCCGGGTCGCCGTGGGGGCTGGCGCTGTGTCGAATACCGTCGTCATGGTGTCACCTTGTGTGGGCGGGGGACGGCGAAATCACCGTGCAAGTCCGCGAATGTAGGCTGCCGCCTTAGCCAAGGGAACGATTCTTTTGCTGTTTGCTAACTACGAATAGGTATGAGGTCCTGGCGCAGACGAAATATGCATAGATCGCTATTTATTTAATAGCTGTTTGTAGGGTGGAGCGGAAAAATATCCGTGCCGAACCGGCTCGGGTGGCGGCCTACGCATCTGCGTTCACTGTGCGGATGGTGTCCTTAATCCGGACTGGGGGTATGGACGCGCTGTGCCACCGGCGCTGCGGGGCCCGCGCGGGTAGCTTTGCAAGGCCCCCGATGGCGGAGGGACTTTGGAACTATTCTTGGCGAATGGATTCTTTTAGGATACGGTGGCACCCCCATCGGCAGCCCCGCCGCCGGTGGCTGGCAGACCAAAACCAATTGCCGATAAGGCCTACGACACCTGCACCTCGCTGTGTACCAGGTGGCCTACCCCTGCTCTTCCACCCTGTTGGAGAGACCCATAAACCCCATCGCACCATAAGGAGCCAAGGCATGGATTTCAAAAAATCAAAAGCACTCACATTCGGCATGGAGCTGGAACTGCAACTCGTGGACGAAGACACCGGACAGCTCTCACCCTGCAGCGCCGAGCTCTGGCGCGAGCTGGAAGTGCTGCCCGAGCACGAGCGTTTTTCGCTGGAAGCCACGCTCTCCACCATGGAAGTCACCAGCTCCATCCACGAGGATGCCGATGCCCTGGAGGCCGAAACGCGTGAAAACGTGCTGACGCTGAAGAAAATCGCCCGCCGCCAAGGCGTCGATTTGCGCGGCGGCGGCACCCACATCTTGCAGTTCTGGAACGAGCGCGAGTTCACCGAAACCGACCGGGCCGCCGAACTCAGCGCCAAATACGGCTTTCTGCCCAAGCGCTTTTCCACCTACGGCATGCATGTGCATATCGGCGTGCCCGGCAAGGAAGAAGCCGTCCAGCTGGCAAATGTGCTACAAAGCCTGAGCCCCTTGTTCATCGCCCTGTCGGCCGCGTCGCCTTTCCAGCAAGGGGTGGATACCGGCTTTTGTGCCGCGCGGCCCCTGGAGCCCCTGGTCTACCCCTACGGCGGCCCTATGCCGCGGGTGAACAGCTGGGCGGAGTTTGAGACGATTACCCAAGAGATCTTTGATTCCGGCCTGGCCAAATCCCTCAAGGACATTTATTGGGACGTGCGCCCCAAGCCCGAGTTCGGCACCGTCGAAGTGCGCGTGTTTGACACACCTTTGAGCGTGCGCAAAGCAGTGGCGCTCGCCGCTTTTACCCGTGCCTGTTCGGCCCTGGCCCTGCATGGGCAACTGGGTTATGCCCCTATCGCCATTCCCTACAACACCGAGCGTGTTAGCCGCTTCATGGCCTGCCGCGACGGCATGGATGCCCGCCTGTTCAACCCGGCGGTATGCGAATGGATGCCTGCCCGGCAATGGCTGGCGATGCTGATTGAGCGCATCGAGGCGCACCCCACCTGCGATGCCGACATGCGCAAAATCCGCAGCTTGCACCAGCAGGCCGAAAACGAGCAAGACTCCGACACCATGCGCGAGACCTGGGGCAATATCCTCAACACCTCGCCCAGCATGGTCCACTGGCAGCCGGGCCCGCTGGAGTACGCCGTGAATTCGCGCGAACACTGCGCGCGTTTGCTGGCCTAGAGATGCCTTCTGGCTAGGCCACGGGCTTCCCATTAAATCGGCTTGGGTTTGGCATAACCCAAGCAATAATGACCCATGTCCACCCGCACACCGCATGTGCTGCCCCAGCACCTGGATTCGCCCACCATGCGCCAGGCAGGGCGCGACCTGCTGTCGCTGGCCTTGATGGACGCGCGCAACCACACCCTGCACCTGCTCGACCAGTTTGAGTCGGCTCCCACCCTGGCCGTAGACGGCCTGCAACCGCGCTGGCTGGCCGGCCACATCGGCTGGATGGCCGAGGCCTGGCTGGGCCGCAACACCCAGCGCGGGCGTGGCGCGGCCTGCCCGTTCCAGCCCACCCGCCTGGCCTCCATCGAGCCCGAGGCCGACCGCTGGTGGAACCCCGAGCAGATGGAGCGCCATGGCCCGTTGGCGCGGCCCGACCTGGCCACCACCAAAAACTTCTTGCTGCAAACCCTGGAAAGTACCTTAGAGCTGCTGGAGAAAACCGCCGAGAACGACGACGCGCTGTATTTCTACCGATTGGCCTTGTTCCACGAAGACCTGCGCAGTGAACAGCTCATTACTCTGGCCCAGGTGCACGGCGTGCCCTTGCAACTGCCCACGCCGGGCGGTGCGCAACCGCGCGACCCGTTGGCGCTGCCTGCCTGTGAGTGGCATTTGGGCTCACCGCCCGGCGGTTTTGTGTTTGACAACGAAAAATGGGCCCATCCGGTGGCCGTGCCCGCCTTCGAGATCGACGCACAGCCCGTCACCTGGGCCCAGTTTGTCGAGTTCGTAGACGACGGTGGCTATGACAACGCTGCCTGGTGGCTGCCCGAAGGCTGGGCCTGGCTGCAAGCCCTGGCCGAAGGCGAGGGGCGGCGCGGCCCGCGCTATGTGGACCAGATCGGCGTAGCCAGCGGTGCGGTGCTACAAACCCGCTTTGGCCAGCGCCTGCGCGTGCCCGGTACCCAACCCGCCATGCATGTGAGCTGGTGGGAGGCCGATGCCTGGTGCCGCTGGGCCGGGCGGCGTTTGCCCAGCGAGGTGGAATGGGAGCGCGCCGCCATCGGTGCCGCAGGCCAGGGCTTTCGCTGGGGCGATGTGCACGAATGGACGGCCAACATCTTCCGCCCCTGGCCGGGCTTCAGCGCCGACCCGTGGATGGCCTATTCCGTTCCCTGGTTTGGCCAGGCCAAAGTGCTACGTGGCGCGGCCTTTGCGACCCGTGCCCGCATGAAGCACCCCAAGTTCCGTGGCTTTGCCTTGCCAGGTGACGACGTGCGCTTTGTGGGCTTTCGCTCGTGTGCGGTGTGATGCTATATAAGGTATAGCTGCTAGCGCAGGTGGATATTGCGCTGGAGGCACTTTTTATACAAATATTGGGGCCTCCTCCCTTCAATTGCTGCCGCAGCGGTTTGGATTAGGATGGCTCCATCCCCTTGCCTGGAACGCCATCCACCATGACCGAACCCCGCCTTTGTTACGTCCCGTGCCCCGGTGCTGCCGCTAAATCTAACGCCCCTGACCACACCGGCCACCGCATGGCCTATTGGCAGTGGGGCGACCCAGCCAACCCACACGTGGTGGTTTGCGTGCACGGCCTGACCCGCCAAGGCCGTGACTTCGACGTGCTGGCCCAGTCGCTCAGTCAATTTGCCCGCGTCATTTGTCCCGATGTGGTGGGGCGTGGCCAGAGCGACTGGCTCCAGGATCCGCAGGCCTACCAGTTACCCACCTATGCGGGCGACATGCTGGCGATGCTGGCCCAGGTACACGGTGAAGCGCCCATCACCACCCTGGACTGGCTGGGCACCAGCATGGGCGGGCTGATCGGCATGGCCCTGCTGGGCACACCCGGCCTGCCGCTGCCCGTGCCGGTGCGCCGCCTGGTGTTGAACGACATTGGCCCCACGCTGGATGTGGCCGCCTTGCAGCGCATCGCCAGCTACCTGGGCAAAACCGGGCGCTTTGACACGCTGCAACAGGCGGCCGACGCGATG
>NZ_JBDTEM010000208.1:0-12759 GCF_039922535.1 Rhodoferax sp. | reverse complement strand
CTGGCGGATGGACATCGGCCACACAAAGCCCCTGAAAAAAAGGCTTTACGCTGCGGCGACCGCCGCCGCAGGTATTGCGCTGCTGGTAGAAGCCACCAAGCTGTTCCAGGTGGCCCGGAACCCGGATACCGGCAACATCGTCATCGCGGGCCTGGCCGCAGGCTTGGGTTACTTTTTCGCACCGCTGGTGGCGCAGTGGATCGCCCCCTCTGCCGCCGCGGATGCAGCGGCCACCGCCCCCCTCAAGCCCTCCCGTCCAGTACTCGCCAGCAGCGTCGGTTTGCTCGGTGCCAGAACTATCGCCTTGGTGAGTGCCCTGGCAGCGTGTGCCCTGGTGGCGGACTATCCGATGGGCCGAATCCAGCTCGCCATCGCACTGCTGGTCTACAGCATCATCCTGGTGCGCTACCCCATGGCCTGGCTGCTCGCGCTGCCTGCTCTGCTGCCGGTGCTGGACCTGGCACCGTGGACCGGAAGATTCTTCATCGATGAATTCGACGGCTTCGTGCTGGCGACCTTGGCGGTAGGGCTCTGGCAGTCTGCCGGTCGCCCGCTGGCAGCGGCGCCCGGACGCGGTTTCTGGTGCTTGGTGGCCGGGTTTTGCGCGTCCTTTCTGCTGAGCGCCGTGATCGGGGTGCTGCCGCTACAGCCGCTGGATACGAATGCGCTGGCCAGCCCCTACAGCCACTACACCGCGCTCCGCCTGGCCAAGGGCCTGGTCTTCGCCATCGGCCTGGCTGTGCTGCTCAGTGGCCACGCAGCAGCCGGACAGAATGTAAAGCGGGCACTGGGTGCAGGCATGGTCCTCGGCCTCGCCACCGCGGCCGGTTCGGTCATCTGGGAGCGCGTCGCCTATGCCGGGTTGGCGAATTTCACGGCAGACTTCCGCGTGGTGGGCTTGTTTTCAACCATGCACACCGGCGGTGCCCATCTGGATGCTTTCCTGATCACCGTGCTGCCATTTGCGGCGGCATGGGCCTGGCGCTCTCAGCGGCCCACCGCCCGCGTGGCGGCCGCGCTACTGTGCGCAGCGGGCATCTATGCGGTCATGATGACGTTTTCCCGTGCGGCGGTCGGGGCACTGGTGGTCGAAATCCTCGTCATTGCCGCATGGGCACTTCTGTCCAGCCGCCGAACCAAGGGGCGCGCCGTAGGTGATGGGTTCAAGCTCGCTGCCGGTCTGGCTCTGGCGGGACTGGTGGTATCCCCGGTGATCCTGGGCTCCTTCATGCAGTCACGGTTCGCCACCAGCAGCGCGGACCTGAATATCCGAACCAGCCACTGGAGCGAAGCCGTGGCCATGATGACCGACAACTGGACCACCACCCTGTTCGGGATGGGCCTTGGGCGCTATCCGGAAAGCTATCTGTTACTGAGCGGCGAGAAGGACAAACCGGCGGTGCACCGCTTCGAAACCGAGGCGGGCAATACGTTTTTGCGCATCCAACCCGGTGCCACGCTGTATGTCGAACAGATCGTTTCCGTACAACCGGCACAAGACTACCAGTTGAACCTGAAGATACGGGCCAAAGGCCAAGGGGCCGCCGTCAATGTGCTGCTGTGCGACCGCACCTTTCTGCAGGGCTTCGGCTGCCAGTCGGCAACGTTTCCGTGGTCGGGCGAGGCGGGCAAGTGGCAGCCCCTCCAGGCCAGCTTGAACTCGGCCAGCGTGGGGGCCAACCGCCTGCGACTGGCGAAGCTCTCGCTGGAAAATGCCAGTCCAGACAAAGCCATCGATATTGACGATATCGCTTTGATCGATGCCGAAGGCGTGAATCACCTTGTGAATGGCAACTTTCAGGCGGGTGCAGACCGTTGGTATTTCTCATCGCCCTACAACCACCTTCCCTGGCATATCAAAAATCTCTGGCTGGAGGTCCTCTTTGAGCAGGGCTGGGTCGGGCTGTTCCTGTTTTGCGGCCTGGTGGCCGTGGCGACCGCGCGGCTGGCGCAGTGGGCGTGGCGCGGCAATGCCTTCGCGGCGGTTTTACTCGCCAGTTTGATCGGTTTTCTCGCCGTGGGTGCCTTCGACAGCATGTTCGATGCGCCCAGACTCAGCCTGGGCTTTGGCCTGTTGATCGCGGCGGCCGGTACCGTGTACGCACAGCCCAAATCGGCAGCCGTGCGACCGGAAAGGAGCGGCGCGGTAGCCCGGCCGCATACGGTGACCCAGTCGGCCATACCATCCATGCCGGTAGACACCTTGGCAGACCGGCCTTCCACCGCCCGAAATATCCCCCCAACGGCTCCCGTGTTCCGATGGCGCGCCTACCTAGGGCAAGCGTGCATGGGCTTGCTGGTTTTGACTGTGGCCATCGTGGTGGTGACACGGCTGCCGTTCATCCCATACCGGATGCGCGAGCTCCCAAATCCCTACCACCCGGTGCTGGCACCCGTGCTGCTGGCGGCCTTTATGCTCTGGGTGTTCGGGCTCCCGGCCATTGCCGCCCGCTGGCTTAGCGTTGCGCAGAGCCGCGGCATGGCCTACCCGCTGCTGGTGGCCGTCCATGGACTCGTCGCCTGGGCCATGGTCCAATTTGCGGTGCTGCCGGACTCCATCCATACGGTGATTGGTTCACCTGTGCTGAACTGGCCCATGCCGCTGGAAGATATCGCCCGGTTTGTGCCGCTGACCAGTGTGGTCTTCGTCTCGCTCACGGGCGGTGCACTGGTCGCGGCGGCCATCACCGGCAGCCGCATGGCAGCCGCACCCATCTGGTGGTTGTTGTCTGCGGCTGTGCTTTTGCCGATCCAGTATTGGTCTATAGTCACCCAGGCAGCCACCGACAACCTCGTCGAACTCATGGCGGACTCTGCAGGATTTGGCTCGTTCTTGGCACTGGCGGCCTACCTGGTGCTGGTAGGCATGACCGGTTCGCTATTGGCATCACTGCGCGCGGGTGCCACACCGGCCCGAATAGGCCTCGTATTGGCCAGCCTGATCCTTTCCCTGTCCCTGGGCTATGCTTTGCTGACCGCGGGAACCGAGGCTGTCATCGTCAAGGAAAACCAGGCGTTCTCGGCGTTTCAATCCGTGCTCAGCACCAACCGGGCGCACTATGCGGTCGGGCTTGAACTCTGGATCCGTCTCGTCGGTGCTCACCTGGGGGCCATTGGCCTCACGGCGCTGACCCAGTTCCCCTTGTGGCGGGGATTTCAGCAGCGGATTCGACACCGCCAACGGCGACGCAAGTAAGCCCGCCCGGTGCGGCCTGCCTGGGTACAAAACAGATGGATGGGGTGCACAGATGTAGCGCAGCCGTACGCATTTCCGGCCCTTCCACTGCACCGCAAAGACCCCGTAAAGCCGCTCAATACCAGAATGCCCCTCGCTAGAATCGCGCCGATGAATGCCCTGCCCCGCTTTTTCCTGTTCCGCCAGATCCACACCCGGCCTCGCCTGTTTGCCTCGGTCCTGGTGGGCTTGCTCGCTGCAGTGCTGCTGTCGGGCGTACCCGGGCTGCAAACGGTGACCCGGCTGGTGATCAGCTGGAACGTGTTTTCCTGCCTATACCTGGCACTGGCGGTGCACATGATGCTGAAAGCCGACCACGACAAAATGCGCATGCGCTCACCGCAGCAAGACGAAGGCCGCCGCACCGTGCTGGCTATGGTGGCGCTAGCCGCGCTGGCCACCTTGGGGGCCATCATTGCCGAGCTGGCGCAAGTGAAAGACATGCATGGTGCCCAGCGCTACGCCCACATTGCGCTGTCTGTGTTGACCATTGCCACTTCCTGGGCCTTTACCCATGTGATGTTTGCGCTGCACTATGCCCACGACTTCTACTCCAACCGGGCCAAAAGACAGCCCGACGGGCTGGAATTCCCTGGCACGGAACACCCCGACTACGGCGACTTCGTCTACTTCGCCTTCATCATTGGCACCTCGGGCCAAACGGCCGACGTGAGCTTCACCACCTCGGCCATGCGGCGTACCGGTGCAGCGCACTGCGTGCTGGCCTTCTTCTTCAACACCACGCTGGTGGCGCTGACCATCAACATCGCTTCGGGCCTGTTTTGACCATTTCCCATTTTTGGACCTCGTCCCGCCGGGTGCTGGGACTGCTGGCCGTCTGGCTACTGGCCACCTTGGGCGTGCGCCCGCTGCTGCTGCCCGACGAAGGCCGTTACGGCAACGTGGCGCGTGAAATGCTGCAGGGCAATGGCTTTGGCTATGGCCTGGTGCCCACGCTCAACGGCCTACCCTTCTTCCACAAGCCACCGCTGATGTACTGGCTAGACATGGCCGCCATGCAGGTCTTGGGTGTGAACGCCTTTGCCGCCCGGTTTGGCGCGTTCGTGGGGGCCTGGCTGATGGGAGCGGCGCTGTTTTTGGCACTGCGCCGCTGGGTCGGACTGCGCCCCGCCACCATCACGCTGGGGGTGCTGGCCACCTGCCCGTTCTTCTTTGTCGGCAGCCAGTACGCCAACCTGGACATGCTGGTGGCCGGGGTGTTAACGGTCACCGTGCTGTGCTTTGTGCGCGCTGTGGAGTCACCCCGCCAAGTAGACCTGCGCTGGCTGCTGGCCGCGTGGCTGGCCTGCGCGCTGGCGGTGCTGGCCAAGGGGCTAATTGGCATCGTGCTGCCGATGCTGATTCTGGGCCCCTGGCTGCTGGCGCAGGGGCGCTGGCGGCAGATTCTGCGCATGCTGCACCCGCTGGGGCTGCTGGTGTTTGTGGCGGTGGCCGGGCCGTGGTTTGTGCTGATGCAGCGCGAGTTTGCCGAATTCAACGACTACTTTTTCATCGAGCAGCACTTCCGCCGCTTTGCCCAGGCGGGCTTCAACAACGTGCACCCGTTTTGGTTCTACATCGCTGTGCTGCCCGCGCTCACCCTGCCCTGGCCGCTGTGGCTGCGCCGTCCGGTAACCGCCGTGCCCGAAGCCGATGCCTCGACCCTGCCCGGCCTGACCAGCCTGCTGGTCTGGTGGGGCATTGCGGTGGTGGGCTTCTTCAGCCTGCCCAGCAGCAAGCTGGTGGGCTACATCCTGCCCGCCCTGGCCCCGTGGTGTGCGCTGCTGGGTTTGGTGGTGGCGCGGGGTCGGGCCTGGCGCTGGGTGCTGCCCGCCAGTGCCGTGGTGTGCCTGGCCATCGTGGCGGGTCTGGCCTGGAAAGCCCCCGGCTCGCACCGCGACGTGGCCGAGCGGCTTGCCACGCTGAACCAGCCCGGTGACCGCGTGGTCTTCATCGACAGTGCGTTCTACGACGTGCCGTTTTATGCCCAGCTGAAAACGCCCGCCATCGTGCTCAGCAGCTGGGACGACCCGAGCATCCCCCAGCACGACAACTGGCGCAAGGAATTCGCCGATGCCGCCCGCTTCGATCCCAGCGCTGCCGCCAAAATTCTATGGACGCTGGACCGCGCCAAAGACCTGCGCTGCGGCCCCGGCAACACCTGGCTGGTGGCAGACAAGGGCTACCAGCCCCCGGCCGCGATGGGCAGCGTCAACCCGGTGTTCACTGGTGCCAACGCGCAACTGCTGCAAGTGGCGCGCGGAACCGACTGTCCGTAAATTTATAAAAAATCAGGCTCCAGCGCAGATAGCACCTGCGCTGGCAGCTATTTAAACAATAGCAATCACCACACCGAGCCCAGCACCACGTCGGCAGCCTGCAGGTCGTGCAAGAAGGCCTCGCTGCCCAGATAGGCAAGCTCCCGCACCCGCGCCGGGGCAATCGGGTCGGCCACGGTGGGCGCATCTTCTCTGTAACCGGGGTGGCAAAACAGCAATCCGCCTGTGGCAGGCAGCGCCGCCAGCCAGCCACGCATCTGCCTGCCGTAATCGGGATCGATGAAGTCATAGGCCCCGGTCAAGCTGGGGTTGTGACGGATGCCGCGCTGCACCAGCGCCCGCTGCAAGGCCCATCCGCCCGTGCCCTCAATCAACCAGCGTTTCACGCCAAAGCCAGGTCCGGTAAGGTGGCCGGTATTGCGCACGGCGGGCACGCTGGGCAATGCGGCAATGGCTTCCAGCAGCACGCCGCGCACGCCGGGCAGGTGGTGCACATGCTGGTGGCCGTCCACAAAATCGGGCGCCGCCCCGGTGGCATTGGCAAACGCCTGCCACTGGGCGGCCCACTCGGCGGCGAGGGCGGCCAGGGGCAGTTGGCGCAGGTGCGCGGCCAGAATCAGGCGCGGCAAGGGCAGAAACTGCGGCCAGACGCGGCGCAGCTCGGTGCTCAAGGGCGCGCCTTCGGTCAGGTTGAAATGCAGGCCGCGCTGCACCCCGGCAGGCAGCTGGGCCAACAGCGGCAGTGAGGCCCGCCAGGCGGGGGCCTGGGGCATGCACGACACCATGGTGATGCGACCGGCGTGGGCCAGTTCGCTGATGGCCTGCGAGATGCCCAGCGTCAGGCCGAAGTCATCGCTGCAGACCGCCAAGGTCCGGGCCACTACGCCTCCGGGTCCACAAAATGGCTGCGTCCCAGCTCGGAGGCCACGATGTAGATCGGCCGCTGCTTGACCTCGTCAAAAATCCGCCCCACGTACTCGCCCAGAATGCCGATGGACAGCAGCTGCACACCGCTGAAAAACAGCATGCTGGTGGCCAGTGTGGCCCAACCCGGCACGGGCTGGGCTTCAAAGAAATGCTCAAACACAATCCACAGCCCAAACAGCATGGCCCCGAAGGCGATCAGGATGCCCAGCGCGCTCCACAGCCGCAACGGAAAGTTGGTGAACGAGGTGACCCCGGTAAACGCCAGCCGCGCCAGCCCCCGGATTGAAAAGCTGCTTTTGCCCGAGGCCCTTTCGTTGGGCGTGTAGGGCAAAATTTCGGTGCGAAAGCCGACCCAGGCAAACAGGCCTTTCATGAAGCGATTCCGCTCGGGCAGGGATTTCAGCGCGTCCACCACGCGGCGGTCCATCAGCCTAAAGTCGCCCGCGTCCACCGGGATCTGCACCATGCGGTTGGTGTTGACCAAGCGGTAAAACAACCAAGTGCCCACGCGTTTGGCCAGGGTTTCATCGGCCCGGGTGGCACGGGTGGCACAGACCATGTCCACCCCATCGCGCCAGCGCGCCAACATGGGCGCAATCATCTCTACCGGGTGTTGCAGGTCGGCATCCATGCACAGGACCACTTCGCCCTGGGCGTGCTCGATACCGGCGGTGAGTGCGCATTCCTTGCCGAAGTTGCGGCTCAGGCGCACATAGCGCACGCCAGGCTCCACCAGCCACGACAGCATGGCCACCGGGGTGGCATCGCGGCTGCCGTCATCCACCACCAGCACCTCCCATTGGTCGGTCAATTCCCGCAAAGTGGCGGTCAGCACGGCCAACAATGCGGGCAGGTTGGAGGCTTCGTTGAACGCAGGCACCACCACGCTGATGCGGGGGCGCAAGGCCCGCGACGGTACGCTGGTAGAGAGCAGAACGGCAGGGTTATTCATACGCACTATTATCCAAAGGGATCCAAAGAGTCTGATCGATCGCTCCAAGTGTAGGGGCAGGCGCAGCGGTATTCCACCGCCTATTCTTATATAAATAAAATGGCTCTAACGCACATTCCACCTGCGCTGACAGCTATTAAATACGTAGTAACCCTTTGAACACCGCTCCACCCACCTCTGCCGTCCTTTTTGACACCCTGGTCACCCACAGTGGCCTGCAGTGGGGCGTGGCCACCTTGAACGCCCCGGCCACGCTGAACGCCCTGTCTCCGCCCATGGTGGAGGCGCTGGCCGCGCAGCTGGCGCTCTGGGCCACCGACCCCCAGGTGGCAGGGGTGCTGCTGCAGGCCAGCAGCGACAAAGCCTTTTGCGCAGGCGGTGATCTGCGCCGCATGCACGAAGCGCTGGTAGGCGACAGCGGTGACCCGGTGGCCGCCGTGCAAGGCTTTTTCAGCACCCAGTACGCGCTGGACCACGCCATCCACACCTACCCCAAGCCGATTCTGTGCTGGGGCCACGGCATCGTGATGGGCGGTGGCCTGGGTTTGATGGTGGGCGCATCGCACCGGGTGGTTACGGGCGGCAGCCGCTTGGCCATGCCCGAGGTGAGCATCGGTCTGTTCCCGGATGTGGGCGGGAGTTGGTTTTTGCGGCGCATGCCAGGGCGGGTCGGCCTATTTCTGGCGTTGACGGGCGCGCCGCTGAACGCCGCCGATGCGTTATTTTGCGGGCTGGCCGACCATGCCTTGTCGCACGCTGACAAAGGCGCTCTGTTGGAAGCCTTGGCCCAGGCCTCGTGGACGCTGAATGCGCAGCACAACCACGCCCATCTGTCCCGGTTACTGGCGCAACAAGCCGCAGCAGCTCCCCTGCCCGCGTCCCAGGTGCGCACGCATTTCGACCAGATTGAGCAATTGGTGGCCGGGGAGGATCTGATGCAGATCGACACCCGCCTGCGCAGCCTGCAGACCGACGATCCGTGGCTGGCGGGCGCGGCGGCCCTCTATACCCAGGGCTGTCCGACCAGCGCGGCGCTGGCGTTTGCGCTGTGGCAGCGCTGCCTGCACCTGTCGCTGGCAGACGTGTTCCGGCTGGAATACCAGGTGTCGCTAGGCTGCTGTGCGCATCCCAACTTGCGTGAGGGCGTACGTGCATTGCTGGTGGACAAAGACCGCAACCCGCGCTGGACACCCGCCCGGCTGGAGGATGTGACACCGGCATGGGTGGAAGCGCATTTCCGGCCCAGACACCAGGGCGCGCACCCCTTGGCCAGTTTGGTGTAAGCAATGGGCGGCACTGTGCAAAAGGTTGCGGTATTTACCGAGCTTGCATAAAGCGCCTGTTTCTGGGCAATTTCGTCCCCATAACGGGTATTTCTGCGCTCCATATTGGTGTTACTACTCCAATTAATTAGTCCAATCCACTGCTATATTGCACTGCAACATTCTTTTCCCACGTTTTAGGTCGCCATGCTCTACCAAATCTACGAAACCCAACGCTCATTGATGGAGCCGTTTGCTGATTTTGCGCAAGCCGCCTCCAAGCTGTACAGCAACCCGCTCTCGCCACTGGGCAAAAACGCCATGTCGCAGCGCGTCTCGGCGGGTTACGACCTGCTGTACCGCCTGGGCAAAGACTACGAAAAGCCCAGTTTTGGCCTGCAAACCATCGAGGTAGGCGGCACCCAGGTGGCCATCCACGAACGGGTGGAAATTGACAAGCCGTTTTGCGAGCTGCGCCGCTTCAAGCGCTTTACCGACGACATCGACACCCTGACCCAGCTCAAAGGCCAGCCCGCAGTGCTGATCGTGGCGCCGCTGTCCGGCCACTACGCCACGCTGCTGCGCGACACCGTCAAAACCATGTTGAAAGACCACAAGGTCTACATCACCGACTGGAAGAACGCCCGCCTGGTGCCGCTCTCGGAGGGCGAATTCCACCTGGACGACTACGTCAACTACGTGCAGGAGTTCATCCGCCACCTGCAAGGCATTTACGGCAACTGCCACGTCATGAGCGTCTGCCAGCCCACCGTGCCGGTGCTGGCCGCCGTGTCGCTGATGGCCTCGCGCGGCGACCTGACCCCGTTGACCATGACCATGATGGGCGGCCCCATCGACGCACGCAAATCGCCCACCGCGGTGAACAACCTGGCCATGAACAAGGGCTACGAGTGGTTCGAGAACAATGTGATCTACAAGGTACCGGCCAGCTTCCCCGGTGCGGGCCGCAAGGTGTATCCCGGCTTTTTGCAGCACACCGGCTTCGTGGCTATGAATCCCAACCACCACGCGAAGAGCCACTACGACTACTTCAAGGACCTGATCAAGGGTGATGATGTCAGCGCCGAAGTGCACCGCAAGTTCTACGACGAGTACAACGCCGTGCTGGACATGGATGCCCACTACTACCTGGAAACCATTTCCACCGTGTTCCAAGACTTCAAACTGGTCAACGGCACCTGGAACGTGCGTGGCCTGGACGGCACAGTTGAGCTGGTCAAGCCCCAGGACATCACCACCACTGCTCTGCTGACGGTGGAAGGCGAACTGGACGACATCTCCGGTTCGGGCCAAACCAAGGCCGCACACGACCTGTGCAGCAGCATCCCCGCCAGCCAACAGCAGCACATGGAAGCCCAGGGCGCAGGCCATTACGGCATTTTTAGTGGCCGCCGTTGGCGCGATGTGGTGTACCCCGAGGTCAAGGCCTTTATCAAGGCGCACAACACCGGCACCGTGACGGTAGCGGCTTCCAAGCCCCCAACCGCCGCACCCGTGCCTGCCGTGGTGATGGCCGAAGCCGTAGCAACCACTCCGCACGCGTCTGCCAAGCTGCCGATTAAGAAATCGACCAAGCGCAAGGCCTAAACCACTTGCCACAAGCATCCACCGCATCCGGGCTAGCCGAGCTCATCAACGCCGCCCTGCCGCAAACGCAGTGCACGCGCTGCGGCTACCCGGATTGCGCGGCCTACGCCCAGGCGATTGCTGAGGGCTCCGCCCCCATCAACCAGTGCCCACCCGGCGGAGCCGAGGGCATTGCCCGGCTGGCAGCCATCACCGGCCAGCCTGCGCTGCCGCTGAACCCTGACTTTGGCATGGAGGCGGTACGCACCGTGGCCGTGATCGACGAGGCCTGGTGCATAGGCTGCACCCTGTGCATCGCCGCCTGCCCGACCGACGCGATTTTTGGCAGCAACAAACGCATGCACAGCGTAATCACTGCGCACTGCACCGGCTGCGAACTCTGCCTGCCGGTGTGCCCGGTGGACTGCATCCAGATGGTAAATGCCAGCGGCAGCCGCACGGGCTGGAGCGCATGGTCTACAGCCGATGCCGAGCACGCCCGCCTACGCTATACCAAACATAGCGATAGACTGCGCCAGGACAAACGCCAGGGCACTGAAAGGCCTGAAAAAATTATCGCGACCGAGCCCTTGACCACGGCGCAGGCAAGTGCAGCCATCAACCCGAAACAAGCCACCATCGCCGCCGCCTTGGCCCGCGCCCGGGCACAGCGCGGCGCGCCACCCGGCTGACGATCTCAAAAGCCCCTGCGGCAGGTCTCGCAGGCCTTTACTCTGCCGTCTTCTGTTTACACACACGCTGGAAACCTGCGCGTTTTTGACACTAGCGGACCATCCCTTGCTATAGTTGCGCGTAACAAATTGCGACTTACACGTTGTATCAGCTCGGGATACCACCATGCCAATTTCACTGCACGCCGCCCGGATTGCACTTGCCAGCACCATTCTTTGGAGCGCTGCGGCAGTGGCGTTAGACAAGCCCACTGGCAACGTGGTACTGACCATCAACGGCACGGTGAGCCAGACCAATAGCGGAGCCAATGCCGTCTTTGACATGAAGATGCTGGAAAAACTGCCGCAAAAAACATTTACCACCCAGACCCCGTGGTACCCCAAGCCCGTCACCTTTACCGGCCCGCTGCTGCGTGACATACTGGCCGCCGCCGGTGCCAAGGGCAGCAAAATTGTGGCAACCGCGTTGAACGACTACAAAACCGAGATTCCCTTCGACGACGCGACCAAGTTCGACCCCATCGTGGCCCACCTGCTGGACAACAAGCCCATGTCCATCCGCGAAAAGGGCCCCTTGTTCATCGTTTACCCCTTTGATGCCTCGCCTGAACTGCGTGCCGAGATGTACTACAACCGTTCGGCCTGGCAACTCAACAGCTTGAAAGTGCAGTAAACCGGCGCGCGCCGGGTGCACCCCTAAATGCAAGACCACACCCCATGACCCACCCATTAGATCCGGGCGAAAAACGCACCGTGCTGGTGGTAGACGACACGCCAGACAACCTGTCGCTGATGAGCAGCCTGCTGCGCACCGAGTACCGCGTCAAGCTGGCCCCCAGCGGTGAGCGGGCCCTGAAAATCGCCAGTGCCGACGGCAAGCCCGACCTGATCCTGCTCGACATCATGATGCCCGACATGGACGGTTACGAGGTACTGCGCCGCCTGCGCGCCGACCCGAACACTGCGGACATTCCAGTGATCTTCCTCACCGCCATGAGTGCCACCGAAGACGAAAAAATCGGCCTCGACATGGGTGCGGTGGACTACATCACCAAGCCCATCAGTCCGGCCACGGTGATGGCCCGGGTACGCAACCACATTGAACTCAAGCTGGCCCGTGATTTTCTTCAAAACCAAAGCCGCTACCTGGAGCAAGAGGTGCAAAAACGCACCCGCGAGATCGTCGCCATCCAGGACATCACCGTGCGCGCCATGGCCCTGCTGGCCGAAACCCGCGACAACGAAACCGGCAACCACCTGCGCCGCACGCAAAAATACGTCAAGGCGCTGGCCATCTACCTGCAAGAGCACCCGCGTTTTGCGGCCGAGCTGAGCAACGAGGCGATCGAATCACTGTACAAATCGGCCCCATTGCACGACATTGGCAAGGTCGGCATCCCCGACCGCATCTTGCTCAAGCCCGGCAAGCTGGACGACGGCGAATACGAGATCATGAAAACCCACACCACGCTGGGCCATGCCGCGCTGGTGCACGCCGAGGAAGAAGAAGGCCAGCAAATGCCCTTCCTGCGTTACGCCAAGGAAATCACCCTGAGCCACCAGGAGAAGTGGGACGGCTCGGGTTACCCGCAAGGACTGGTGGGCGATGCGATACCGATCTCGGCCCGGCTGATGGCCCTGGCCGACGTGTACGACGCGCTGATCAGCAAACGCGTCTACAAGCGCGCCTTCACCCACGAAGAGGCCCACGACATCATCCTCAAGGGTCGGGCGACGCACTTTGACCCGGACATCGTGGATGCCTTCAGCGCCATCGATGCGCAGTTCCAAACCATCGCCACCAACTTTGCCGATGACGACGGCG
>NZ_JBDTEM010000207.1:0-2720 GCF_039922535.1 Rhodoferax sp. | reverse complement strand
ACAAGGGTCGTATGGAAATTGCCACCGTTTTAGCCCCAAGCTGCGGTTTGGAGTGGGGACCGCGGCATGGTGTGCGGTTCGCACCGGATGCGTGCGCCGTGCACCTAAGTGTTCCGTGGCGAAGTCGATCAGCGTGCTTTTGAAGCGCAACGCAGTAACACCGATTCGGCCCATACAGTCCTCGCCACTGCGGACACCCAAGCTGCAATAGTTGCGCGCAGTGAGCGCCAGGCCGTCATCTTCTTCGTCAGGAAAATGTTGAGTGAGTACGGCAGCAAAGATATTGTTAGTTGTCATTGCAGGGTGATCCTATATAGGCCACCATCGCCCCCGATGGCGTGAACAGAAGACGGGTAGATTCAGAGCCAGACGAATTGAGGCATGGTGATAGGCAATCCGGTGGATTTCTAAAAAAATGCCCCTCATGTGAAAGCCTGCCAAGCAAGACTGGATATTAGGTAACAAGCCGCAGCATATGTGTGCGTATCTGGCGCCGTGGCGGCAGTGAATTGCAAATCAAGGGACGTTGACGGGAGAAGCTTGCGAGTTATTGCAGCAAGCATTTTGGGGCTGGCGCAGTGGATCAATGTGGGCGAATATCGACTTCATTCACATGTTCGCAAGAGAGATTTCCCGTATGTCTTCTTCCTCCCCTTCCGACCTTGCCCAGGACCGCGTGGTTCTCCGTGCGATGACTACCGACGACATCGAACAAGCCTACGCCTTGTCAGCCGAACTTCGCTGGCCACACCGGCCGACCGACTGGGCGCAAGTCTTTGCGCATGCCGAAGGCACGGTGGCTGAGCAGGGGGGGCGGATCGTAGGTACCGGGCTGCGTTGGCGCTGGGGCACGGAGCATGCATCCGTGGGCCTGATCATCGTGAGTCCAAGCTGCCAGGGTCGCGGCATTGGCCGCCAACTGATGGATGCCTTGCTCGATGGTCTGGACGATCACACCGTGCTGTTGCAGGCCACTGAAGCGGGGCAGCCGTTGTATGAAAAACTGGGCTTCAAAGTGACGGGCGGCGTGCGACAGCACCAGGGCGTTGCCACACCCACACCTCTGATTGCGCAGCCCCCCGGCTGGCGCATGCGGCCTGCGGGCCTGAACGAGCTAGCTGCACTGCAATCGCTGGACGCGGCCGCACGCGGAATGCCCCGCCCGGCACTTATCGAAGACCTTTTGGCCAGCGCCGAAGCCTGTGTGGTGCTGGACCATGAACAGACACCGCGCGGCTTCGCCATGTTGCGCCGCTTTGGCCGCGGCCACACCATCGGGCCAGTGGTTGCACCTGACGTAGAGGGTGCCAAGGCGTTGATCGCCCACCTGGCCGGGCAGAACGCGGGCCGTTTCACGCGTATCGACGTGGATGCGACTGCGGGCCTGGGCGACTGGCTGGCCGCTATTGGTCTGGTGGAAGTCGATGCGCCGACAACCATGGTGCGCGGTAAACCACTGGTCTATTCCGACGGTGGCCCTGCACTTTTTGCCATCACCACACAGGCTATTGGTTGAGGGCGGCATGGTGCATGAATTCAGTTTCGTCTACAAGTCCGACCCGGTGCGCGGCCGCCAATGGGCGGAGATATTCCGTGAACAAGCACCCCACATAGACTTCCGCATTTGGCCTGACATCGGCGACCCTGAGAGGGTGCGCTTCCTCGCAGCCTGGGTACCGCCCGATGGCATCGCCAGCCATTTTCCCAAGCTGGAGGTGCTGTTCTCCTCGGGAGCGGGCGTGGACCAGTTTGACTTGAATGCACTGCCCGCCGACCTGCCGGTCGTCCGCATGGTGGAGCCAGGCATCGTCAGTGGCATGGTGGAGTATGTAACCCATGCCGTGCTGCACCTGCACCGCGACATGCCGCAGTACCGTCGCCAGCAACAGCGCGCCGAATGGCAACCACGGCAGGCCAAACTGGCGGCCGACCGGCGCGTAGGGGTGCTTGGCCTGGGCTCACTCGGGCAGGCCGTGCTTGCGCAAATGAAGGCCATGGGCTTCGACTGTGCGGGTTGGAGTCGTTCGCAGCACCACATTGACGGTGTGCAGTGCCACGCTGGAAGCGAAGGCCTGGCCGACTTCTTGGCCGGCACCGAGATCCTTATTTGTTTGCTCCCGCTCACCGAAGCAACGCGCGGATTTTTGAATAAAAAACTCTTCGAACAGTTGCCCAAGGGGGCCGGTCTCGTGCATGTGGGGCGAGGGCCGCAATTGGTCGATGTCGACTTGCTGGCTGCCCTGGATACGGGCCAGATCGGTGACGCCATCCTTGACGTCACCGACCCGGAACCTCTGACGCCCGAGCACCCGTTTTGGTCGCATGCACATATCGCGCTGACGCCACACATCGCCAGCATGACACATCCGCTGAGCGCGGCACGGGTGGTGCTGGACAACCTGCGCCGCTTTGATAGAAACGAGCCGATGGTCGGGCTGGTGGACCGCTTGCGTGGCTACTGAAACATGTGGCCTCCATGAAGATGCACGGGCACATGGCCCGCTGGCTTTGAAATTCTCGTCCTTTACCATGCCGGCAGATTGCGCTGTCGAAGGCTGAAAATCGCCAATTTCCCGCGGTTGGTGGCACCTGCTTCGGCACCCAAACCGCAAGGCCCGCTCTAGCATAGAGGCATTCATCAAGCAACTCTGGATAAGGCCTCTTCCATGTCAAAACTTCTCGTCTCCTTCCACCTAAACCAGCTCGGCGAACCACGCGAA
>NZ_JBDTEM010000206.1:0-22165 GCF_039922535.1 Rhodoferax sp. | reverse complement strand
CACCGGAAGAAGCCCAAGACAACGCATTGCCTTGACGATCAGTGATCGTGATGATTGTATTGTTAAATGATGCGTGCACGTGTGCGACACCGTCAGACACGTTCTTGCGAACTTTCTTACGTACGCGCTGCGATGCGTTGCTTTGTTGAGCTTTAGCCATAGTGATTTCTCAATCCCTTTATTTCTTCAATGAAGCCGCAGCCTTGCGCGGTCCCTTGCGGGTGCGTGCGTTGGTACGCGTACGCTGGCCACGCATCGGCAAACCACGACGGTGGCGGAAACCACGGTAGCAGCCGATGTCCATCAATCGCTTGATGTTCATCGTGGTTTCTCTACGCAAATCGCCTTCAATGGTAAAGAGAGCGATTTGGTCGCGGATCTTTTCCAGATCTGCATCGGTCAAGTCTTTGACCTTCTTGGAATATGCAATGTCGCAAGCTTCGCAAATCTTGCGAGCGCGCGTGCGACCGATGCCAAAAATAGCGGTTAAGCCGATTTCGGAATGCTTTTGCGGCGGAATGTTAATACCAGCGATACGTGCCATGTGCGTCCTCTAAAACTTTTCTATCAACCTTGACGCTGTTTGTGGCGCGGATCTGTACAGATCACACGAACCACGCCCTTGCGTCGGATGACTTTGCAGTTGCGGCAAATTTTCTTAACCGAAGCTGAAACTCTCATTTAATTCTCCTAAAACTCTGAATACCGTGCGATTGAATTCTCTGGAACAAAACACCAGAACCCATGACCAACTTTTAGCTTACCAATTACGCATTGGCAGAAGACTTGAAGTTAGCCTTTTTCAGCAATGACTCATACTGTTGAGACATCATGTAGTTTTGAACCTGGGCCATGAAATCCATGGTCACCACCACAATAATGAGCAGTGACGTTCCACCAAAATTAAATGGCACGTTGTATTTCAAGACCAATATTTCCGGGACCAAACACACAAACGTGATGTACACCGCACCTGCCAAAGTCAACCTCAACAATATCTTGTCGATATAGCGAGCGGTCTGTTCACCCGGACGAATACCAGGAATAAACGCACCACTCTTCTTCAGGTTGTCTGCTGTTTCGCGGCTATTGAATACCAGAGCCGTGTAGAAAAAGCAGAAGAACACAATGGCACTGGCGTAGAACAACACATAGACTGGCTGTCCTGGGCTCAACATACCTGCGACATCCTTCAACCAGCGCAACGATTCAGAAGCACTGAACCAATTCACGACCGTTGCAGGCAACAAAATAATCGATGAAGCAAAGATCGGAGGAATCACACCAGCCATGTTGAGTTTCAAAGGCAGATGCGAAGACTGTCCGCCGTATACCTTGTTACCCACCTGCCGCCGTGCGTAATTCACCAAGATTTTTCTTTGACCGCGCTCAACGAACACAACAAAGTAAGTAACCAAGGCAACCACTGCAACGATAAAGATTGATGCAATGATGCTCATAGCACCAGTACGCACCAACTCCAGCAAACCACCGATAGAACCCGGCAATCCAGCCGCAATACCAGCGAAGATCAAGATGGAGATTCCATTCCCCAAACCGCGCTCTGTAATTTGCTCACCCAACCACATCAAAAACATCGTTCCAGCGGTCAAACTTACGACAGCCGTCATACGGAAACCAAAACCTGGAGACAACACCAAACCTGGGGAGCTCTCCAAACCTGTAGCAATTACCAAAGACTGAAACAACGCAAGGCCCAAAGTGCCATAGCGGGTGTACTGGGTAATCTTGCGACGACCAGACTCACCTTCCTTCTTCATCTGCTCAAACATCGGGACCACATAACCCATCAATTGCATGATGATAGAGGCCGAGATGTAAGGCATGATGCCCAGGGCAAATACCGTAAACCGGGACAAAGCGCCACCAGAAAACATATTGAACAAACTCAATATACCGCCTTGTTGGCCTTTGAAAAGCTGCTGCAGTTGCGTTGCATCGATGCCGGGCACAGGAATATGCGCACCGACACGATAGACAACCAGCGCGAGCAGCAAAAACACCAAGCGACGACGCAGGTCGCCGAACTTACCCGTCTTTGCGATTTGAGCGCTAGTTGCCACCGAACGTTTCCTTCAACAAAAACTTAAGCCAGACTGCCACCGGCGGCTTCAATAGCCACCTTGGCTGCCGCCGTAGCACCAATACCTGTGAACTTGATAGCCTTGGTCAGTTCCCCAGTCTTGATCACCTTGATGACTTTAGCCATCTCAGCCACCAAGCCTGCTTGCTTCAGCGCCAAACCGTCTACTTCAGACAGGCCCAACTTTTCCAGCGCTTCCAGAGTGACTTCAGCGTTGTACTTCAGCAAATGCGATTTGAAACCACGCTTAGGCAAGCGGCGTTGCATAGGCATTTGACCGCCTTCAAAGCCGACCTTGTGATAACCACCTGCACGGGACTTTTGACCCTTGTGGCCACGACCAGAGGTCTTGCCCAGTCCAGAGCCGATGCCGCGACCAACGCGGCGCTTGGCGTGCTTTGCACCCGCTGCGGGCTTAATGCCATTGAGTTCCATCGTCAATCCTTAGATGATTTTGACCAGATAACTGATCTTGTTGATCATGCCGCGGACTTCGGGCGTGTCTTGCAGTTCGCTTACGCTGCGAATCTTGCGCAGACCCAAGCCACGAACGGTTGCACGGTGCGATTCCTTGGTACCAATCGGGCTGCGAACCAGCGTCACTTTGAGTGTTTGTTGCGTTGTCATTTAGATAACCTTGCTCAGACGAAGATTTCTTCGACGTTTTTGCCGCGCTTGGCAGCAATGTCCGAAGGAGTGGTCGAATTACGCAATGCATCCAAGGTGGCACGCACCATGTTGTATGGGTTTGACGAACCATGGCTCTTGGCCACGATATCGGTGATACCCATCACTTCAAACACTGCGCGCATAGGGCCGCCTGCAATGATGCCGGTACCCTTGGGGGCCGGTGCCATCATCACGTTGGCTGCGCCATGTTGGCCAGTCACTTTGTGGAAAACGGAACCGTTTTTCAGGGTGACTTTCACCATGTTGCGACGGGCTTCTTCCATCGCTTTTTGCACAGCAGCAGGCACTTCTTTTGACTTGCCCTTGCCCATGCCAACGCGACCTTCGCCATCACCCACCACGGTCAATGCTGCGAAACCAAGAATACGGCCACCCTTGACCACCTTGGTAACGCGGTTGACCGCGATCATCTTTTCACGCAGGCCGTCTTCAGGCCCTTCAGCCTTACCCTGCATTTTCCCTTGAACTTTAGCCATGATTTATTCCGATCTGCTTAGAACTGCAAGCCAGCTTCGCGGGCAGCATCGGCAAGCGCCTTGACGCGTCCGTGGTACGCAAAACCTGAGCGATCAAACGCTACTTTTTCAACACCAGCTGCCTTTGCTTTTTCAGCAATCAGCTTGCCAATGGCTTGTGCTGCGGTGGTGTTGCCACCCTTGCCAGCGCCGCCCAGCTCTTTGCGCACAGCCGCTTCGGCGGTGGATGCGCTGGCCAGGATCTTGGCACCGTCGCCAGAAATAACGCTGGCGTAGATGTGCAAGTTGGTACGGTTCACCGTCAGGCGTGCAACGCCTTGGGTTGCAATGCGGATGCGGGTTTGACGCGCACGGCGGAGACGCTGTTCTTTTTTGGTCAACATGTTGCGGCTCCTTATTTCTTCTTGGTTTCTTTGATCGTGATCTTCTCATCCGAATAGCGGATGCCCTTGCCCTTGTAAGGCTCGGGAGGACGGATCGCACGAATCTCAGCAGCTACTTGGCCCACACGTTGACGGTCCGCACCCTTGATCAGAATTTCTGTCGGGGTGGGGGTCGCAACGGTGATGCCAGCGGGCATATCGATATTGACGGGGTGGGAGTAACCCACGGCCAAGTTCAGCTTGGCACCTTGGGCGGCGGCTTTGTAGCCCACACCAACCAGGTTCAGCTTCTTCTCGAAACCCTTGGTCACACCGACAACCATGTTGTTCACCAACTGACGCATGGTGCCCGACATAGCATTGGCTTCACGAGACTCATTGGCGGGGACAAACGTGAGTTTGCCAGCGTCATTGGTCACGGTAACCAGCGCATTTTGGGTCAACGACAGCGAACCGCCGTTGCCCTTGACATTGATTTGGTCGTCCTTGATTGCCACATCCACACCAGCGGGGATAGCAACAGGCATTTTTCCTACGCGAGACATTTGCTATTTCTCCTGCTTAAGCGACGTAGCACAAGACTTCGCCACCGATACCGGTTGCGCGGGCTTTGCGGTCCGTCATCACGCCTTGCGGAGTGGTAACAATTGCCACACCCAAGCCATTCATGACTTGTGGAATGGCGCCGTGGCCTTTGTAAACACGCAGGCCAGGACGGCTAACGCGCTCAATACGTTCGATCACAGGGCGACCGGCGTAATATTTCAAGGTAATTTCGAGTTCGCTTTTGCCAGCTTCGGTTTTCACCTGGAAGCCATCAATGTAGCCTTCATCTTTCAAGACTTGGGCAATCGCGACCTTCACTTTGGATGAAGGAATCGATACAGTCGTTTTGGCCACCATTTGCGCGTTGCGGATGCGAGTCAGCAAGTCGGCGATGGGATCACTCATACTCATGTTTAGGTTCTCCTGCCTTACTTACCAGCTGGCCTTGACCATACCGGGGATATCGCCAGCAAAAGCCAGTTCGCGAATTTTTGCGCGAGCCAAGCCAAACTGACGGAATGTTCCACGAGGACGACCCGTGATGGCGCAACGGTTACGTTGACGCGTCGGGTTTGCATTGCGTGGAAGCTTTTGCAAAGCCAAGCGGGCCGCAGCACGCTCGTCGTCGGTCTTCTTGGCATCGGTCGAAATTGCTTTCAACTCTGCGTGTTTTGCTGCGTACTTGGCAACCAATTGGTCACGCTTGAGTTCACGCTGAATCAGAGCTTGTTTAGCCACACGTCACCTCAGTTCTTGAACGGAAAACGGAAGCCGGCGAGCAGTGCCTTGCACTCCTCGTCATTCTTGGCCGTTGTCGTGATGCTGATATTGAGACCGCGCAAGGCATCGACCTTGTCGTACTCGATTTCAGGGAAAATGATCTGCTCTTTCACGCCGATGTTGTAGTTACCACGGCCATCGAAAGCACGACCAGAGATACCACGGAAGTCACGTACACGGGGCAGAGCCACGGTGACAAAACGGTCCAGGAACTCAAACATCTGCACGCCGCGCAAGGTCACCATGCAACCGATTGCCTGGCCTTCACGGATTTTGAAACCCGCGATAGCCTTCTTGGCCTTGGTCACCACAGGACGTTGGCCTGCAATCTTGGTCAAGTCGGCAACGGCGTTGTCCATGACCTTCTTGTCAGATACCGCTTCGCTCACACCCATATTCAAAGTGATTTTGGTGAAGCGGGGAACCTGCATCGGCGAGGTGTAGCCAAACTTGGCCATCAGCTCGGGAGCGACTTTGTCGCGATAGAGTTGTTGTAGACGTGCCATGCTCATGCAACCTTGATTTCTTCGCCGCTAGACTTGTAAACGCGGGTGCGCTTGCCATCTGCCAGCAACTTGATTCCAACACGATCAGCCTTGCCAGTAGCCGCATTGAAAATGGCTACGTTGGACTGGTGAATGGGCATATTCTTTTCAATGATGCCGCCTGCCTCGCCCTTCATGGGATTAGGTTTAGCGTGCTTCTTGACCATATTGATGCCATCGACCAACAGGTACGAGTCATCTTTGCGCAGCGCCACGGTGCCGCGCTTGCCCTTGTCGCGCCCGGTGAGCACAACGACTTGGTCGCCTTTGCGAATTTTGTTCATGTTGCGTCCTTACAGAACTTCAGGAGCCAGGGACACGATCTTCATGAACTTTTCGGTACGCAATTCGCGCGTCACGGGTCCGAAGATGCGGGTGCCGATGGGCTCCAGCTTTGCGTTGAGCAACACTGCTGCGTTGCCGTCGAATTTGACCAGCGAACCGTCTGCACGACGGATGCCTTTGGCCGTGCGCACCACCACTGCACTGTAGATCTCGCCTTTTTTGACGCGACCACGTGGAGCGGCTTCTTTAATGCTCACTTTGATGACATCGCCAACGCTTGCATAGCGACGCTTGGACCCGCCCAGCACCTTGATGCAGAGAACGGATTTCGCGCCAGTATTGTCGGCAACATCTAACCGGGATTCAGTTTGGATCATGTCTATGTTTTCCCAACTTGCATCAGTTGAATCGGCTTATCACCGGCTCGCTTGATCAGTCTTGGGCCCGTCGTCCACGCTACAAACCACTCATAGCGCTTCCTTTGGGCAGAAGCATCGCTTTTTAGGAGCGAAGCCCACGATTATGCAGAGTATTTAAAGACACGTCAACACCCTGCCAAGAAAAACTACCCATTGCATCCATCACGTGCGGCCAAAACTGCAAAAACTGCCTCGGCAAAGCCCGCGCCCCGCTCTTTCAGGGTGATATAGCGGGGTTTGCACGCCAATTGCGACTCAAACCGTAGCACGTTAGCAACACCGATGCTGTTGGGCAAGGCTTCAAACATGCGCTGGTCGTTGGTGGAGTCACCCACATAGGCCCACAGGTCACGCTCTGCGGCCAAGTCTCGCCCCAACAAAGACTTGACGATCCAGCACGCACCAACCCATTTGTCGTGTCCACCAAACCAGCCGTTGATATGGATGGAGCTGACCGTGGCGTGCATGCCCTCAGATTGCAAAATAGCCGCCACCTGGGCGATCTTGTCGGGGGACAGCTGGGTAAATTCGCTGTGGTCGAAAGCGATATCGGTTTCACGCCCCGCAGAGTCTTCCGATAGCTTAGCCCCAGGCACTTCTGCCAGCACACGCTGCGCAACTTGCTGCATGCGCGCAAAGTTGGCTCGGCGTGTGGAGACATCCTGGATATACAGTTTTGATAGCTGCCCGCGCAGGTAGGGTATGCGCTGGAGGTCGATTTGGCTTAAATTTTGCAACGCCACAGCGCCATTTTCTGCCACGATTGCATCTACCGGCCAGGTGCATGCAAACGGCTCGCTCCAGCCGACTGGACGGCCAGTAATGGCTATGACCACCAAACCTGCCGCCTTCAGGTCCGCCAAGGCCTGCAGCGCGTCGGCGGTGATGGCACCGTCGGTCGTCAGGGTGTCGTCAATGTCGGTCAGCACGCCCACCAGCCCGCGCCGCGCCTCCAGCGGCCATTGCGCCAGGGGCTTCACGCAGGCAGGGTCAGATAAAGTTGTGCCAAAGCAACAAATGCATCGGCTTGGGGATTGGTACCGGTTTCTTCCTGCAGGATTTCCGCTACCGCCGGGGCCAAGGTGGCCGCCAACCGTGCATCCAAGAAAAGCAAGCGACTGCGCCGACCCAGCACATCCTCCACGGTGCGGGCATATTCAAAGCGCGCCGCAAAACGCACCATCCCCTCGGTGAGGCCGCCACCCAACCAGCGGTCGCCGCCAGGCAAGGCCTGCACGACGGGCTGCTCGGTACCGTAGGCGTGCAAGCCGGGTGCATCGCTGATCTTGGGACGCTGTGCGTCCATAGCCACCCCAGCCCCCACCAAACGCAAAGTAGACGTGGTGCCAGGCTTGCGCGGCTGCAGCAAATGCGCGTCGAAACATTTGTCCAGCACGTCCTCGGCCATAGCGCGGTAGGTAGTCCATTTGCCGCCGGTGACTGTGACGAGGCCACTTTTGCTGACCAGCACTGTGTGCTCGCGGCTGATGCCCTTGGTGTTGCCGCCATCGTCGTCCTGCGGCTTGACCAACGGACGCAAGCCGACCCAGACGCTTTTCACGTCGACCCGGGTAGGGGCACGGCTGAGATAGCGGGCGGATTCACTCAGGATGAACTCCACCTCTTCCTTGAACGGACGCGGCTCGCGGTCCAAATCGTGGCGCGGCGTGTCGGTGGTGCCCAGAATGACCTTGCCCAGCCACGGCACGGCAAACAGCACACGGCCATCGGCCGTTTTGGGCACCAACATGGCGTGGTCACCGGGTAAAAATTCGCGGTCCACCACGATGTGCACGCCTTGGCTAGGAGCCACCATGGGTTTAGCGGCCCGGCCCGTGGCTTCGCCATCTTGCTGGCGAAACGCATCCACCCAGACGCCCGTGGCATTCACCACGCAGCCTGAGTGCAGGGTGATCTTGGCACCGGTTTCTCGGTCTTCGCAGTGCACACCAGCAACTTTTCCGTCTTCGTGCAACAGGCCCGTAGCGGCGCAGTAATTGACCACCACCGCACCATGGGCGGCGGCGGTACGGGCCAGCACCAGGGCCAGCCGCGCATCGTCGAACTGGCCATCCCAGTACTTCACCCCGCCCTTGAGGCCCTGGGCCTGGACCGTGGGCAGGTATTGCAAGGTTTTATTGCGCCCCAAAAATTCTGTGGGACCCAGGCCGGCCTTGCCCGCCAAAGCGTCGTACATCTTCAAACCAATGCCGTAAAACGGCGTATCCAGCAGCTTGTACGAGGGCATCACAAAGGCCAGTGGCTGGGCCAGATGTGGCGCGTTGTGCAGCAGCGTGGTGCGCTCGTGCAGCGCCTCGCGCACCAGGGCGATGTTGCCCTGGGCCAGATAACGAACGCCGCCGTGCACCAGTTTGGTCGCCCGCGACGAGGTCCCTTTGGCAAAGTCGTGTGACTCGACCAGGGCCACGCTGAATCCTCGCGCAGCTGCATCCAGCGCCACGCCCAAGCCGGTTGCGCCGCCACCAATCACCACCACATCAAAACGGGCAGGGGCGGTCAGTTGCGCCATCAACGCAGAACGCAGAGTAGCCAGGGGTGGGGATGCGAGTGTCATAACCTAAATTTCACCAATCAAACAAACCCACCAAGCGCGAAGCATGCCGGGCTCAAAAAAAAGCCGCGTGCACAGAGTCCACGCGGCGAGACGCATAAAGCTTATGGCATCTGTGTTAACACACTAGGCTTCATGCCCTGGGTGCAGAGCATCCCAAGGCATGAAAGTGCTTGCACGTTAACGGACTTTGCCATTCTTCCAAGCGTTTAGCAGCGTGTCGTAGGCAATCGTTTCACCCTTGGGCTTCTCGTTCGCCAGCTTCTTCCATGGGGCATGGGCATCACTCAGGTACTTGTTCGGGTCGCCCTTGGGGGTCAGCTTGGGGGCGCAATGGGCCATGCCAGCACGTTCGAGGCGGGACATCACGTTGTCCATCTCGTCGGCCAGGTTGTCCATGGCTTTTTGCGGCGTCTTCTCACCCGTCACGGCCTCGGCCACGTTTTTCCACCACAGCTGCGCCAGCTTGGGGTAGTCAGGCACGTTGGTCCCGGTTGGGGTCCAGGCCACGCGGGCTGGGCTGCGGTAGAACTCGATCAAACCACCATACTTATTAGCGTTTTGCGTGAAGTAGTCGGCGCGGATGTCGCTGTCGCGGATGAAGGTTAAACCGGTGATGGACTTCTTCAACGACACGGTCTTGCTAGTCACAAACTGCGCATACAGCCAAGCAGCCGCCACTTTGTTGGCATCGTGGTCCTTGAAGAAGGTCCACGAACCCACATCCTGGTAGCCGTTTTGCATGCCGGGCTTCCAGTACGGGCCGTTCGGGCCGGGGGCCATGCGCCATTTAGGGGTGCCGTCAGCGTTCACCACGGGCAGGCCGGGCTTGACCATGTCCGCGGTAAATGCGGTGTACCAGAATATCTGCTGGGCAATCTGGCCTTGCGCAGGCACGGGGCCAGACTCACCGAAAGTCATGCCCATGGCTTCTTTGGGCGCGAACTTCTTCATCCAGTCGATGTACTTGGTCAAGGCGTACACAGCCGCAGGCGAATTGGTAGCGCCGCCGCGGGACACCGATGCGCCGACCGGCGTGCACTTGTCATCGGCCACCTTGATGCCCCATTCGTCGATGGGCATACCGTTGGGAATGCCAATATCGGCCGCACCAGCCATGGACAGCCAGGCATCGGTGAAACGCCAGCCCAGGGACGGGTCTTTTTTGCCGTAATCCATGTGGCCATAAATAGGCTTGCCGTCGATGGTCTTTACGTCTTCACTGAAGAACGCGGCGATGTCTTCGTAGGCGCTCCAGTTCAGCGGCACACCCAGGTCGTAGCCATATTTGGCTTTGAACTTGTCTTTCAGGTCCTGGCGCGCGAACAGGTCGGCACGGAACCAGTACAGGTTGGCAAACTGCTGGTCGGGCAGTTGGTACATCTTCTTATCGGGCGCCGTGGTGAAGCTGGTGCCGATGAAGTCTTTCAGGTCCAGATCAGGGTCGGTAAATTCTTTACCCGCGCCGACCATGTAGTCCGTCAAAGACAAAATCTTGCCGTAGCGGTAGTGCGTGCCGATCAGGTCCGAATCCGAAATCCAGCCGTCGTAAATTGACTTGCCCGACTGCATGGAGGTCTGCAGCTTTTCAACCACATCGCCCTCTTGGATCACGTCGTGCTTGACCTTGATACCGGTGATTTCTTCAAACGCCTTGGCCAAGGTTTTCGACTCGTATTCATGGGTCGTCAGGGTCTCGGACACCACCGAAATCTCCTTCACGCCTTTGGCTTGCAGCTTCTTTGCGGCTTCAATGAACCACTTCATCTCAGCCGCTTGCTTGTCCTTACTCAAGGTGGAAGGCTGGAACTCGCTGTCGATCCACTTCTTGGCCGCCGCCTCGTCGGCGAACGCATGGCCAGTCAGCGCGCAAGCCGCTGCAATAGCCAGTATGGAATAACGCATCTTCATGTCTCGTCTCCTCATTGGTGTACCCCCATTTCGACAAAAGGCTTGCTCGGCTCTGGGGGAAATAAAAGCCGAATCCTGGAAACTCTTTGCTTAACCTTTGCGCATCACCAGCGCCAAGACCGCCATGGACACCACGAAGCTGATCCAGATCGACGGATCACCGTCCAGTTGGAACCACTCGGCAAACTTGCCACTCAGCCCGACAAACGCCAGATTCACATAGGCTGCGCTCAGCAAGCCAATGAACAGGCGGTCTCCCCGCGTGGTTTCGATTGGCAAAAAACCGCGTCGTAGCGTCGTGGGGGATTTGATCTCCCACACCGTCATGCCCGCCAGCATCAACGCGATACAAATAAAGAACACTGCGACCGGCAAGGTCCAAGCCATCCACTCAAACATACCTATCTCCTAGACACGGCCCATCGCAAAACCTTTTGCGATGTAGTTGCGTACAAACCAGATCACGATGGCCCCTGGAACAATGGTCAAGACACCGGCTGCCGCCAGCGTGGCCCAGTCCATGCCAGACGCCGACACAGTGCGCGTCATGGTGGCCACAATCGGCTTGGCATTTACGCTGGTCAGCGTGCGCGCCAGCAGCAGTTCCACCCAGCTAAACATGAAGCAGAAGAAAGCCGCCACGCCCACCCCGGCCTTGATCAGTGGCAAGAAGATAGTGAGAAAAAAGCGCGGAAAGGTATAGCCGTCGATGTAGGCCGTCTCGTCGATCTCCCGCGGAATACCGCTCATGAAGCCTTCCAGAATCCACACCGCCAGCGGTACGCTGAACAGCAAATGCGCCAGCGCCACGGCCAGGTGCGTGTCCATCAGGCCCACCGTGGTGTAGAGCTGAAAAAACGGCAGCAAAAACACCGCAGGCGGGGTCATCCGGTTGGTCAACAACCAGAAAAACACATGCTTGTCGCCCAGGAAGCTGTAGCGTGAAAACGCATACGCAGCAGGTAGGGACACGGTGAGGGTGATCACCATGTTCATGCTGACGTAGATCAGGCTATTGATGTAGCCCGAGTACCACGATGGATCGGTCAGGATAGTGTGGTAGTTGTCCCAGGTGAAATGCTGGGGAAACAACGAAAAGCTGGCCACAATTTCCTGATTGGTCTTGAACGACATGTTGACCATCCAATAGATGGGCAGCAACGCGAAAACGATGTAGGCGAACAAAAACAGAGTTCGCTTCTGGAACTTAGGCTTAGACATCTGACCCCCATGCGATGCACTTCGTGTAATCGCAGCCCCCCAAGGGGGTGCGAGCTTGTTTGGGACGGCCCTGCACTGCGCTCATTGGCCGCCTTCTTTTTCTTGGGTGCCCACGCGCTGCATCCAGTTGTAGAGGATGAAGCACAGCAGCAGGATGATGAGGAAATAGATCAGCGAGAAAGCCGCAGCCGGACCCAGGTCAAACTGGCCTACAGCTTTCTGCGTTAAATACTGCGACAAAAAGGTGGTCGCATTGCCCGGCCCACCGCCGGTCAACACAAACGGCTCGGTGTAGATCATGAAGCTATCCATGAAGCGGAGCAGCACGCCAATCATCAGCACGCCGCGCATCTTCGGCAACTGGATGTAGCGAAACACGGCGAACTTGCTGGCCCCGTCAATACGCGCCGCCTGGTAATACGCATCGGGAATGGAACGCAAACCCGCATAGCCCAACAAGGCCACCAACGGCGTCCAGTGCCACACATCCATCACCAGCACCGTCAACCAGGCGTGGGCGGCGTTGCCGGTGTAGCTGTAGTCAATGCCCAGCCACTGCAGCGTCGCGCCCAGCAGCCCAATGTCCGAGCGGCCAAAAATCTGCCAGATCGTGCCCACCACATTCCAGGGAATCAACAGCGACAGCGACACGATCACCAGCACCACCGAAGCCTTCCAACCATCGGCCGGCATAGCCAAGGCCAGCAGAATGCCCAGCGGCAGCTCCACCGCCAGCACCGACAGCGAGAACGTCAATTGGCGCAACAGCGCGGAGTGCAGCTCTTCATCGCGCATCACCGCCACAAACCACTCGGTGCCCACAAACACGCGGCGCTCGGGCGAAATGATGTCTTGCACCGAATAGTTCACCACCGTCATCAGTGGAACGATGGCAGAAAACGCCACGCAGATCAGCACCGGCAGAATCAAGAACCAGGCCTTCTGGTTCACCGGTTTGGTGGTAGTGCTCATGCCACAATTTCCTCGTTTTGGTAAAAACAGGTGTGCTCGCCCAGCACCTGCAACCAGACCACCTCGCCCACGGCGGGTAGTTGGACTTCCGGGCTGAGCCGGGCCTTAAGCGTCTGGCCCTCCACGGTGGCGGTCAGCATCACATGGGTGCCCACGTCCTGAATCTTGGACACGGTGCACAGCAGCGCGCCAGGGGTGGCGGGAAGCGCCAACGCAACATACTCGGGCCGCACGCCCAGCTTGAGCGCACCGGCGGGCAAGGCACGGGGCAACAGCCATTGCGCACCGGCAACCTTTAGCGCATCGCCTGTAGCCTGTGCGGGCAAAAAGTTCATACCCGGCGAGCCGATGAAGTTGCCCACAAAAGTGTGGCTGGGGCGCTCAAACAAGGCATCGGCAGAGCCGACTTGCACGGCACGGCCGCGCGTCATCACCACCACCTGCTCGGCAAAGGTCAGCGCCTCCACCTGGTCGTGCGTCACGTAAATCAACGTCAGCTTGAGTTCGCGGTGGATCTGCTTGAGCTTGCGGCGCAACTGCCATTTCAAGTGCGGGTCGATGACGGTCAGCGGCTCATCAAACAAAACGGCCGACACATCCGGCCGCACCAAGCCGCGGCCCAGCGAAATCTTCTGCTTGGCATCCGCCGCCAGATTCGCTGCGCGCTGGTTCAGTTGGCCGCTCATCTCCAGCATCTCGGCAATCTCACCCACGCGCTTGTCGATCTGCGCCTGCGGCACTTTGCGGTTGCGCAGCGGGAAGGCCAGGTTCTCAGCCACCGTCATGGTGTCGTAGATCACCGGGAACTGGAACACCTGGGCGATGTTGCGCTCTTGCGGCGATGCGCGGGTCACGTCCTTGCCGTCAAACAGCACCGTGCCTTGCGATGGCGCCAGCAGGCCAGACATGATGTTCAGCATGGTGGTTTTGCCGCAGCCCGAGGGGCCCAGCAGGGCATAGGCCCCGCCGTCATTGAAGGTCATCTTCAACGGCAGCAGCGCGTAGTCACTGTCTTGCGTGGGGTTGGCGCGGTAGGCGTGCGCCAGATCGAGTTCAATGCGGGCCATTAAATGCGTCCCCCTACTTTCACATTCCGCAAGGGAGCCAGCAGCAATGCACCCTGCCCGTCAAACACGTAAGTCTGGGTGGCGTGGAAGTACAAAGTCAAAGCCGTGCCCAATTCAAAATAATGCACACCCGTGAGCTGGGCGACCAGCTCGCCGATGGGCGTGGCGACGTGGACAAAGGTGTCAGAGCCCGAAATCTCGGCCAGCTCGACGTGCCCGTTCAAAGCCACATCGCCAGGACGGGCCTGCACCCGCAGCGCACTGGCCCGCAGGCCCACCGTCAGGCTCCCAGCCACGGTGGGCGGCAAAGCCAGCGCCAGCAGCGGCCCAGCCTGCAGCTGCACGCCACCTGCAGCGGTGTGTCCAGCCACCAGATTCATCGGTGGATCGCTGAAAGCCCGGGCCACGCGCAGCGACTTCGGCTGGTGGAACACCTCGGCGGTAGGGCCGTACTGCAGCAGCTCACCGGCATCCATCACCGCGGTGTAGCCACCCAGCAGCAGGGCTTCGCCCGGCTCGGTGGTGGCGTAGACCACAGTGGATTCACCGGCAGCAAACAGCGAACTCAGCTCGTCGCGCAACTCTTCGCGCAGCTTGTAATCCAGGTTGACCAGCGGCTCGTCCAGCAGCATCAGCGGCGCGGCTTTGGCCAGGGCGCGGGCCAAAGCCACGCGCTGCTGTTGCCCGCCCGACAACTCTGCGGGAAAGCGGTCTAGAAACATTTCAATGTGCAGCTTTTCGGCCAGTTCACGGACACGCAGGTCCATGTTCTTCTCACCACGCAGCTTGAGCGGCGAGGCGATGTTGTCGCGCACCTTGAGCGAGGGGTAATTGATGAATTGTTGGTAGACCATGGCGACATTGCGCTCACGCACCGGCTGGCCTGTCACATCCACACCGTCTACCTTGACCCGGCCATGGGTGGGTACATCCAGGCCGGCCATGATGCGCATCAGGCTGGTCTTGCCCGCCTGGGTGGCACCTAGCAGCACGGTGACCGCGCCAGGCTGGGGGGCGATACCCATCTCGTACAGCCACGTCTGCGCCCCCACCTTTTTGCTGATGCCTTCTAAGCTCAACTGCATCACGTTCCTTTACTGAAATTTACGTAAATCTTCGAATTTGATAATTATTGTTCGTTTACGTTTCTTTTTTCTCAGTAACAACCCTTGGTTGGTTCCTTGTCTTTCGTTTTAAAGTCACCGTCACGACATCACCCTAAAACGAACATTTGTGAACCCCAACCCCCGACAACTGCTGCTGCTGCAAGCCGTGCAAGCCCAAGGTTCCCTCACCGTGGACCAACTGGCAGACAAACTGGGCGTGACCCTGCAAACCGTGCGCCGCGACGTGCAGCGCATGGCCGACGACGGCCTGCTCACCCGCTTCCACGGCGGCGTGCGCGTACCCAGTTCGACGATTGAGAACATCGCCCACCCACAGCGCGAAAACCTGCACGCCGAAGGCAAGGCCCGCATCGCCCGCGCAGTGGCGGCCGAGGTGCCCAACGACTGCTCGCTGATCCTCAACATCGGCACCACCACCGAGGCCATTGCCAAGGCCTTGATGCAGCACAAGGGCCTGCGCGTCATCACCAACAACCTGAACGTGGCCACCATCCTCAGCACCAACCCGCAGTGCGAGGTGATCATTGCCGGTGGTGTGGTGCGCGGGCGCGACCGTGGCGTGGTCGGCGAGGCTGCTATCGATTTCATACGCCAGTTCAAGGTAGACATTGCGCTGATCGGCATTTCGGCCATAGAAATGGACGGCACGTTGCGCGACTTTGACTACCGCGAAGTCAAGGTCTCGCAGGCCATCATTCGCCATGCACGCGAGGTCTGGCTGGCCGCCGACAGCAGCAAATTCAACCGCCCGGCCATGGTCGAAGTGGCCAGTCTGACGCAGATTGACCGGCTGTTCACCGATGCCCCGACCCTCGACCCCTTTACTTCCCTGCTGCGCGACGCCCAAGTCCGCTGCCATATCGCAACCCATCCTGCGACCCAACCATGACCTACCTACTCGCCCTCGACCAGGGCACCTCCAGCTCCCGCAGCATCGTCTTCCACGCCGACGGCCACATCGTCAGCCAATCCCAGCTCGAACTGCCGCAAATCTTTCCGCAGCCCGGCTGGGTTGAGCACGACCCGATGGAAATCTGGCGCACCCAGCTCAGCACCGCCCGCGAAGCCCTGGCCAAAGCCAAGCTGCAGGCCAAGGACATCCGCGCGGTGGGCATCACCAACCAGCGCGAAACCACGGTCGTGTGGAACCGCGCCACCGGCCAGCCCATCCACCACGCCATCGTCTGGCAAGACCGGCGTGCCGAACCCACCTGCGTGCAACTGCGCGCGGATGGCATGGCCGACGTGATACAGCGCAAGACCGGCCTGCTGGTGGATGCCTACTTTTCAGGCACCAAGCTCAAATGGCTGCTAGACCACGTGCCCAACGCCCGCGCCCAGGCCGAGCGCGGGGAGCTGGCGTTTGGCACCATCGACAGCTGGCTGATGTGGCAGCTCACCGAAGGCCAGGTGCACGCCACCGATGTCAGCAATGCATCGCGCACCATGCTGTTCAACGTGCACAGCAACCAGTGGGATGCCGAGCTGCTGGCCATGCTGGACATCCCACCCAGCCTGATGCCCACAGTGAAGCCCAGCAGCGCCATCTACGGCGAAGTCAGCCCCGCCCTGCTGGGCCATGCCATTCCCATCGGCGGTGTGGCGGGCGACCAGCAAAGCGCGCTGTTCGGCCAGGCCTGCTTCAAGGCGGGTATGGCCAAGAACACCTACGGCACCGGCTGCTTCATGCTGATGCACACCGGCAACACCTTCCAAACCTCGCACAACGGCCTGCTCACCACCAGTGCCGCCCAGCCTTCGGCGCAGCCCGAATACGCCATCGAAGGCAGCGTGTTTGTGGGCGGTGCGGTGGTGCAGTGGCTGCGCGACGGGCTCAAAGCCATTCCCAGCAGCAGCGAGGTGCAAAGCCTGGCCCAAAGCGTGCCCGACTCCGGCGGCGTGATGTTCGTGCCTGCCTTTACCGGCCTGGGCGCGCCCTACTGGAAGCCCGAGGCGCGCGGCAGCATCACCGGCCTGAGCCGTGGCACCACCCTGGCCCACATCGCCCGCGCCGCGCTAGAGAGCATCGCTTACCAGAGCGCCGCCCTGCTGCTGGCCATGGGACGCGACGCGGTGCAGGCCGGCGGCATGCCCGTGGCCGAGCTGCGGGTGGACGGCGGCGCCTGTGTGAACGACCTGCTGATGCAGTTCCAGGCCGATCTGCTGGGTATCCCGGTGATACGCCCTGCCGTCACCGAAACCACCGCCCTGGGCGCGGCCTATCTGGCCGGGCTGGCGGTGGGCGTGTACCGCAACACCGATGAATTGGCTGCGCTGTGGCGGGCCGAGCGGCGCTTCTTGCCCACCCTGGGCACGCAACGTGCTACAGAATTAATGGCCCGCTGGGAGCATGCGGTGCGGCAAACCGTATTGGAATAACCCAACGTTCGTCAAAAAAAGACAGTAGAGGGTTTACCCTAGGAAAACGTTTGCGCGACCATAGGGTTAACCCTATAATTCACTCCAACGTCAACCCGATGTCTAGGAGTAAACACCATGTCCACCAATACCCTGCAACTGACCCGCGCCAACCATGCCCCCGTCAGTTCTGCCCTGCAAGAACTCTTCACCGCCGCCACCAACCTGGTCGCCGCCGTATCCGCCACGCTGTTCAAAACCGCTGAGCCCCGCGCCCTGACGGTGTTTGAAGAAGCCGAACAAGTCCGCAAGATGGCCGAAGCCTACGCCGACAGCGACCGTGGCTTTGCCGCCGACCTGTTCGCCGCTGCCGACCGCCACGAAATGGCTAACCGCAAGTAAGGGGCCCATCCCCCAAAAAAGGAGGCTTGCCTCCTTTTTTTCCTTGCTACTTTTTTAGTAGCTACTCGTGCTAGAGGGATAAGCACGAGAGGCACTTTTTCTATATATCCACCGCACCACCGGCACCTGCGTGCCCATGGCGGTGGTGGATGTCTGGAAAGTGCGCGTGGCTGTGCTGTAGCGGTGCATGCGGGTGCGGGTGGGTGTGCGGCTCCACGCCGTCCCACGCAAAGTCGTGTGCATGCTGGTGGTGCGCGTCGTGCCGGTGCCGGTGGGCGTGCGCCAAGGGCCCATGGGTGTGCGCATGCGCATGGTGCTCGGTCAAGTGCAGCCACACGCCCGCCGCCATCAAGGCCGCAGCCGCCCAGAACGCCCCGGTCGTGGGTTCGCCAAAAACCAGCACCGCAATAGCCGCCCCCACAAATGGCGCAACCGAGAAGTACGCGCCGGTGCGTGCCGCCCCCAAGCCACGCAGGGCCAGCACAAACAGCACCAGACTCAGCCCGTAGCCCACAAAACCAATCCCCAAGGCCGAGGCCACGACCGCCCCGCTGGGCCATGCCGCACCCAGCGCCCAGCCCAGCCCGGTATTGACAACACCCGCCACCAGCCCTTTGCAAGCGGCCACCCACACCGCGTCCGAGGCGGACACCTTGCGGGTTAGGTTGTTGTCGATGGCCCAGGCCAGGCAGGCACCCAGCAGCGCCAGCGGCCCCCATCCCAGCACTGCCGCACTGCGGTCCGACCACGCCAGCACCGCCCCACCCGCCACGATCAGCAGCATGCCCAGCACGATGCGGCGGTCGGCGTTTTCGCGGAACACCCACCATGCCAATAGCGCCGTCAGCACGGCTTCAAAGTTCAGCAGCAGTGAAGCACTCGCCGCGGTGGTGTGCGCCAGCCCCAGCATCAACAGCAAGGGCCCCAGCACCCCGCCAAACCCAATGGCACCGGCCATCCACGGCCATTCGGCACGCGGCAGGCCTGCGGGCTTCCAGCCCCGGTCGCGCACCAGCCGCAGCAGCGACAGGCCCAGGCCGCTGCCCAGGTACAGCAAGCCCGCCAGCACAAACGGCGACACCGCGCCATCGCCCATGATTTGCTTGGCCAGCGGCGTGCTGGCACCAAACAAAATGGCCGCGCCCAGGGCGGGCACAGCGGCTCGGTGCAAGAACGTGTTCATGGCCTTAAAACTCCATGGTTAGCCTAAATGGGTGTGGCGCTCGGGCTTGGCTTCCAGCTCCATCGCCGCCAGCCCTTGCAAAATACCGCAGGCATCCACCGCCTGCTCAGAACCACAGCGCTCGCGCAGGGCCACGAGTTGCAGCTTCAGCTGCGCCAGCTCCCGAATCCGCTCGTCCACATGGGCGATGTGCTGGTCAAACACGGCGTTGACCGCGCTGCAATCGTCTGCCGGTCCATCGGCCAGGGCCAGCAGGGAGTGGATTTCGGCATGGCTCATGTCCAGCGCCCGGCAGTTGCGGATTAGCCGCAGCCGCTCCACGTGCGCCGGGCCGTACACCCGGAAGTTGCCTGCCGTGCGGGCGGGCGCAGACAACAGCCCTTCCTTCTCGTAATAACGCACGGTCTCCACCGTGCACTGGGCCACCTGCGCCAATTCGCCAATCTTCATAGGGTTTTCCCAAAATAGCAGTTGACTCTATAGTAGCTTCAGGTTGCCTAATGGGCGCAATCCGTATCCAACAAAGCCCTATGTCCGACCACACCCACCACCACGAACATTCGCACACCCATGGCCATGAGCACGGTGACGACCATAGCGAGGCCGCCTGTTGCGGTAGCCATGCCGAGCCCGTGCTGGCCCCCCTCTCTGCGCCGGTAACCGACGGCAGTGCCGTGCAAACCCCCATCCGCATCCTGCAGATGGACTGCCCCACCGAAGAAGCGCTGCTGCGCGGCAAGCTGGGCGGCATGGCCGGGGTGGCGGGGCTGGAATTCAACCTGATGCAGCGCGTACTCACCGTCACCCATGCGCCTGAGGCCATCGAGCCCATTCTGGCCGCGGTGCGCTCGCTGGGCTACACGCCCGAGCTGGCAAAGGGCAGTGCGCCCCCTACGCCCGAGCCCGCCAAACCCTGGTCGCCGTTGATTTTGGCCGGGGTGGCCGCCCTTGCGTCCGAGGCGGCGCACTTTGCCGCCCTGCCCACCTGGGTGCCTGCACTGCTGGCGCTGATGGCCATCGCCACCTGCGGCTTGACCACTTACAAAAAAGGCTGGGTGGCCCTGCGCAACCGCAACCTGAACATCAACGCGCTGATGAGCATTGCCGTCACCGGCGCAGTGCTGCTGGGCCAGTGGCCCGAGGCAGCCATGGTGATGGTGCTGTTCACCCTGGCCGAGCGTATTGAGGCCCTGTCGCTAGACCGCGCCCGCAACGCCATCCAGGGCCTGCTGCAACTGGCCCCCGAGCGCGCCACCGTGCAGCAAGCCGATGGCAGCTGGCTGGCCGTCGAGGCCAAAACCGTCACGCTGCAGGCCCGCGTGCGCATCCAGCCCGGCGAGCGCCTGGCGCTGGACGGCCGCATCACCAGCGGCCGCTCCACCATCGACCAGGCCGCCATCACCGGCGAGAGTCTGCCGGTGGAAAAAACCGTGGGCGACAGCGTCTTTGCCGGCACGGTCAACGCCGCCGGTTCGTTCGAATACGAGGTGACGGCGCTGGCAGGCGACAGCACGCTGGCCCGCATCATCCACGCCGTGGAAGCCGCCCAAGGTGCCCGCGCGCCCACCCAGCGCTTCGTGGACCAGTTTGCCAAGGTCTATACCCCGGTGGTCTTCGCCCTCGCCGTGCTGGTGGCCGTGCTGCCGCCGCTGCTGGCGGGTGGCGACTGGTACGCCTGGGTCTACAAAGCCCTGGTGCTGCTGGTGATTGCCTGCCCCTGCGCGCTGGTGATCTCCACCCCGGTCACCATCGTCAGCGGCCTGGCCGCAGCGGCGCGCCAAGGCATCCTAGTGAAAGGCGGCGTGTTCCTGGAGCAGGGCCGCAAGCTGCGCTGGCTGGCGCTGGACAAAACCGGCACCCTGACCCACGGCAAACCCGTGCAGACCGACTTTGCCGTACTCGACGGCAGCGCAGAAGACGCAGCCCGCAGCATCGCCGCCAGCCTGGCCAGCCGCTCCGACCACCCCGTGTCCCGCGCGGTGGCCAACGCCGCACAGGGGGACGGCGTAGCCCTGCGCGAAGTGGACAACTTTGAAGCCCTGCCGGGCCGCGGCACGCAAGGCGACATCGACGGCCAGCGCTACTTGCTGGGCAACCACCGCCTGATCCACGAGCAAGGCCTGTGCTCCGACGCGCTGGAGGTCCGTTTGGCCGCGCTGGAAAGCCAGGGCAAAACCGTGGTGCTGCTGGCCCACGAAAAGCAGGTCATAGCGCTGTTCGCCGTAGCCGATACGGTCAAAGACAGCAGCCGCCAGGCCATCCAGGAGCTGCAGGCGCTGGGCATCCAGACCGTGATGCTCACAGGCGACAACCCCCACACCGCCCAGGCGATTGCCACCCAGGTCGGCATCACCGAAGCCCACGGCGACCTGCTGCCCGAAGACAAGCTGAAGTTCGTGGAGGGCAAGATCAGCGCCGATGCCGCCGTAGGCATGGTCGGCGACGGCATCAACGACGCCCCCGCCCTGGCCCGCGCCGACATCGGCTTCGCCATGGGCGCCGCCGGCAGCGGCACCGCCATTGAAACTGCCGACGTGGCCCTGATGGACGACGACCTGCGCAAGCTGCCCCGCTTCATCCGCCTGTCGCGCGCCACCCACACGCTGCTGGTACAAAACATAGCTCTGGCGCTGGGCATCAAAGCCGTGTTTTTGGTGCTGACACTGATGGGCTCAGGCACCATGTGGATGGCCGTATTTGCCGACGTGGGGGCGAGTTTGCTGGTAGTGGGAAATGGGTTGCGTTTGCTACGGTTTAAATAGCTGCTAGCGCAGATACTACTTGCGCTAGTGACACTTTTTATATGTAACCCAGGATGACGCGACTACGGACCGTAGCCCAGTGGGGTCAGACCATCCATGCGCGCCAAAAGCCAAGGTCAGCGCGGCACGCCAACCGCATGCGTGCTCTGACCCCGCTGGGCGGTTTAACGCCCCAAAGACGTGCCCACCCCACACAGCCCATAATGCACAGAATTCTGTACACCTTTAAATCCCGGAGGCTGCCATGGCGTTCTCAGTCAACGACGTAATCCCCTTATCCCAGGCCCGCGCCACGCTGTCCGATCTGGCCGACCAAGTGCAGAGCGGCACCGAAAAAATTATCACCAAAAACGGCCAAAGCT
>NZ_JBDTEM010000205.1:0-13715 GCF_039922535.1 Rhodoferax sp. | reverse complement strand
GGCGGCCGATCTTGTACTCGGGGTCGCCAATCATTTCGTTCAATTGGGCGATCCAGCCGGAGGTGCGGGCCAGCGCAAACACGGCGGTGAACAGCGGCGTGGGGATGCCGATGGCGCGCTGCACGATGCCGGAGTAGAAGTCTACGTTCGGGTAGAGCTTGCGCGAGACGAAGTAGTCGTCTTCCAGGGCGATCTTTTCCAGCGCCATGGCCAGCTTGAACAGCGGATCGTTTTCCAGGCCCAGCTCGGCCAGCACTTCCTTGCAGGTCTCTTGCATGAGCTTGGCGCGTGGGTCGTAGTTTTTGTACACGCGGTGGCCAAAACCCATCAGCTTGACGCCGGAGTTCTTGTCCTTGACCTTTTCCATGAACTCGCCGACCTTGGCCACACCGCCCATCTTTTGGATGTCGGTCAGCATGTTCAGGCAGGCTTCGTTGGCGCCACCGTGGGCCGGGCCCCAGAGGCAGGCCACGCCCGCAGCAATCGCCGCAAACGGGTTGGTTCCCGACGAGCCGCACAGGCGCACGGTAGAGGTGGAGGCGTTTTGCTCGTGGTCGGCGTGCAGGGTGAAGATGCGGTCCAGGGCGCGTTCCAGCACCGGGCTGACCACATATTCTTCGCACGGCGTGGCGAACATCATGTGCAAGAAGTTGCCCGCGTAGCTCAGGTTGTTCTTCGGGTACATGTAGGGCTGACCGATGGTGTACTTGTAGGCCATGGCCACCAGCGTCGGCATCTTGGCGATCAGGCGGATCGCCGAGATTTCGCGGTGTGCCGGGTTGGTGATGTCGGTACTGTCGTGGTAGAAGGCCGAAAGAGCACCCACCAAGCCGGTCATGATGGCCATCGGATGGGCATCACGGCGGAAACCGCGCAAGAAAAACTGCATCTGTTCGTTGACCATGGTGTGGTTGGTCACGAGCTTGGTGAAGTCGCTCTTTTGGGTGGCGTTGGGCAGCTCACCGTACAGCAGCAGGTGGCAGGTTTCCATGAAGTCGCAGTTGGTGGCCAACTGCTCGATGGGGTAGCCACGGTAGAGCAGTTCGCCCTTGTCGCCGTCGATGTAGGTGATGGCGGACTGGCACGACGCGGTGGACAAAAAGCCTGGGTCGTAGGTGAACATGCCGGTTTGGGCGTAGAGCTTGCGAATATCCACGACATCCGGCCCCACGTTGCCCTGGTACACCGGTAGTTCTACACTGGGGCTGCCGTTACTAAACGACAGAGTGGCTTTGTTATCTGCTAACTTCATTTCATTGCCCTTTCAGCGGTTTCTCAACATAGTCAAAACTTCGTGCACGTCACTGCGGTCCAACGCGGGTTCGACCTCAGCAAGCGGTTTCCGTGCCAGGTGCAGGTCCAGCAAATCGTTGTCACTTAAATCCATTAGATCCAACATGGCTTGCCCCTGGCTGACGGTCAGCGTGTCGGCAAACTTTTGGAAGAAGCGGTCGATGTACAAGTCGTTTTCCAGCAAACCCCGGCGGCAGCGCCAGCGCAGTTTGCTCAAAGCCCGCTCACCGAGCAAGTCCGAGCCGACCCGCACGGTAGGTGCAGCCGGTTCGGTAGAAGGAGAAAGTGGTTGCACCAACAGCCCTTAGATGGCGCGACGCACCATCAGCTCTTTGATCTTGCCGATGGCCTTGGTGGGGTTCAGGCCCTTGGGGCAGACATCCACGCAGTTCATGATGGTGTGGCAGCGGAACAGGCGGTACGGGTCTTCCAGGTTGTCCAGGCGGGCGGCGGTGCTGTCGTCACGGCTGTCGGCGATGAAGCGGTAGGCTTGCAGCAGACCGGCGGGGCCGACAAACTTGTCCGGGTTCCACCAGAAGCTGGGGCAGCTGGTGGAGCAGCTGGCACACAGAATGCACTCGTACAGGCCGTTGAGCTCATCGCGCTCTTCGGGACTTTGCAGGCGTTCACGCTCGGGAGGCAGGCTCTCGTTCACCAGGTAGGGTTTGATCGAGTTGTACTGCTTGAAGAAGTCGGTCATGTCCACGATCAGATCGCGGATCACGGGCAGGCCGGGCAGCGGCTTGAGCACGATGGTGCCGGGCAGCGTCAGCATGTTGGTCAGGCAGGCCAGACCGTTTTTGCCGTTGATGTTCATCGCGTCCGAGCCGCACACGCCTTCGCGGCAGGAGCGGCGGAACGACAGGGTGGGGTCTTGGGCTTTGAGCTTGATCAGCGCGTCCAGCAGCATGCGTTCGTGGCCGTCGAGTTCGATCTCGATGGTCTGCATGTACGGCTTGGCATCGGTGTCCGGGTCGTAGCGGTAGATCTGGAAGGTGCGTTTGGTCATGGGGTTTCCTAATCGTGCGGTAAGGTGGTTTAGAACGTGCGCACTTTGGGTGGGATGCTGTCTACCGTCAGGGGCTTGAGGTTGACGGGCTTGTAGCTCAGGCGGTTGTCGGCGCTGTACCACAGGGTGTGTTTCATCCACTCCTTGTCGTTACGGCCCAGCGGAAATTCTGCGTGGTCGGCCGGGTGTTCGTAGTCGTACACGGTGTGGGCACCGCGGCATTCACGGCGGGCAGCAGCCGAGACCATGGTGGCCTGGGCCACTTCGATCAGGTTGTCCACTTCCAAGGCTTCAATCCGGGCGGTGTTGAAGATCTTGGACTTGTCTTTCAGGGTGACGTTGGCCACGCGCTTGCGGATGGCGGCGATTTTTTCCACGCCTTCGTCCATGCTGACCTGGGTGCGGAACACACCGGCATGCAGCTGCATGGTGGTGCGGATTTCAGCGGCCACGTCCTGGCAGTAGCTGCCTTCGGTCGAGCTTTCCAGCTGGTTCAGGCGCTCCAGTGTGCGGTCGGCTGCGTCGGCAGGCAGAGGTTTGTGCTCTTTGTTCTTCTGGTTGAATTCGACGATGTGGCGGCCTGCGGCCTTGCCAAACACCAGCAAATCCAACAGCGAGTTGGTGCCCAGGCGGTTCGCGCCGTGCACGCTGACGCAGGCGCATTCGCCCACGGCGTACAAGCCGTTAACCACCGAGTTGTTGACTTCACCCTTTTGCTCCACCACCTGGCCGTGGATGTTGGTCGGCACGCCGCCCATCTGGTAATGGATGGTGGGCACCACGGGGATGGGTTCTTTGGTGATGTCGACGTTGGCGAAGTTCACGCCAATCTCGTACACGGAGGGCAGGCGCTTGTGGATGGTGTCGGCACCCAGATGGTCCAATTTCAGCAGAATGTAGTCCTTGTTGGGACCACAGCCACGGCCTTCCTTGATTTCCTGGTCCATGCAGCGCGACACGAAGTCGCGTGGGGCCAAGTCTTTCATGGTGGGCGCATAGCGCTCCATGAAGCGCTCGCCATTGCTGTTGAGCAAAATCGCGCCTTCGCCGCGGCAGCCTTCGGTCAGCAACACGCCCGCACCGGCCACGCCGGTGGGGTGGAATTGCCAGAACTCCATGTCTTGCAAGGCAATGCCAGCACGTGCCGCCATGCCCAGGCCGTCGCCGGTGTTGATGAAGGCGTTGGTGGACGCATCGAAAATACGGCCAGCGCCGCCGGTGGCCAGCAGCACAGTCTTGGCTTGCAGGATGTGCAGGTCACCGGTTTCCATTTCCAGCGCGGTCACGCCGACCACATCGCCGGCTTCGTCGCGGATCAGGTCCAGTGCCATCCATTCGACAAAGAAGTTGGTCTTGGCCTTGACGTTTTGCTGGTACAGGGTGTGCAGCATGGCGTGGCCGGTACGGTCGGCCGCCGCGCAAGCGCGTTGCACCGGTTTTTCACCGTAGTTGGCAGTGTGGCCGCCGAACGGGCGTTGGTAAATCGTGCCGTCGGGGTTGCGGTCGAACGGCATGCCGAAGTGCTCCAGTTCGTAGACCACCTTGGGGGCTTCGCGGCACATGAACTCGATGGCATCTTGGTCGCCAAGCCAGTCGGATCCTTTGATGGTGTCGTAGAAGTGGTAATGCCAGTTGTCTTCGCTCATGTTGCCCAACGACGCGCTCACGCCACCCTGTGCGGCCACGGTATGGCTGCGGGTGGGGAACACTTTGGACAGCGAGGCCACGTTCAGGCCGGCTTTGGACAGTTCGAGGGCCGCGCGCATGCCCGAGCCACCGGCTCCGACGATCACGACATCAAATTTACGCTTAGAAATGTGGGCTTTGGTATAGGTCATTTTTATGTTGCTTTTGTCGAATGTGCTTTAACGTGAAGTTAGAGGCGCCAGAGGACCTGGATGGCCCAGCCAGCACAGCCGACCAGCCAAACCATCGTGAAAATTTGCAGCAGCAGACGCAGCCAAACCATGGAGGTCACGTAGTCCATCCAGATGTCGCGCATGCCGACCCAGACGTGGTAGAGCAGGGCGATGATGACCGAGAAGGTGACAATCTTCATCCACTGTGCGGCAAAGATGCCGGCCCACAGGTCGTAGCCGATGGGGCCTTTGGACAGCAGCAGCTGGGCCAACACCACCACCGTGAACAAGGCCATGATGCCCGCCGTGACGCGCTGCGCCAACCAGTCGCGCAAGCCGTAATGTGCGCCGACCACGACGCGCTTGGATCCGTAATTTACCGACATGTTGAATTGCTCCGGGGGAATTTAGTACAGGCCGAACAGCTTGGCTGCCAGCACGATGGTCAGGCCGATGCTGAGCGCCAGGGTGAATTTGGCCGAAGAAGCGCCGAATTCCTTGGTCACTGCGTCGTGGCTGGTATCCATCCACAAGTGTCGCAGGCCTGCAATAAAGTGGTGCAAATAGGCCCAAATAAGTGCCAAGGCAACCAGCTTAAAGAAGAAGCCGGGGACAAAACCTGCACCATGGTTGAACACATTTTTGAACTTGGCAAACGAAATCTCGCTGGAAACCGAGGTGTCGAACATCCAGATAATGAAGGGCATCAGCAAAAACATGATGAAACCACTGATGCGGTGCAGGATGGACACCCAGGCCGCCGGGGCCATGCGGTAGGTGGGCAGGTCTTTTAGCGCATGGATGTTGCGAAATTCGGGCCGTTTGGGGCGGGCGGTGGAGGCAATCTCTGTCATAGGTGCGCTTTCAAAGTGTGTAACGGCGTTGTAATTTTTTAAAATCCGGCTTGCAAAATTCTATTGCAATGCAGCATAAGGAAATAAGTCACAGCAAAATTGGCCCCAACTATGGTTCAACTAAGTTCGTTGTGATAGTGGTGCGTCAAGGTGGTATACAGCCCTCGGCGCAGCTCCATGGGTACGTCGTTGTAGGTGTAGGCCACGCGTTCCACGCTCAATAATGGTGCGGTGGCAGCGACCTTGAGCAGGCGGGCCTGCTCGGCATCGGGGTGCACGGCGCGGATTTTTTCGTCGGCCCTTACCATGTGCACGTTGAATTCGCTTTCAAACAGGGCGTACATCGCACCCTGGTAGTCCGCCAGGCGTTCAGCCGTCAGGCCTTTGAAGGGGCCGCCGGGCAGCCACAGATCTTCCAGAATCGTCGGCACAAACACGCCGTTGAGCCCGCTCTCCTGGAACGACAGCACGCGGCGCACCTGCAAAACGGCATCGCCGGGCCGCAAAGCCAGGGCGCGGGCCACATCGGCACTGGCGCGCTGGCGTTTACAGTCGATGATGTCGCGCTGGGCCGGGCCTTCATCGGTGGCATTGCCCACATCGGGTTTGAGCTTCAAAAACCGGTAAGGCATGTGCTGGGCGGCGTGGGTGGCCACGAATGTACCCTTGCCCTGGCGGCGCACCAGCAGGTTGTCGGCGGCCAGTGCGTCAATCGCCTTGCGCACCGTGCCTTGGCTGACCCGAAAGCGCGCGGCCAGGTCCATTTCGCTGGGAATCGCTTCACTGGGCTTCCATTCACCCGCTTGCAGGCTTTGCAAAATCAGGCCTTTGATCTGCTGGTACAGCGGGCTGAAGGCCGGTGTCGTCGATGCGGCAGCCGCGCCGGACTCGACGCTGGCAAGTAAGGAGTCAACAGTGGAAGGTGCAATGTGGGCCATGGATAAATCGTAAAAACAACATCAAAAGCTACATCTTGAAACTAATCGAATCATATCTTATATAAGACATAAGACAAATTGGCGCGTACGGGTTTTCGAGAGTAAACTCTGCGCTGATTTCCAGTGCCCAGGCCCAGGCTTGGCACATGTCAACCTCCTTTTTCACAACTTTCTGGAGTTTTTCCCATGAGCAAGAAGCCTGTTCGCGTTGCTGTTACCGGCGCCGCTGGTCAAATTGGTTACGCCATTCTGTTCCGTATCGCCTCCGGCGAAATGCTAGGCAAAGACCAGCCGGTGATTCTGCAATTGCTGGAAGTCCCCATGGAAAAGCCCCAGCAAGCCCTGCAAGGCGTGATGATGGAACTGCAAGACTGCGCCTTCCCGCTGCTGGTGGGCATGGAAGCCCATGGCGACCCGATGACCGCTTTCAAAGATGTGGACTACGCACTGCTGATCGGTTCGCGCCCCCGTGGCCCGGGCATGGAACGCGCCGAGTTGCTGGCCGTGAATGCTGAAATCTTCACCGCCCAAGGCAAGGCCCTGAACGCTGTGGCCAGCCGCAACGTCAAGGTGCTGGTGGTCGGTAACCCCGCCAACACCAATGCCTACATCGCCATGAAGAGCGCGCCGGATCTGCCACGCAAGAACTTCACCGCTATGCTGCGCCTGGACCACAACCGTGCGCTGAGCCAGATTGCTGCCAAGACCGGCAAGGCTGTGGCCGATATCGAAAAACTCACTGTCTGGGGCAACCACTCGCCCACGATGTACGCCGACTACCGTTTCGCCACCATCAACGGCGAAAGCGTCAAGGCCATGATCAACGACCAGGAATGGAATGCCAACACGTTCTTGCCCACCGTGGGCAAGCGTGGCGCGGCTATCATCGCGGCACGCGGCGTGTCCTCCGCTGCTTCGGCGGCCAACGCCGCCATCGACCACATGCGCGACTGGGCGTTGGGCACCAACGGCAAGTGGGTCACCATGGGCATCCCATCGGACGGCCAGTACGGCATTCCCAAGGACGTGATGTTCGGCTTTGCCGTGACCTGCGAAGGCGGCGAATACAAGCTGGTCGAAGGCCTGGAAGTCGATGCATTCAGCCAAGAGCGCATTAACACCACGCTGAAAGAGTTGCAAGACGAGCAAGCTGGCGTCGCCCACCTCCTCTAAGCCAACATGCAGCATCCACGCCACGTTCTGCTGGGTGCCCAGGCTGCGCAGGTGTTCCTGCCGGTCTGCGACCACTACAGCGGCGTGGAAGCACGGATGCGCAAAAGCCTGCAATTGCAGGCCGAGATGACCGAAGAGTTCGGGGCCTGCGTATTCGACGTGACGCTGGACTGTGAAGACGGCGCGCCCGTCGGTGGCGAGGCCGAGCATGCCGCCATGGTGGTGGCATTAGCGTTGGCCGCCCCGCCTGAGGCGCGCGTGGCCGTGCGGGTCCACGCGGTAGACCACCCGGCTTTCGAGCAGGACATGGCCGTGATTGGTGCCCAGGCGGGCCACCGGCTGACCCACATCATGGTGCCCAAGATCGAATCGGTGCGCGACATTATTCAGGTCGAAAAAGCACTCCAGCGCGCGTCTGCTCTGCATCTACCGCTACATGTTTTGATTGAATCGCCTGCCGCCGTGCAGCGCGCATTCGAAATCGCCGCGCAGCCACGCGTGCAGTCCCTGAGCTTTGGGCTGATGGATTTTGTGTCCAGCCACGGCGGGGCCATTCCGGGCGATGCCATGGGCGTGGATGGCCAATTTGCCCACCCGCTGGTGGTGCGTGCCAAGCTTGAGATCGCCTCCGCCTGCCATGCCCACGGCAAGGTGCCGTCACACTGCGTAGTGACCGAGTTCGCCGACACCCAGGCCATGCAGGCGGCAGCCGAGCGTGCGGCCCGGACCCTGGGCTTTACCCGCATGTGGAGCATCCACCCGAGCCAGATACGGCCTATCCTGGCCGCATTTGCGCCGGGTGAGGCCGAGATCGATGCCGCCGCCCGCATCATCAGTGCCGCGGTAGCCGCCCGCTGGGCTCCGATTTCTTTTGCCGGTCAGTTGCACGATCGTGCCAGCTACCGCTATTTTTGGCAGGTGCTGGAGCGCGCCCACCAGACCGGGCGTGCCTTGCCGTTCGAGATGGCGGCGTATTTCAAGCCCTCTGCTCCCATCCTTACCACTGAAACTGTATGAAACTGATCCTCTCTGTTGCCCTGTTGGCACTGGCCCCTGCGTTTGTTTTGGCTCAGGACCTACCCAAAAAACCGGTCAAGGCTACTGCGAAAGCGGCTCACAAGCCCACCAGCAGCCGCATCCAGCTCAAAACTGCCGCCAAAAATGTGGCTGCGGGTATCGAAGCCGCCGAAGCTGCCCTGACCCCCGCCGAGATGGCGATTGCCGAACGCGTCCAAGTCGGCAGCGTGCCTTGCGAATTCGGCACCACCGTCACGCTGGTGGCCGATGCCAAATACCCCGGCTACTTCAACGTCCAGGTCAAAAACCTCAAATACCGCATGTTCCCGGTGGAAACCAGTACTGGAGCCATCCGCCTGGAAGACCAGAAAGCTGGAGCCGTGTGGCTGCAGCTGGGCAATAAATCGATGCTGATGAACCAAAAACTGGGCCAGCGCCTGGCCGACGAATGCATGAGTCCCCAGCAGGTCGCTGTGGCAGAGTCACTCAAGCTGCACCCGGCACAAAGCGTGCTTAATGCCCCTGCTCCGCTGCCTGCGCAGGCCATATCCCAGCCCGTTTTGCAACCCGAAGTTGCTGCCAAATAAAAATCTTCCGTCTGCCCCCACGATTATTTGAACCAGGAGAAAACCATGTTGCAAGCCTATGCCGCCCATGTTGCCGAGCGCGCCGCCCTCGGCATTCCCCCGCTCCCCTTGTCTGCCAAGCAGACCGGTGAGCTGATCGAACTGCTGAAAAACCCGCCCGCAGGCGAAGAAGCCAATCTGCTCAACCTGATCACCCACCGCATCCCCGCAGGCGTGGACGATGCCGCCAAGGTCAAGGCCAGCTACCTGGCCGCCGTGGCCCACGGCACCGAAAAATGCCCCCTGCTGACGCGTGAAAAAGCCACCGAACTCCTGGGCACCATGCTGGGCGGCTACAACATCAGCCCGATGATCGATCTGCTGGACGACTCCGCCGCCACGGTGGCTGCGGCAGCCGCCGAGGGTTTGAAGAAAACCCTGCTGATGTTCGACCAATTCCATGACGTGCAGGAAAAAGCCGAAAAAGGCAATGCCTACGCCAAGGCCGTGCTGCAAAGCTGGGCCGATGCCGAGTGGTTCACCAGTCGCCCCGAAGTGCCTAAGAGCATCACCGTCAGTATTTTCAAGGTGGCTGGCGAAATCAACACCGATGACCTGTCGCCCGCACCCGACGCCTGGAGCCGCCCCGACATTCCGTTGCACGCCCTGGCGATGCACAAGAACGCCCGTCCTGGCGTGACGCCCGAAGAAGACGGCAAGCGCGGCCCGGTGAAGTTCCTGGAAGACCTGCGCGCCAAGGGCAACCTGGTGGCCTATGTGGGCGACGTGGTTGGCACCGGCTCCAGCCGCAAGTCGGCCACCAACTCGGTGCTGTGGTTCACCGGCGAAGACATTCCCTTCGTGCCGAACAAGCGTTTTGGTGGCGTCTGCCTGGGCTCCAAGATTGCTCCGATTTTCTACAACACCATGGAAGACTCCGGCGCGCTGCCGATCGAGTTGGACGTGAGCCAAATGGCCATGGGCGATGTGGTCGAGCTGTTGCCCTACGAAGGCAAGGCGCTGAAAGACGGCAAGGTGATTGCCGAGTTCACGCTGAAGAGCGAAGTGCTGTTCGACGAAGTGCGCGCCGGTGGACGTATTCCGCTGATCATTGGCCGTGGTCTGACCGCCAAGGCGCGTGAAGCGCTGGGTCTGCCCGTCAGCACCTTGTTCCGCCTGCCGCAAAACCCGGTCGACACCAAGAAGGGCTTCACGTTGGCCCAGAAGATGGTTGGCCGCGCCTGCGGTCTGCCTGCGGGCCAAGGCGTGCGCCCTGGCACCTACTGCGAACCCAAGATGACGTCCGTTGGCTCGCAAGACACCACCGGCCCGATGACCCGCGACGAGCTGAAAGACCTGGCCTGCCTGGGCTTCAGTGCCGACCTGGTAATGCAATCCTTCTGCCACACGGCCGCTTACCCCAAGCCCGTGGACGTGAAGATGAACCACGAACTGCCTGACTTCATGAGCACCCGTGGCGGCGTGCCTTTGCGTCCGGGCGACGGCATCATCCACAGCTGGCTGAACCGCATGCTGTTGCCCGATACCGTCGGCACTGGCGGCGACAGCCACACACGTTTCCCTATCGGTATCAGCTTCCCAGCGGGCTCCGGTCTGGTGGCGTTTGGCGCGGCCACCGGCGTGATGCCTTTGGACATGCCCGAGAGCGTGCTGGTGCGTTTCAAAGGCGAAATGCAGCCCGGCATCACTCTACGTGATCTGGTGAATGCGATTCCGCTGTACGCCATCAAGGCGGGTTTGCTGACGGTGGCCAAGCAAGGCAAGAAGAACATCTTCTCGGGCCGCATTCTGGAAATCGAAGGCTTGCCGAATTTGAAAGTGGAACAGGCCTTTGAGCTGAGCGATGCGTCGGCCGAGCGTTCCGCTGGCGGCTGCACCGTGCACCTGAACAAAGAGCCGATCATCGAGTACATCAATAGCAACATCACCATGCTGAAGTGGATGATTGCCACCGGTTACTCTGACGTGCGCACTATCAACCGCCGCATCAAGGCGATGGAAGCCTGGCTGGCGAATCCCGAGCTGATGCACGGCGATGCCGATGCCGACTACGCTGCCGTGATCGAGATCGACCTGGCCGACATCCACGAGCCTATCGTGGCCTGCCCGAACGATCCGGACGATGTGAAGACGCTGGCCGAAGTGGCGGGCAACGTGATCGAAGAAGTCTTCATCGGTTCCTGCATGACCAATATCGGCCACTTCCGTGCCGCCTCCAAGCTGCTGGAAAACAAGCGCGACATCCCCGTCAAGCTGTGGATGGCACCGCCCACCAAGATGGATGCCAAGCAGTTGTCCGAAGAGGGCCATTACGGCGTGCTGGGCAGTGCGGGTGCGCGCATGGAAATGCCCGGTTGCAGCCTGTGCATGGGCAACCAGGCGCAGGTGAAAGAGGGCGCTACGGTGTTCTCAACCTCCACCCGCAACTTTCCGAACCGCCTGGGTAAGAACAGCAATGTGTACCTGGGCTCGGCCGAGCTGGCTGCCATTTGCTCGAAGCTGGGCCGTATCCCCACCAAGGCCGAATACATGGCCGACATGGGCGTACTCAACAAGGACAGCGAGAAGATTTACCAGTACCTGAACTTCGACAAGGTCAAGGACTACACCGACTTGGCCGACACGGTGAAAGACACCGCCGCCGCCTGACCTCCCGAATGCCGGAGGGCCGCTGCCCTCTGGTTTCGCACAACGGCCTCTAGTTATTTTCTTAATAGCTGGAGGCCGTTGCTACATCAGCACAAGCTGCCGATTTTTTATAAATCTGGATTGTGGGGATATTGCTGAACTTGTAACCTTTTCAGGGTACAAACGTTATGGTGTCTGGCTTGCTCTTGAGCCCATTTCTAAGGAGACCCGAATGACAAACAGTAACTACATCCCCCGCAAGACCGTCCTCGTGGCTACCGCCCTGGCATTGGCCCTGGGCGGTTGCGCCAACATGAGCGAGACGCAAAAGGGCACGGCGACCGGCGCAGGCATTGGCGCGTTGGCCGGTGTGATCATTGGCGACAGCAAGGGCGGTGCGGCCATCGGTGCCGGGCTCGGCGCGCTGGGCGGCTACGTGTGGTCCAAGCACATGCAAGACAAAAAAGCGGCGATGGAACAGGCTACGGCAGGTACCGGCGTAGCGGTGACCCAAACGGCGGACAACCAGCTTAAACTGAATATTCCCAGCGACATCTCGTTTGACACCGGCCGCGCCGACATCAAGCCCAGCCTGCGCCCCATCCTGGACCAGTTTGCCAGCGGCTTGCAAAACCAGCCCAACACCGAGGTGCGCATCATCGGCCACACCGATAGCACCGGCAGCGATGCCATCAACGAACCTCTGTCGCTCGACCGCGCCGATAGCGCGCGCGACTACCTGGCTGCCCGTGGCGTGGAAATGCGCCGCATCATCGTGGCGGGCCGGGGCTCACGCGAACCCGTGGCTGACAACACCAGCGATGCCGGACGTGCCCGCAACCGCCGGGTCGAAATCTTTTTAGCCGAACGCGCAACGAATTAAATCATCTAAAAAAAAGCCCGTGGAACCAATGGGTTCCACGGGCTTTTTTTGCGTCTGCCGGATCAATGCGACTGGGTGACCAGTTCGAAGTGTTCCACCACGGGTGGGCTGGCGAAGAAAGGTCCCACGATGCCGCGCCATTCGGCAAATGCCGGGGTTTCGCGGAAGCCGACGTTGTGGGCCTCGATGGAGGTCCAGAAGATTTGCAGCACGTAGCGCTCGGGGCTTTCTACGCCTTTGTTGACCTTGTAACCCGTGCAGCCTGCGTTCTTGCTGATGACGGTTTCCAGGCCCCGCGTGATGGCCTCGTCAAAAGCGGCCTGTTCGCCAGGGCGGATGCGGATGTCGGCAATTTCCAGAATCATGGTGTGTCTCAGTTGGGGTTACAGGACTTCGCTGGCGAAGTCCGCGAGGCGCGAGCGTTCACCGCGCGCCAGCATGATGTGGCCGCTGTGGGGCCAGCCTTTGAACTTGTCCACGGCGAATGTGAGGCCTGAGGAGCCTTCGGTCAGGTAGGGCGTGTCGATCTGCTGCAGGTTGCCCATGCAAATGATCTTGGTGCCGGGGCCTGCGCGGGTGATCAGTGTTTTCATCTGCTTGGGCGTTAAATTTTGCGCCTCGTCGATGATCACGTACTTGTTCAGGAAGGTGCGGCCACGCATGAAGTTCATGCTCTTGATCTTGATGCGCGAACGGATCAATTCATTGGTGGCTGAGCGGCCCCATTCACCGGCGCTGGTCTCGGTCTTGGCCAGCACTTCCAGGTTGTCGTCCAACGCGCCCATCCAGGGGCCCATCTTTTCTTCCTCGGTGCCGGGCAGGAAACCGATGTCTTCACCGACGCTGACCGTGGCCCGCGTCATGATGATTTCGGTGTAGCGGCGCTCGTCCAGCACCTGGGTCAGGCCGGCGGCCAGGGCCATCAGGGTTTTGCCGGTGCCCGCGTTGCCTGTCAGGGTGACGAAATCGACTTCGGGGTCGAGCAGCAGGTTCATCGCGAAGTTCTGTTCGCGGTTGCGGGTGGTTACGCCCCAGACGGCGTGCTTGAGGTGGTTGTAGTCCTTCAGCGTCTTTAGCACGGCGGTCTTGGCGCGGATTTCGGTGACGCGGGCGTACAGATTCGGCTCGCCGGGCGACTCGAAGTAGACAAACTGGTTGACCATCATCTCGGGCACGATGGGGCCGGAGATGCGGTAGAAGGTGTACAGGCCTTGCTGCCAGCTTTCCACGGTTTTGCCGTGCTTGGTCCAGAAGTCGGCCGGCAGGGCCAGTGCGCCGGAGTACAAAAACTCGCCGTCGTCCAGCGCCTTGTCGCTCTGGTAGTCCTCCGCGGCCAGGCCCAGGGCCCGGGCCTTGACGCGCATATTGATGTCTTTGGACACCAGCACCACTTCGCGGCCTGGGTGCAGGGGGCGCAGCGCCTCGACCACGCCCAGGATCTGGTTGTCGGCCTTGCCCTGGGGCAGGCTGCTGG
>NZ_JBDTEM010000204.1:0-6170 GCF_039922535.1 Rhodoferax sp. | reverse complement strand
CGCCACCCTCAGCGCCGCGCTGGCCCCGCTGCAATCCGACCCACGGGTAGAAAACTTCCGCCATATCGGCATGATTTGGGCCTTCGATGTGCGCGAATCGCTGGCCGGACCGCGCTTTGCCGAGCGCTTCCACCTCGCAGGCCGGGCGCGCGAACTGCTGATACGCCCGATTGGCCGCACCGTCTACCTGCTGCCACCCTACCTGCTGGACGACACCCTGTCGCCCTGGCTGGCCCGCCAGGTCATGGCCACGCTGGACGACGTTTTGAACCAAGCCCCCACCGATGCTGATAGACCACCTGAACCGCCAACTGCGTGAACGCGCCGACCAGGCCCTGACGCGGACCCGCCGCACAGCGGACTCGCCCTGCGCGCCGCAGCAAAGGGTGGATGGCCGCGACCTGCTGGCGTTTTGCAGCAACGACTACCTGGGCCTGGCCAACCACCCCGTGCTGGTCGAGGCCCTGGCCGAGGGCGCACGCCGCTTTGGTGCGGGCAGCGGTGCCTCGCATTTGGTCAGCGGCCACTCGCTGGCCCACGCCACGCTGGAGGATGAACTGGCCGCCTGGATGGCCCCCTGCATCCCCGGCGCGCGGGCCCTGTACTTCTGTACCGGATTTATGGCAAATATGGCTTTGGTGCAGGCACTGTCTGCGCAGGGTGCTACGATTTTTGCAGACAAGCTAAACCACGCCTCGCTGGTCGACGGCGCGCTCATGTCCAAAGCCCCGCTGCACCGCTACGCCCACCGCAACCTGGTGGTGCTGGAGCGCCAGCTGTCACAGTGCGACACACCCATCAAGCTGATCCTCACCGATGCCGTATTCAGCATGGACGGCGACCTGGCCGACCTGCCCGCGATGCTGGCCTTGGCCGAAAAATACGATGCCTGGCTGGTGGTAGACGACGCGCACGGCTTCGGGGTCTTGGGCACCCAGGGCCGGGGCAGCCTGGCGCACTTCGGCCTGCGCAGCGAGCGCTTAATTTACATGGGCACGCTGGGCAAGGCCGCAGGCGTGGGCGGCGCGTTTGTGGCCGCGCACCCCACCCTCATCGAATGGCTGGTGCAAACCGCCCGGCCCTACATCTACACCACCGCCGCCCCGCCCGCCATCGCCCACGCGCTCAGCGCCAGCTTGCTGCTGATGGCCGGCCAAGAAGGCGAACACCGCCGCGCCCACTTGCACACGCTGATCGCCCAGTTGCGCGGCCAGTTAGCAGAATTGATAGCCGCCCACGCAGGACTGGGTTGGAGCTTGGCCGATTCCGCTACCGCCATCCAGCCGCTGATCGTGGGCGACAACGCCGCCGCGCTGGCCCTGTCTGCAGCCTTGAACGCCCAAGGCCTGTGGGTGCCCGCCATCCGCCCGCCCACCGTGCCCGTAGGCACGGCGCGGCTGCGCATCACCCTCAGCGCCGCGCACACCGCGCAGGACGTGCAGCGGCTGGTGGACGCGCTCAGCATCGCCGCCCAGGATTTGCAGAATGGCTAAAAGCGTTTTCATTACGGGCACCGACACCGAAGTTGGCAAAACCCGCGTCAGCGCCGCCCTGCTGCACTGGTGCGCCCAGCAAGGCTGGCGCAGCGCGGGCTTCAAGCCCGTGGCCGCCGGGCTGGACGCGGCGGGCGTGAACGAAGACGTGCAGATGCTGCGGGCAGCAGGTTCGCTGGCCTTGACCGACGCGGAAGTCGGCCCGCTGCAATTCCAGGCCGCCTGCGCCCCGCACATCGCTGCGGCGCTAGAAGGGCAAACCATCAATATGGCCCTGCTGGTACAAAAAGCCCAGGCGCTGGCCGCCCGCGCCGACGTGCTGGTGGTCGAAGGCGTGGGCGGGTTCTGCGTGCCGCTGGGGCCGGATGCGGACACCGCCGATCTGGCAGTGGCGCTGGGCTACCCCGTCATTCTGGTGGTCGGCCTGCGCCTGGGCTGCATCAGCCACGCCTTGCTCACGGCAGAGGCCATCCGCGCGCGCGGCCTGCCGCTGGCGGGCTGGGTCGCCAACACCATCGACCCGCACATGCCCCACCTGCAAGCCAATATCGACACCCTGCGCCATGAATTCCAGCGCCGCCACCAGGCACCCTGCCTGGGCGTGGTGCCGCGCCTGGCCGATGCCAGCCCAGATGCAGCGGCAGCCTGTCTGGACCCCATGGCCCTGCACAAGATTTTTTCCGCATGAACGCCGCTACCGCCATTGCGCCCTTCGTCGATGCTGCTTTTCTGGCCAACCCGTACCCGGCCTACCAGGCCCTGCGCGAGGCCGGGCCGTTGCACTGGAGCACCGAATTCTTCGGCGGGGCCTGGCTGCTGACCCGCCATGCCGACGTGGAGCAGGTGCTGCGCGACCCGCGCTTTTCCGCCCAGCGCACGGGGGGCTGGGTGACCGACCGTGAGGAAACCAAGGGCGAGCTGGCCGGTTTTCAGCAGCTGTTTGCCCGCGCCATGCTGTTCCTCGACGCACCCGACCACACCCGCATCCGCAAGGTGCTGAACGCGGGTTTCAAACCCGCGCAGATCCTGGCCCTAGAGCCGTTCATCGCGCAGACCGTGACCGAGCTGCTGGACGCCGTCGATGGACAGCCCAGCTTCGACTTCATGCAAGCCGTCGCCCGCCAACTGCCCACCCGCGTCATCGCCAAGATGATGGGCATTGAAGAGGCCGCCAACGCCGACTTCGCCGTCTGGTCCGACGATCTGGCCGTGTTTATCGGCGCGCCGCTGGCCACCCACCAGCAAGCCCGCCGCGCCCAGGCCAGCCTGCTGGCCATGGGCCGCTATTTCGAACAGTTGCTGTCCGAGCGGCGCAAAAACCCGGGTGACGACCTGGTCAGCCGCCTGCTGCAGGCCGAAGCCGATGGCGCGTTGCTCAACCACGCCGAGCTGCTGGCCCAGTGCGCCATGCTGCTGTTTGCCGGGCATGAAACCACCCGCAACCTGCTGGGCAACGGCCTGTACGCACTGCTGAGCCACCCCGACCAGTGGCAGCGCCTGCAGCAAAACCCCGCCCTCATCCCCAGCGCCGTGCGCGAGCTGCTGCGGTTTGACAGCCCGGTGCAATACACGGGACGGCGCGTGGCGGCTGATGTGGAACTGCATGGGCAGACGCTGCGCCGGGGGGACTTGGTCGTGCCGTTGATTGGCTCGGCCAACCGCGACCCGGCACGGCATGCGGAGCCGGATCGGCTGGATGTGGAGGGGCGGGATGGGGGGTCTATCTCTTTTGGCTCCGGCGCCCATGTGTGCATCGGCGCGATGCTGACGCGGGTGGAGGCGGAGATTACTTTCCGGCTGGTGTTGCAGCGGTTTCCGAGCTTGCGATTGGCCGACAAGGCGGTGCAATGGGTGGATAACCCGGCTTATCGGGGGCTGGTTGGGTTGCCGGTGAGAGCGGGGCTACGTTACGTTGAAGCTGAGCCGTAATCGGCGGCTTGCCAATGCGAGGCAGTTTGAGCGACTGATTAGGCGCCACCGCGCTACGCCTCAAGTTGCTCATCGGACAACTTCTTGGTCGCCCCCCAACCTTGCAGAAATGTTCCTAGGATAGATGTTGCTTCGCGAAAGCATTCCAAGATTTCAGTCCAACTGAACTCTGGAAACTTTAGATCTTGGTCCGAGACTAGGAACTCGACCGTGCGGTCCTCTTCGTTACCAACCGACTGAATTGCATCCGAGATGTGAGCACCTGAAAAGTGTACATATCCAGATAGATGCTCATACACAGCGGGCAACCAAGGGTGCTTTTCTTTGTGCAATTGGACTAAATACGCATCCGTCAGTCGCGCGCCCGTCCGGCTCTTCATCTTGTCGATTCGCTCGCCTTTGAGAACGCTCAAAGCAAAAGCGTGAGGCTTTGCCACATGCCAGGCTGCCGAGAAGCGGAGCGAGGTATCGATGTGCATTCGGAGAAGCGCACGAGCGATAACCATGTTCCACGATCTCACCATGGCGACGAAGGCACTTGTTGTACTAGCATGGCGCTTGGCGGCTGCGAATGCAAGAAAGTCGAGCGGGAACATCGTACTTCCGGTTGGAGTAACAACCTCACTCAGAATTTTCCGCATGCGCTCCACATCCGCCTCAAGTTCTAAGAGGAGCAACTCGACTGCTTGGCTCTGAGTAGGTTGTGTCATGAGTGTTTTATGGTGCCTAACGTTGGAGTTTCCGGACACGCAGAGGCATTGCGGCGCAATGCCACTGCGTGTCCGTGTTGAAAGACCTGTTAAGGCGGATCAAGATCACCACCAGCCTTCTTAAACAGCATCTGCTCGATTTCCTTCAGCTGTTCCTGCGTGATGCCGTATTTCTCGCTCAGGGCGTGTGTGATCGGGTTCAGCATCTCTTCGATTTCGTTGAAGAGCTTGCAATTTTCTTCCGCCTCCACAATCATCTTGTTCCTGCCCTCCTCGCTCAGGAAGTTCAGCGCGTGATCTACAAAGAACCTGTGAGCTAAGTAATTACGTGCTTTCAGGCCTTCTCGGAGCAAAGTCTCAATAGTCGGATCGACAGCGCCTAGGTCAACTAGCTTCTTCACGAGTTGACCCATGGTCTTCGCTGACATAACTTGATCGAAGTTATCGAAGTCTTGCTTCCACTGCTCTACGGACTTGAAAAGCGGAACCTTCTTCGCGAAGAAGTCGAAGTAGATAAGCAGCTGAACGATGGATTGCTCGACGCACTGCGCCCGGTACATGGCTAGCCCGTGATGGGCGTAGACCTCCTTGCAATGCTCGCTCTTGTCCATCGTGAGCCCTAAGTAATGTAGACCGCAAAACCTGCGGGATGAAAAAGTGGCTGAGTTCTATGTCGGTCATGCGAACTTCCTGGAACTGGCTAGTACGTTGGCTTTTCGGTAACGTATCTGGGTAAATATACAGGCATAAAAATATTCTATAAACGCCGCAGCATTCGGATCGGCATGCTAGTCATCGAATGACTTACCTTTCTCAGAAATGATGATGGATCGATGTCGGTGGAGGCATCCTTGCAGATTAACTGCAGGCCAATCCCCTTCACACTCCGTCCCATGTAGTAACCCGCTAACACCCACCCCCGCCTCCACAGCCCAACAATTAACCCCCAACCACCCTTGAGGAGACACACCATGGCAGCGAAAAAAATCCTGATGATTTGCGGCGACTACTGCGAGGACTACGAGACCATGGTGCCGTTCCAGGCGCTGCTGGCGGTGGGCCACACGGTGCACGCGGTCTGCCCCGACAAAAAGGCCGGGGACCACATCAAAACCGCCATCCACGACTTCGAAGGCGCGCAGACCTACAGCGAAAAGCCGGGCCACAACTTCACCCTGAACGCCACCTTCGCCGGTCTGGATGTCAGCAGTTACGACGCGCTGGTGATTCCCGGTGGCCGGGGCCCCGAGTACCTGCGCACCTACCCGGCGGTGGTGTCAGCGGTGAAGCATTTTTTTGAGGCCAACAAGCCCGTAGCCGCCGTGTGCCACGGTGCGCAGTTGCTGGCCGGGGCCGGTGTGCTCAAGGGCCGCACCTGCTCGGCCTACCCGGCCTGCCGCATGGAAGTGGAGATTGCGGGCGGCACCTATGCCGAGATCGCCATCGACGCGGCCATCACCGAGGGCAACCTGGTCAGCGCCCCCGCCTGGCCCGCCCACCCGGCCTGGATTGCGCAGTTTTTGACGCTGCTGGGCACAAAAATCAGCCTTTAATCAGCCTTTGACACGGGTGGCGCACCAATGGATGATGCGGCTTGGTCCCCACCGGAAATAGCCATGTGCCAAGTATTCATCAGCGCCGACCCCACCCTGTACGACAGCCGCGCCCGCTCGGTGCGGCTGCACGGCGTGGCAACCAGCATCAAGCTAGAGAACCTGTTTTGGCAGGTGCTGGCCGAGATCGCCCAACGCGACAGCATGGGCGTGCCCCAGCTCTGCGCCAAGCTGTACGACGAGCTGGTGGCCTCGCGCGGCGCAGTGGACAACTTTGCGTCTTTTCTGCGGGTCTGCTGTGGCCGCTACATGGCGCTGCAGCTGTCCGGCGGCATTCCGCAAGATGCCAGCATCTCCATCCGCAGCCTGAACGCCCAGCAGGTGCTGGCCACCGAAGGGCACCGCAGCCTGCTGGCACGGGCAGCGTAAACCGGTAGAGGGCGCTGCGTTCTAATACGGGGTTTTCACTAACCCCGTCCCCACCC
>NZ_JBDTEM010000203.1:0-28784 GCF_039922535.1 Rhodoferax sp. | reverse complement strand
TTGGATTCCATCTCAGCGCAACACTGCGCACCCCGGGCGGGTCGCAGTGTACGCGATCAGTTGTGCGAAGGAAACCTTTTGTCCTGCTCGTACGGGAACACATCAAACACGTAGCCTGCCTGGATGCGCTCCTTGTGCACCTGCCAAAAGCGCGCATCCAACAGATCGGCGTGGTGGCGCATGAAGGCCTCCCGTACCAACGGGTTGCCCAGCAGAAACGGGGCAAAGGTTTCGGGAAACACGTCCTTGGAGCCCACCCGGTACCAAATCTCGCCGCTCATCTCTTCCTCTTCATTGCGTGGCTGGGGCACGGTGCGGAAGTTGCAGTCGGTGAGATATTCGATCTCGTCGTAGTCGTAGAACACCACCTTGCCGTGGCGCGTCACGCCAAAGTTTTTCCACAGCATGTCGCCGGGGAAGATATTGGCGGCCACCAGGTCCTTGATAGCGTTGCCGTATTCGATGACGACGCGCTCGATCTGGGCACGGGCGCGGCGGTCATCCGGGCCCGCGTCAAAGGCCTCTTGCAGGTAGATGTTGAGCGGGATCATGCGGCGCTCGATGTAGACGTGCTTGATCACCACTTCCATCTGCCCATCACCGTCCCGGTCGCTGATTTCCAGCTGGCTGGGGGCGAACTTCTGCAGCTCGGCAATGACCTCGTCGCTGAAGCGGGCACGCGGGAAAGCCACCTCGCTGTACTCCAGCGTGTCGGCCATGCGGCCCACGCGGTCGTGCTGCTTGACCAGCAAATACTTGGCCTTGACCTGTTCGCGGCTGGTGTCTTTTTGCGGCGGGTAAAAGTCTTTGATGACCTTGAAAACGTAGGGGAAGGACGGCATGTCGAACACCAGCATCACCATGCCCTTGATGCCCGGCGCAATGCGGAACTGGTCGGTGGAATGGCGCTGGTGCTGCAGCAGATCCCGGTAAAACAGGGTTTTTCCCTGCTTGGCCAGGCCCAGGGCGTTGTAGATTTCATTGCGCGGCTTGCGCGGCATCATGCTGCGCAGAAACTGAACGTAGGCGCTGGGAATTTCCATGTCCACCATGAAGTAGGCGCGCGCAAAGCTGAACAGCAGCAGCATGTCATCCTCGCCAAACAAGGCGGCATCGATCACCAGCTTGGACTCGGCGTAGTGCAATTGGACGTGGAGGATAGGCAGGGCAAACGGGTGCTCCTGGAAGCCGTTGATCACCTTGCCGCAGATGTACGCGCCCTTGTTGCGAAAGAACAGACTGGTAAGCACCTGGATCTGGAAGTTGGCCCGCAGCGTGACCTCGCCCAGTTGTTGGCGCACCGCCGCCTCCACATAGGCGATGTCGCGCTCCAAGTCACCAAACGCGCGCTGCAGGTCAAAGTCTTGCACCATCTGCAACAGCACCGCGCCCAGGGTGGCGCGCGTGGGGTAGTAAGCGCGGTAAGTGGGGCGCGGCTCGGCGGCTTCCAGGTACTCGGTGCTCACCGCAGGGCGCACGAAGATGAAGTCGTTCTGGAAGTAGCTGCGGTGCAGCATCTTGGTGGTGACCGAGTTGAAGAAGGTCTCGGCCAGCTCGGGCTGGCGGTGCTCTACCAGCAGGCCGATGTAGTGCAGCTTGACTTGTTGCCACACATCCATGCCCTGGTCGCCCGCCTTGAATTCGCGCTCCAGCCGGGTCGAGCATTCGCGCACCCGCAGGTCATAAAACTCGATACGCTCGCGCTGCGCCCGCTGCTGGCCATGCCAGTCTGCCGTTTCAAACCGGTGCTTGGCCCGGGCCGACTCGCTGCGGAACAAGCGGTAATGCCGGTTGAAGCCATCCACCATGGCCTTGGCGATGTCGTAGGCGAGCAGAGAGTCCAGGCGCTGGGGAAACATAGTGCGCTATATTTTCAATAGCTACTCACGCAGAATCTAATTGCGCTCAGAGCGCGAAACACCTTCAATCGCCGCCTTGTACGCGGCCTCCAGCGCTTCCACGCCATTCACGGTGATGTGCAGGTTTTGCAGCAGGCCGTCGTGGATGCCGTAGACCCAGCCGTGCACGGTGACGGTCTGGCCGCGCGCCCAGGCATCCACCATGACCGTGCTTTGGCACACGTTCACCACCTGCTCGATCACGTTCAGCTCCACCAGCGCATCGTGGCGGTGGGCTTCGGGAATGGCATCGATCAAATGCCAATGGCGGTCGCGTACATCCTGGATGTGGCGCAACCAGTTATCGGCCAGGCCGACACGCTGACCCGACAGCGCCGCCGCCACGCCCGAGCAACCGTAGTGCCCCACCACGGTGATGTTCTGGACCTTGATCACGTCCACCGCAAACTGCACGGTGGAGAGCGCATTCAGGTCGGAGTGCACCACCACATTGGCCACGTTGCGGTGCACAAACACCTCGCCCGGGTCAAGCCCCATGATCTCGTTGGCGGGCACTCGGCTGTCGGAGCAGCCTATCCACATGTACTTGGGCTTTTGCTGGCGGGTGAGTTCGGTAAAGAAACCGGGCCGCTGGCGCTCCATCTGGGCAGCCCAGGCGCGGTTATTGGCAAAAATATCAGGAACAGAATGGGTCATAGGGCCGTATTTTGCCGTTAGTTGATTACCTGGCAGCAGCAAGCTGCAGCCAAGCCCTTTCGGGTCTGCTGCAGTTACCTCTTTTCCGGCATGGCGAAAGAGAGGTGGTTGGCGATCAGCCACTGGCCTTTGCTGTACTCATACAGGGCCGTTAACAGGGACAAGACCCAAGGCGCTAGCGCTCGGATTGACCTGCATTCGAGGCAACTTTGCACGGGGTTAGGGTCGTATTACCTGAAGCGATGGGAATCCAGTCCGCCATAGGCCGGCATCTTCCCTGGATGCAGATGTCGTAGTCCCGTGCAAACTCCGAGCGTGTGAGCAGCAAACTTTGGCTCCAGCGCATGTCCGGTGCTGGACGGTAACGCCATACTCCTTTTGAATAATAAGAACCCGCTGGCGGCTCCATGCCGGCACCTGACCCGCGCACCCGGGCACTTTCAAGAAACAGCCAGTTGCCCGCAACCACATAATCTTCTTCCCAATCGATCTTTTCAATCGAGTGCTGCCAACGGAGCGTGAACTGGTGCACGGGAATTTCTGCATGTGCATTCCCTGCCGCCAGACACAGCGCAAATAACCAAGACATGGGAATGCGCGGTCTAAGCAGTGGCCTGCGTGGGTGTTTTGCGGAAACTCATCCATACCCATACGCCCATTGCCGCCGACATGGCAAAACCGATTTCGTCGGTCAATGGGAAAGCGGAAACCAACATGGTGGCGGTCAAGCCACAGCCCACCCGCTTCGCAACACCCAGGTCCATAAACAAATGGCCAACCACCAGACCACCCCACAACACGATAGCCAATAGGCATTTGAAGACCACGTACGCAACCCCGACATAGGTCCAGTGGCCTTGCAGCATGAGCGCGTTGTCATACACCGCCATAAAGGGGATCACAAAGCCTGCGACCGCAATTTGGGTCGCTTTGACACCAATCTTCATGGGTGAAGCTTTGGCAATCGATGCCGCTGCAAACGCAGCCAGGGCCACGGGAGGCGTCAAATCCGCCATGATGCCAAAATAAAACACAAACATATGCGATACCAAGAGCGGTACGCCCAGTTTCAAAAGTGCCGGTGCCGCAATCGCGCTGGTGATGATGTAGTTGGGAATGGTGGGTATGCCCATGCCCAGCACCAAGCACACCAGCATGGTCAGTATCAAAGATAAAAAGATACTGCTCTCGCCAATCTTGAGTACCAAACCGGCGAAGTTGGTTGCCGCGCCGGTCAGCGACAACACGCCAATAATCACCCCCACAATGGCACAGGCCAGGCCCACAGGCACGGCTTGTTTGGCACCATCGGTCAGGCCTGCCAGCAGCGTGCGCAGGGTTTTCCTTCCACCTTGAATGAACAGGCAGGCAAGCACCATCAGTGCAATCACAGCCAACACGGGCTGAATACCCCATTTCATGAAGGTAGACGCGCCAAGGCCTATCCCCAACCACAGCACGTACCGAAATGCCTTGAAACTAATGCGTGCAGCCAGTGCAGCGCCCAAAATCAACATGGCGGTCATGCACAAGCCCATCATGCCGGCAAACTTGGGGGTAAAGCCGTGGAACAGCATGAACACCAAAACAGCCAACGGCACCATCAGGTGCCAGTTTTCACGGATATGTTGCCAGGGGTTGGGGCACTGCGCTTTGGGCAGGCCCAGCAGCTTGGCACGGCCGGCTTCCAAGTGCACCATCGTGAAGGCGGTGAAGTAGTACAGCAGCGCGGGGATGATGGCGGCCTTCACAATTTCCGAGTAAGGCAGGTTCAAAGTTTCCGCCATGATGAAGGCCACAGCACCCATCACCGGCGGCATGATCTGCCCTCCCATAGAGGCGGTTGCCTCTACCGCACCGGCAAATACCGCGTTGTACCCAAAGCGCTTCATCAACGGAATGGTGAATTGCCCCACGGTCAACACGTTGGCCACACCAGACCCGGAAATCATGCCCATAAACCCAGAAGACAGCACCGCCACTTTAGCCGGACCACCTTTGGCGTGCCCAACGAAACCCAAGGCAATCGCGTTGAACAAACGGATCATTCCTGCGTGCTCCAGAAACGAACCAAACAAGATGAACAAGAAGATGTAGGTCGCAGAAACGAGCGTAGGTAGCCCGTAGATACCGTCGGTGCCCAAATAGAGCTGGTTCACGATGGCGCTGTACTCGTAGCCACGGTGGGCAAAGTCACCGGGCAGGTACTGGCCCAACAGACCGTATGCCAGGAACAGCCCGCTGACGATGGGTAGCGCCCAACCCATCACACGGCGTGTGCCTTCAAAAATAAGCACCACCATGGCGGTACCAATCACAAGCTCAAACTGCGTCGGATCTCCACTGTTTTGAATCACCGATGCTTCAAAAATCAAGTGATAAAAACCAATGGCAAATCCGCCAAAGCCCAGTATCCAGTCGTACCAGGCCACGGTCGACAAGCTGCCCTGCTTGAATGCGGGATAAAGAATAAACGTCAGCAGCGACAAAAACCCAACGTGCAGCGAACGAATGGGCAGACTGGACAGTGACACCAAATCTGCCGCAATCACCAATTGGTAGATGGAAAACAGCAGCGCGCACAGCATCAATACATGCGCGGAAAAGCCCTGCAGCGAGCGCTTTCTGCCGTGCTCTTCGAAGTCAGACCCAGCATCTGCGGGCGGTTTGTGGTCTAGCAAGGCATCCACGTCAATGACATCGGCCTGCGCCGCTGGCGCGGCAGGTGGGACACTAAGACTCATGGCGTGTCTTCAATAGTTTTTACTTCAACAAACCAGCTTCACGGTAGTACTTTTCGGCACCGGGGTGCAGGGGAATGGGCAGACCCATGGCCGCATCCTTTTTCACAATGGCCTTGGCTGCCGTGTGCGCGGCCACCATGCCATCGAGGTTGTCAAACATCGATTTGGTCATGGCATACACCGTGTCGGTTGCTACGCCTTCATGTGTCACCAGAATGTTCTTGATGGCGACCGTAGGAATGGCGACTTTTTGCCCGTTATAGGTATTGGCGGGAATACTGGCCGCTTCATAGGCAGGGTCGCCTACCTTGGCTACGACATCGGCAGGTACCGCCACGACGACGATGTCAATGGATACGGCCAGGTCGCGAATGGACGCAGCCCCCAGTCCAACCGACTGCAAAGTCACATCCAGCTGGCGGTTTTTCATCAACTCTACCGACTCCCCAAAGCCCAGGTACTCCACTTTGGAGAAGTCTTTATAACTAAGCCCCGCCGCTTTCAGGATCGCGCGCGCGTTGAGTTCTGTTCCGGATTTGGGTGCGCCAACCGAAATGCGTTTGCCCTTCAAGTCGGCAATTGACTTGATACCCGATTCGGCGTTGGCGATGATCTGGATGTAGTTAGAGTACAGGCCGGCGATAGCGCGGATTTTTTTCAGTGGTGCTTTGAAGCCAGCTTCCTCGTCGCCTTTCCACGCGTCTGACACCGAGTCAGCGAGTGCAAAAGCCACTTCTCCGCGACCTTGTTGCAAGAGGTTCAGATTTTCTGCCGATGCCTTGGTCGCTTGTACAGATATCTTGGCATTAGGCAGTACCTTGCCGTAGATCTGGCTTAAGGCCACGCCCAGGGGGTAGTAAATGCCACTTTGCCCACCGGTTAGCACGTTAATGAAAACTTGTTGCGCGTAGGCCAAAGGTGCTGACAGAAGGCAAGCGGCCCCTCCCATACCTAGCACCAATGAACGACGTGTCGCAGTGAAAGACTTGAGGGCCATGCTTGTCTCCAAATAATACGAATTGTTTGAACGTTTAGTCTATCCGGTTGATGCCAAATAGGTGTGCCGTTTAAACCTGTCGCAATCCCTTTAAGTCCGCATTGGGGTGTCATCCGGATGGGTTGGTTGTTGGTTCCCGTGCATGGGCTCTGTCGAGCCACGCAAGACGGCGAACAAAGCACCCGAATCCGAGCCAACCCGCAGAGCCGCTGCTTGGGCCCCAATAGACCGCTCTTAAGACTTTTCTGGCATGGCGGAAGAGTGGTGGTTGGCGATCAGCCACTGGCCTTGGGTGTACTCGTACACATAGGTGTAGCGGGCATTCACTTTCTTGCCATCCTTGAAAGTAACGGTGTAGGTGCCAATGTCCTGCGCCACATTACAGCCGATGCGGATGACGCGTTTGTCGATCGCGCCCTGGGGTCCATTCGTCAGAAAATGGACAAAGTAGTCGTTGATCTCGGCGGGCGTAGTGCGCGACTTGTTGGACACCGTGGGCTGCAGCACACCGTCAACAGCGAGCGCAGATCGCGGCCCTGGGACACATCGAATACACGGGTGATCTCCGACCACAACGCCACCAAGCTGTCGTTCGGCGGTTGGGGTTGCACGCTGGCCATGGCGATGCGCAGTTCGTGCAGGCTCTGGTGCAACACCACCAGGTCTTCCTGCCGATGGTGGTGTTCGGCCTGCAGTGCACCCTTGTCGCCATCGAGCTGGGCCGCCAGTATGGCCATGGTATCCAGACGGGCCAGCGTGGTAGCCATCTCTTTTTGTAGCTCTTCGCGCAATTGCGGGGCCACCGGCGCACCCAGCAATGATTGCGAGAGCCAGGCCCGCAGCCGCTGCTTGGTACTGTACAGCTCCAGAAAACCGGCGAGTACATCAGTGGCAACACGGCCACGGTAGACCTTCTCACCTGCCGCCTGCAGCGCCCACCAAGAAACACCCCCCTGCAGCAGCGCGGCGCAGGCCAAAATCCCCAAGGCAACAGTAAGACGTTTGCGAAACATGGGGCATTATCGTTTCAGGCCTCCGCGCGCTGGATGAAACCCGGTCGGACCAGGCTGTCAAAATTCACCATCTCCAACCCCTTGGCACCTGGCCTCGCTCGCACCATGAATCTACTCGAACAACAATTGCATTACCCCCTGGGCGAGACCTTGCCCGCACAGGGCGAAACCATCGGCGTAGCGCCCGGCGTGCGCTGGATCCGCATGGCGCTGCCGTTTGCGCTGAACCACATTAACCTGTGGTTGCTCGAAGACGAGATCGACGGCCAGCGGGGTTGGAGCATAGTGGACTGTTGCATCAGCGCCGATGCATCGCGCGCGCAGTGGGAGGCGATTTTTGCCACCCAACTGGGCGGCCTGCCCATCCTGCGTGTCATCGTGACCCATATGCACCCGGACCACATCGGCCTGGCCTCTTGGCTGTGCGCGCGCTGGAACGCGCCTTTGTGGATCAGCGCTACGGACTACTTTGTAGCCCAGCACAACATCCTCCACTCCAGCGGCAACGGCGGGCCGGGCGCGGCAGAATTCTTCCAGAAGCATGGCCTGATCGACCCGGAATCGGTCGCCAAAATCCGCGCCCGCAGCGGCTATTTTTCGGCCATGGTGCCCGCTCTGCCGCCCAGCTTTGTGCGCATGCAAGACGGTCAGACCCTGCGCATCGGCGGACGCGACTGGCGCTGCATCAGCGGCTACGGGCATGCGCCGGAGCACATTGCGCTGTACTGCGACGCAACCCAGGTGCTGATAGGCGGCGACATGATGCTGCCGCGTATTTCCACCAACGTCAGCGTGTTTGATGTGGAACCCGAAAGCAACCCGCTGCAGCAGTTTCTGGAGTCAATCGACAAGTTCGCGCTGCTGCACCCGGACACCCTGACCCTGCCCGCCCACGGCAAGCCTTTCCAGGGCCTGCACACGCGCATCCAGCAGTTGCACGACCACCACCGCGACCACTTGGCCCGGGTGATGGCGTTCGCCCAGCAGCAGCCGTGCAGTGCCAGCGACATCCTGCCGGTGCTGTTCACCCGCCAGCTAGACCTGCACCAGATTACCTTCGCTATGGGTGAGGCAGTGGCGCACCTGCACAAGCTGTGGGTAGATGGCTATTTGCAGCGCGCACGCGGCACGGATGGCGTCTACCGGTTCAGCCCGACGGCGCTGGTCTACCCGACAAGCGCGCTGCTGGAGCCCAGCGAAGCGGTACCGGTCAGCGCTTAAATCTCGCCCTTAAACGTCATCCCACTTGGGCACGACCACGCTACGCAATTCGGCGCGCAGCGGCGCATAACCGGGCAAGATGGAAGCCACCGTATCCCAGAACTGGGCACTGTGGTCCATGTAGCGCAGGTGGCTTAGCTCATGCACCACCACGTAGTCAACCACCTCCATGCGGTGGTGTAGCAGCCGCCAGTTCAGGCGGATCGAGCCTATGCTGCTGGCGCTGCCCCAACGGGTGACGGCGTTGGACAAGGCCAGGCGTTTCCACTGCACGTCCAGCTGCGGCGCAAAGTGGTTCAGGCGCTCGGTAAACAGCGCACGCGCCTGTAGCAACAGCCATTTGTGTACGGCAGCACGGATCTGGGCAGGCACGGCATCCAGCGGCAGACCCAGGCGCAAGCTGTTGTCGATCAGCAGCGCACCTTTGTGCGCCCGGTGCAGCGCGGGCTCCAGCACCAGGCTCAACGGCTGGCCCAGGTAGGGAAAAGCGGCTCCGTTCTGCCAGGCCACACGCGTTGCCTGTTGCTGCGCCAAGCGCTCCTGGGACTGGCCGAGCTTTTGCACGATCCATCCACCCTTGCTGCGCACGGCAGCATCCACCTCGGCCAGCGGCACCCATTTCGGCGCACGCACCACCAAGCCCAACGGCCCGACCACAAAACCAATGCTGCGCCGCTTGGCCCGCTGGAACTCATACCCCACCATGGTGGTGCCCAAACGCACCTCCCGCGTTGCGCGGGGGTGGCGAAACGGATTCACCACCACGCCACTGCCGTCCATCTGGTCTGGCAGTGCATTTGCTATCAACTCAGGAGCTTCTTGTGCATACTCCACCTGCGCTAGCGACCTTTTTCCCTGCTTATTCAAAGACGGTGCAGCGACCGGCGCAGGCGCAAATAGATCCAGTGTGAACTGCAGTAAACGGTGCATGGCTGGGCAGTTTAACTGGCTGCCTGCACCGGCTTGACAGGCGAGTACATCCAGTAACAATGCAAGACTGACTTTCATGGACTCGGGTGCAGAGCACCCCGGGCCATGAAAGTAATTTCACGTTCAATCTACCACCAGAGAAACCTCCATGGCACTCGACAGTCTGAAAGTAAGTACCCGCCTTACGCTAGGTTTCGGCATAGCGGTCGCGCTCGGCATCAGCATTGCCGTTATCGGCGGATTAAAGATGCAAAAAATGGCGGGGGCGCTGGATGAGGTGGCCTATGACCGCATGGTCAAAGTGGACCAGTTGACCGACGTGAAAGACAACCTCAACATCGTCGCCCGCTCGGTACGCAATATCGTCATCAAGGCAGACCCTGCGTTCCGTGCGGCTGAGAAAAAAAGCATACAAGACGCCTTAGGCCGCAACGTGGACCTGTTTAAAACCCTGGACATCACCTTGGTCCAACCAGACGCACGTGCGCTGTTCAAAACCATCAACGACACCATGGGCCCCTACAACCAAGCCGTTGACCAGGTGGTGGCGATGGCGATGGAAGACAAAGCCCAAGAGGCAGGCGACCTGCTGCTAGGCACGGTGCGGGAGAGGCAGAAGCTGCTTTTCAAAGCAGTCGATGACTCGACTTCACTGCAAACCGCTCTGGGGAAAAACCTGGCTACCGCGTCCGCAGAGAGTGCCGCTTTCTATGCCGTGTTGATGGGCATCATGGCCATTGCAATGGCCGCCGTCGGCGGCCTGCTGGGTTGGACCATCACACGCAGCCTGGGCAAGGCTTTGGGTGCCGAGCCTGCGCAAGTGAGTGAAGCCGTGCAGCGCGTGGCCGACGGCGACCTCAGCACACCGGTGGCCTTGCGCCTCAACGACCACAGCAGCATGATGGCTGCCGTCAAAACCATGCAGGACGCGCTGATCCGCACCGTTGGCAGCGTGCGCAGCAATGCCGAAGGCGTGGCCACCGCCAGCGCGCAGATTGCCCAGGGCAATAACGACCTGAGCTCCCGCACCGAGCAGCAGGCCAGCGCGCTGGAGCAAACAGCAGCTTCGATGGAAGAACTCAGCTCCACCGTCAAACAAAACGCCGACAACGCCCGCCAGGCCAACCAGCTGGCCCAAAACGCCAGCACGGTGGCCGTCAAGGGGGGTCAGGTCGTGGCCCAAGTGGTAGAGACAATGAAGGGTATCAACGACAGCTCCAAAAAGATTGCCGACATCATCAGCGTGATCGACGGCATCGCCTTCCAGACGAATATCCTGGCCTTGAATGCCGCCGTGGAAGCCGCCCGGGCGGGCGAGCAAGGTCGAGGCTTTGCCGTGGTGGCTAGCGAGGTGCGCAGCCTGGCAGGACGCTCGGCACAGGCCGCCAAAGAGATCAAGGACCTAATTGGCGCCAGCGTGCAGCGGGTGGAGCAGGGCTCCAGCTTGGTGGACCAAGCTGGAGTCACCATGAGCGAGGTGGTGGGCTCCATCCGCCGGGTCACGGACATCATGGGTGAAATCAGTGCCGCCAGTTCCGAGCAGAGCTCGGGCGTCTCGCAAGTGGGTGAGGCCGTCACGCAGATGGACCAGGCGACGCAACAAAATGCGGCGCTGGTCGAAGAAATGGCCGCCGCCGCCAGCAGCCTGCGCACCCAAGCCGATGAGTTGGTAGACACGGTAGCTGTCTTCAAGCTGCCGCACGACACAAGCCTAGTGCGGGGTGCATCAGCGGTACCCCGCGTCGCCAGTGCTCCTCCACGCGCCCAGCCGGCCAGCAAAGCCATCGCCCAGGCTGTCAAGCCCAAAAGCCTCACGGCCCAAGCCAAGGCCATCGCACCCACAGCACGGCAGCCTGCCAAGGCCACCCTGTCGGATGGCGGTGGCGAATGGAGCAGCTTTTAAAAGTACCCGGTAAACAAAAAAAGCAGCCTAGGCTGCTTTTTTTATGCGCATCGGGCGGGCAGATGCTTACTTTTTGACAGCCAACAAATCACGCACGCGGTCTGCACGGCTCTTGGCATCGGGGTATAGGAGGGCGGCCGACTTGTCGCGCTGGCTCTTGACCGCGAGTTTGCGGAACGCGCGCTCTAACGACCGAGGGTCCCGGTGGTTCTGCTTCAAAAATACCAGGCTGTAGTCATCGGCTTCCAGTTCAGCGCCTTCGGTGAATGCGTTGTTTTCCACCTGTTCGCCAATCGCTTGCAAATCTGCATCGGACAGATTGTCTAGCGCACTGCTGAAGGTGGTGACCGTCTTCGCACCGTCAAACGCCTGGTAGGCTGCACGCAAACGGGTCATGGCGGAGCCGTTCTGCACAAAACTGATTTCGCGGCCCATCATGGCCAGCAGTTCAGGATCGTTCAGCGTGTCCATCAAGCCGCTGTAGACGCGGATGGAGCCATCGGGCGAGGTGGTCGCATCCAGGCTGGGGTTGCGGTAGGGTTTGAAGTTCAGGTTCAGGCCGTCTTCCGTCTTGAGCTTGGCGGTCAGGCGCGCCAGGCGCAGCACGTAGCGGTCACGCGGGCCTAGCGGGTTGCTGGCATCCAGGCGGGTCTGCATCTGCACTGCCAGGCTTTTGAGTTCCACATCGGACACCATAACCACCTTGGGGGCGGCAGGCTCCGCAGGGGCTTCGGCCGCGGCCGCTGCGTTGGCCGCCGCAGCGGTCTCCGCGGCTTTGCTATTGGCATCGCCAGAGTTGGGAACGGTGTTACACGCCGCCAAAAGCAAGGCTACGGCGATCAAAGAAAGCTTTTTCATACGTCGGAATGGTTGGGATGGGTTAGAGGCAGGGAGCAAGTCCGTGCCAGCACAACAGACGGTGGGAAGAAGCCACCAACGAGCGAAGATTTTAGACCGCCCGAACACGGCATCAAATCGATCTACCCTCCAAATGGGGGATGTTATCGATCGAAGAACGTGTAAAGACGTATCAGCGGTAAGCCTCGGGGTCTAGGCGGCGCATCTCGGCTTCAATCCAGGCCTGCACCTCGGCCATCAGCTCGTCCGGGCGGCGGCCCACACTGGGAATGGGCTTACCGATAGAAATATCCACAATCCCCGGCTTCTTGATAAAAGCCTTGCGCGGCCAGCATTTGGCGGACGTTACGGCGATGGGGATCACCGGCACGCCGCACTGGATGGCTAGCCGCGTGCCACCCGCCTTGTACTCGCCCACCTGGCCGCGGTCGATACGCGTGCCCTCGGGGAACATGATGATCCAGTTGCCCTGCGCCACCAGCCGCTTGCCCGATGCCACCATCTTTTTGTACGCCGCCGAGGTCTGGCTGCGGTCGATGTGGATCATGTCCATGCAGGCCATTGCCCAGCCGAAAAACGGCACGTACAGCAGCTCTTTCTTGAACACATAGGCCAGCGGGCGCGGCATGATGGCGGGCATCAGCAAGGCCTCCCAGGTGGACTGGTGCTTGACCAGCAGCACCACCGAATCCAGCGGGCCGGTAGGCAGGTTTTCCATGCCGGTGATGCGGTTCTGGATGCCCAAGATCGCCGTGCCGCTGTCTACCGCCAGCTTCAGCCAGCGCGCGCAGGCCCAGTACACCGCCGTCGGCCCGGCAAACAGCCGGATCACGAACACGGCCGAGGCCCAGGGGATGACGGTGACCGCCAAAAACAGCATGTGCAGAACGGAGCGGATCAAAGGCATTTTTAAATTCTTTTAGGCATCTAGCGCAGGTGCGACGTGCACGAGCAGCTATAAATTTAAGAGTATCAGGCCGCAGCCGTTTTGGCAGCCAGCTCGCGTTGGATAAGAAAGGTGGCAAACGCCAGCAGGTCCTGGTGCACCCAGGTGCCCACCGGAAACTCTGCAGGCAGCACACCCAGCCCGCGAAACCGTGCGGCCTTGCCGGTCAGCACCACGTGCGGCTCGCAGCCCACCGCCACCCCGGCCTGCAGGTCGCGCAGACTGTCGCCCACCGTCGGCACGCCGTGCAGGTCGATGCCAAAACGCTCACCAATCTGCTCAAACAGGCCCGGTGCGGGCTTGCGGCAGTGGCAGCCGTCGTCGGGGGCGTGCGGGCAAAAGAACACCGCGTCGATCTTGCCCCCGGCGGCGGCCAGCAGCTTGAACATCTTGGCATGCATGGCGTTCAGCGCCGCCACGTCAAACAGCCCCCGCCCCAGACCCGACTGGTTGGTTGCCACCACCACGTGCCAGCCCGCATGGTTGAGCTTGGCAATCGCCTCCAGCGCGCCGGGCAGCGGCAGCCATTCCTCCGGCGACTTGACGAACTCGTCACTGTCCACATTGATGGTGCCGTCGCGGTCGAGGATGGCGAGTTTCATGGCATCGATCCGATCAGGCTAGTTTGGACAGGTCGGCCACGCGGTTCATGGCGTTGTGCAGACTTTGCAGCAGGCCCAGGCGGTTCAGGCGGACATCAATGGCTTCGGCATTCACCATCACGCCGTCAAAGAAGGCATCCACCGGCGCACGCAGGGCGGCCAGGGATTGCAGGCTGGCAGTGTAGTCACCTGCTTCGAACTGTGCCTGCGCCACGGGGGCGGCTTGCTGCATCGCGGCAAACAAGGCTGCCTCTGCCGGTTCTTGGAACAGCGCCGGGTTGGCGTGCGGGTCCACGGCATCGGCCTTCTTGAGGATGTTGCCGATGCGCTTGTTGGCGGCGGCCAGCGCGGCAGCTTCGGGCAAAGCGGCAAAGGCGCGCACGGCGGCCAGGCGCTTGGGCACTTCGGCCAGGCGCTGCGGGCGCAGGGCCAGAACGGCATCGACCTCTTGGGCGCTGTAGCCCTCTTCGCGCAGGGAGCCGCCCAGGCGGTCGTAGATAAAACCGGTCAAGTTCTCGACGGCGGCTTTATCGAAGACACGCCGGGAGAATCCGCCACCGTGGGCAATCAAGCCGCCTTTCGCCTCCACCAGCTTGTGCGCCAGCTCCTTGGCTTGCTGGCGGTCCCACACCTCACGCTGTATCGCCTCGTCATCGAGTGCGTAAAACGCGCTGCCCAATAGCGTTTGGAGGTCCATCGGCAGGTTCTTCTCCACCAGCATGCGGATCACCCCCAGCGCATGGCGGCGCAGCGCAAACGGGTCTTTGTCGCCGGTGGGCAGGTTGCCAATGCCGAACATGCCGACCAGGGTTTCCAGCTTGTCGGCCAGCGCCACGGCCACGCCCACGGGGTTGCGCGGCAGGGTGTCACCGGCAAAACGGGGTTTGTAGTGGTCTTCGATGGCATCGGCCACATCGGCATGCAGGCCGTCGTTCAGCGCGTAGTAGCGGCCCATGGTGCCTTGCAGCTCGGGGAATTCGCCCACCATGTCGGTGACCAGATCGGTCTTGGCCAACTGGGCGGCTTGGTCGGCCTGCTGGGCCAGCGCGTCGCCGCCGAGTTGCTGGGCGATGGCTTTGGCAATGGCGCGCACACGCAGTACGCGCTCACCTTGCGAGCCGAGTTGGTTGTGATAAACCACCTTGTCCAGCCCGGCAACCCGCGACTCCAGCGTCTTCTTACGGTCTTGGTCAAAGAAGAACTTGGCATCGGCCAACCGTGGGCGCACCACGCGTTCGTTGCCGCCGATGACCTGGCTGGCATCCGCCGGGCTGATGTTGCTGACGATCAAGAACTGGTTGGTCAGCTTGCCGACGGCATCCAGCAGTGGAAAGTACTTCTGGTTGGCCTTCATGGTCAAGATCAGGCATTCCTGGGGCACGCCGAGGAATTCTTCTTCAAAGCTGCAAACCAGCACATTCGGGCGCTCCACCAGAGCGGTCACTTCGTCCAGCAGCGCTTCATCTTCGATAGCACGTACCCCACCACCAATCTGCGCCGCAGCCTGATTGAGCTGTGCAACGATATCGGCGCGGCGGTCGGCGAAGCTGGCGATGACGGCACCGTCGCGGGCCAGGGTTTCGGCGTAGCTGTCGGCATCTTTCAACACCACCGGCTCCACGGCGGCTTCAAAACGGTGGCCGTGGGTGGTGTTGCCAGACTGCAGGCCCAGGGCCTCCACGGGCACGATGTCACTGCCGTGCAGCGCCACCAGGCCATGCGCGGGGCGCACGAAGCTAACGCTGGTCCAGCCGGGCTGGGCGCAGCCGCTGGCGAGTTGGTAGGTCATCACCTTGGGGATGGGCAGCTTGGCAATCGCTTCCAGCAGGGCTTTTTGCAGGCCCTCTTGCAGGCGGGCACCGGCCACGGTACGTTCAAAAAACAGGGCTTCGGCCTTGCCGTCCATGGCACGCTTCAAACCGGCCACGGCTTCTGGCCCGGCACCCAGGGCTTGCAACTTTTTCAACAGCGCGGGGGTGGGTGCTCCGTCGGCGGTCAGGCCTACGGCCACGGGCATCAGCTTGGCGGAAACGGCCTTGTCAGCGGCGAAGGGAGCTACGGCGGTGATGTGCGCGGCCAACCGGCGAGGCGAAGCAAAGGCGGTGAGCTGCGACTCGGCAGTGGCCAGGCCCTGGGCCTTGAGTTGCTCCAGCAGCATGGAAGCAAAGGCATCGCCCAGCTTCTTCAAAGCCTTGGGTGGTAGCTCTTCAACAAACAACTCCACCAGTAAATTCTTAACGCTCATAGTCAGGCGGCTTTCTTTTCAATCTGGGCCAACACTTCAGCCGCCCATTCTTTGGGCGCCATGGGGAAGCCCAGGCGGGCGCGGCTGTCGAGGTAGCTTTGGGCCACGCTGCGGGCCAGGTTGCGGATGCGGCCCATGTAGGCGGCGCGCTCGGTGACGCTGATGGCTCCGCGTGCATCCAGCAGGTTGAAGCTGTGCGCGGCTTTCAGCACCTGCTCGTAGGCGGGTAGCGCAAGTTGCTCGGTGATCAGGTGTTTGGCCTGCTTTTCGTGGGCGGTGAAGGCGGTGAACAGGAAGTCAGTGTCGCTGTGCTCGAAGTTGTAGGTGGATTGCTCGACCTCGTTCTGCTTGTACACGTCGCCATAGCTCAGGCCATCGGTCCAGACCAGGTTGTAGACGTTGTCCACGCCTTGCAGGTACATGGCCAAGCGCTCCAGGCCGTAGGTGATTTCGCCGGTGGCAGGTTTGCAGTCGATACCGCCGACCTGCTGGAAGTAGGTGAACTGGGTGACTTCCATACCGTTGAGCCAGACTTCCCAGCCCAGGCCCCAGGCGCCCAGGGTGGGGTTTTCCCAATCGTCTTCGACGAAGCGGATGTCGTTCTTTTTCAGGTCAAAGCCCAGGGCTTCGAGCGAGCCAAGGTACAGCTCCAGAATGTTGGCCGGGGCAGGCTTCAAAACCACCTGGTACTGGTAGTAGTGCTGCAGGCGGTTCGGGTTCTCGCCATAGCGGCCGTCCTTGGGGCGGCGGCTGGGCTGCACGTAGGCGGCTTTCCATGGCTCGGGACCAATTGCTCTTAAAAATGTAGCGGTATGCGAAGTACCCGCGCCCACTTCCATGTCGTAGGGCTGTAGAAGTGCACAGCCTTGCTCAGCCCAATAGGACTGCAGGGTCAAAATAATTTGCTGGAATGTCTTCATGGAGGTCTGCAAAGGGGAGATCGCCGGGGGCGGCAATTTAACCTTTGATTTTACGGGGCTGTGGAATATGTCACGTAATGCACACCAGCTCGCCTTTGGCATGGCGCACAATCGTTACATTTATTCACATCAAGCCAAGGGAGAAAGGGGCCACCATGGAACAAGCAGGCAGCAACTTCAGCTGGTTTATGGCGTATCTGATCGCCAGCGTCCTGTTGATTGCGAGCGTGGCTGCAGGGATCATGGTGTGGCAACACCGCAAACACAAACGCGATCGGCGGCGGACGGCCAGAAAGGCCCGGGCCCGCGTTAGGGCTTGGCGAGATGGCAAGTCAACCCCTTCCCAGCAAGCCGAACTTGGACAAAAAAAAGGCCACTAGCGCATATTCCACATGCGCTAGCAGCTCTTATTTATGTAGTGAACAGGCTAGCAAACCGCCTGTCCATTACTGGAGATCAATACTCCCAAAAAATACGCTGCAGTTCCTTGGTGTCGCTGGTCTTGGTCAGGGCAACCATGGCCAGGATGCGGGCCTTTTGGGGGCGCAGATCGTGGGCCACCACCCAGTCGTACTTATCATCAGGTTGCTCGGCATTGCGCAGCACAAAGCCGTCGGGCACGCGGGCGCTGCGGATCACGATGGCACCGTCGGCGCGCACTTTTTGCAGGTAGGGCACGATGCGGTCGGCCACGGAACCGTTACCAGGACCGCCGTGGATCAGCGCCTTGATACCGCTCTTGCCCAAGGCTTCAATGGCGGTGGGGGACACGCCTTCGTAGCCCATGGCAATTTCGACCTTGGGCAGGGTGGTGATGGTGTCGATGTCGAACTCAGACGTCATGGTGTTGCGCTTGATCGGCGCACGGAACCAGTAATTCTTGCCTTCCACAACCATGCCCAAAGGACCCCATTGGCTGGAGAACGCGTTGGTCTTGATGTTGACGTTTTTGCTGACATCGCGGCCGCTGTCGATGGTGTCGTTCATGGTCAGGAGCACGCCCTTGCCCATGGCATCCTTGCTGCCCGCCACGCTCACCGCGTCAAACAGATTCAGCGCGCCGTCGGCCGACAAAGCGGTACCCGGACGCATCGAAGCCACCATCACGATGGGCTTGTTGGTGTGCTCCACCAGGGTCAGGAAGTAAGCGGTTTCTTCCACGGTGTCGGTGCCGTGGGTGATGACGATGCCGTCCACATCGGCTTGCTTGGCCAGCGCGGACACGCGGCGGGCCAGAGTCAGCAGGTTGTCGTCGGTCAGGCTTTCAGACGCCACCTGGAACACCTGCTCGCCACGCACGTTGGCGATGTTGGCCAGCTCGGGCAGACCGGCAATCAGCTTGTCCACACCCACCTTGGCGGCGGCATAGGTGGCGCTGTTCAGGGCCGAGGCACCGGCACCGGCGATGGTGCCGCCGGTGGCCAGAATGACGACATTGGGTTTGGGTGTCTGGGCGTGGGACAGACTGACCAAAGCCGACAGGGCCGCGATGGCAGCTCCGGCGACGAATTTTTCGATCTTGAAATGGGCGCGCATGGGAGGATCTCTGGTGAAATTGTTGGGACAAAAAGCACCTCGTTTTCGAGGTGCCTGATGGTAGCGATGGGCACCAAAAATGGGTATGCAAGTCCCATGCCTTGTGCGTATAACCCCGTCACGATCTTGTCATAAGGTTATGTTGGGCACCGCTACCAGATGCCGTGGACCGAGTTATTGAGGCCCAGCCCCTTCTGCTCCTTGGAGAAACCAGCGGTGCGCCTCACCGCCACACCGCTGGCGCTCCACCTCAAAAAATCACGGGTGGACAATGATTTTCACTGCCGATTCGTTGTTGTGGATCAGCGTCTCGAACCCCTTGGAAATCAAATCGTCCAGAGCGATGCGCTGGGTGATGAAAGGCGCCAGATTGATTTTCCCGGCTTCGACCAGTTGAATGGTTTCCTGGTGGTCGTTGACATAGGCAATGGTGCCCCGTACATCCAGCTCTTTCATCACCACGCTGTGCACACTCACTGTGGCCGGGTGACTCCAGATCGACACAATCACCACAACGCCCCTGGGTTTCATGGCCGCGACCAAGGTGTCCAACACCTTGTTGACGCTGCTGCACTCGAACGCCACATCCACACCCCGACCGCCGGTAATCTTCATCACCTCCGCCAACACATCGACTTCAGAGGGGTCCAGCACGTGGTCTGCTACGCCGGATTCTCTGGCCTTTTCTTTGCGTTTGGCGCTGAGCTCGGTGATGATCACCGTCAGCCCCTTGGCTTTCAAAATGGCGGACAACAACAAGCCGATCGGCCCAGCGCCCCCCACCAGCGCGATATCGCCTGCTTTGGCACCACTGCGCACGAAGGCGTGGTGCCCCACCGACAACGGTTCAATCAAAGCAGCTTGGTCCAAGGGGATGGCGTTGGAAATGGGGTGAACCCAACGGCGTTGCACAGCAATCTTTTCAGACAGACCACCGCCACGGCCACCCAGGCCAATGAAATTCATGTTTTTTGACAGGTGGTAATTGTCGCCAGGCCCTGTTGGCACGTCATCGGCAACGATGTACGGCTCCACCACCACATGCTGCCCGACTTGCATGTCGTCAACGCCTTCTCCAACGGCATACACCACCCCTGAAAACTCATGCCCCATGGTGATCGGCGCCGATTCGCCGGAAATGGGGTGGGGATGGCCACACGGTGGAATGAAAATCGGGCCGTCCATGAACTCGTGCAAATCGGTGCCGCAAATGCCACACCACGCCACCTGGATGCCTACGGTGCCTGCGGTGACTTCGGGTTCTGGAATGTCTTCAATGCGGATATCGCCTTTGTCGTAAAAACGTGCTGCTTTCATGGGAATGGTGTCCTTTTCAATGCAAAGTAAATGCTGCGGTTCGCCATCGCGTTCAGGGTTCAAGCTTCGCGAAGCTGGCGCCCGTGCGCGGTCCAATAGCCATCAGGGTCGGGCGAAACACGCCCGACCCTGATGGGAGAGTCAGCGCAGGTGGTGCACCGGTCCCATGCCGTACACCGGCGTGAGAATGCCTTCCATGCGCGCCTTCAGCTGCAGCGCCAGGAACTCCGAGTAATGGCGCGACTGGTGCATGTTGCCGCCGTGAAACCACATCTGCGGCTGCGCCGTGGGCTTCCACATATTGCGCAGCTCGCCCTCCCACGGACCGGGGTCCTTGGTGGTGCCAGAGCCCAGCCCCCAGCACTTGCCGACCCGGTCCGCCACCTCCTGCGACACCAGCTTGGCGACCCAGCCGTTCATCGAGCCATAGCCTGTGGCGTAGACCACCAGGTCGGCCGGTAGCTCGGAGCCGTCGGTAAAGCTCACCGAATGCGGGTTCAGCCGCTCGATGTTGACCCCGCTCTTGAGCTTGATGCGCCCATCGGCCACCAGCTCTGACGCACCCACGTCGATGTAGTAGCCCGAGCCGCGCCGCAGGTACTTCATAAATAGGCCCGAACCGTCCTCGCCGAAGTCGAGCAGGAAACCCGCGCGCTCCAGCCGGGCGTAGAAGTCGGCATCGCGCTGCTTCATGGCGTCGTACACCGGGATGTGAAAGGTGTGCATGATCTTGTACGGCACCGAGGCGAAGGTCAGGTCGGCCTGGTTGGTGGTCACGCCCTTGGCCAGTGCTTCCTCGGAATACAGCTTGCCCAAGGCCAGCTCCATCAACGAATCAGAACGGGCAATGTGGGTGCTGGAGCGCTGCACCATGGTCACGTCAGCCCCGTTCTCCCACAGGTCGGCGCAAATGTCGTGGGCCGAGTTATTGGAGCCCAGCACCACCACTTTCTTGCCCGCGTAAGCCTCGCCACCAGGGTGCTGGCTGGAGTGGTGCTGCACGCCCAAGAAAGACTCGGCACCGGCCACCTTGGGCACGTTGGCAAAGCCGGAAACGCCGAGTGCAAACACCAGTTGCTTGGGCCGCAGCACCACTTTGCGGCCTTCTCGCAGCACGGTCACGGTCCATTCCTGGGTGGTTTCGTCAAACTGCGCGCTCTGGCATTCGGTGGAGCTCCAGTAGTTCAGCTCCATCACCTTGGTGTACATCTCCAGCCAGTCGCCCACCTTGTCCTTGGGGGTGAACACCGGCCAGTCGTCGGGAAACGGCATGTAGGGCATGTGGTCGTACCAGACCGGGTCGTGCAGGCACAGCGACTTGTAGCGGTTGCGCCAGGAGTCCCCGGCGCGCGGATTCTTCTCGATGATCAGCGTGGGCACGCCCAGCCGTTTGAGCCGCGCCCCCAGGCCGATGCCGCCCTGCCCGCCGCCGATGATGACCACGTAAGGCTGCTCGGTGGTGCCCAATGCGGCCTCGTACTGGGTTTTACGTTCCAGCCAGTTCTGGCGGTCTTTCTGCGCGCCGTGTTCTGCGCCCTTGATGCGGCGTGGCCCCTTCTTCTCCTCGAAGCCCTTGAGCTCGGTCATGGTGGTCAGCAGTGTCCAGCATAGGCCGCCCTTCAAACGCAGCTGGCCACGGCCGCGCGCCACTAACGTCTCAAAGGTAAACCAGGCATCGACCACACCGTCGGCCTCGTGGCCCTCGCCTTCGATCTGCCAGTGGTCGGGCTGCACGCGGGCCAGGGTGCTGTCCAGCATGTCGCGTATCTGGTCGCGGCCCTCCACGGTTTTGATGTTCCAGGTAAAGGCGACCAGGTCGCGCCAGTAGCACTCGGGCGCGAAAAGGGTTAGCGCTACGTCCACGTCGTGCGCCGTGAGCGCCGCACCAAAGCGGTCCAGCCAGGCTTGCACCTGCTGGCTGGGGGAATGCACAGAATCGGTCATACAGCTTGTCTCCGTTATCGTTGGTAAGTTCATCACCGGGTCGCCCCGGCCAGGTCTTACCGCAAACGCTGTGCCCACCAACACTGCAACCACGCACGGATCGCAAGCTTTTGATTCAATTCAATTTTTTCTGTATCTCCAGGCACAACGCTGCCGCGTGCAACTGTCACAGCGTGACACCTGCCTCAGACCAATGTGTGACAGCTGTCACATCGGCGGCAGGCTCTCACCCCCATGGTTGGGCGAGGTGATCCCCCAGCGCTGCATGCGCCGGTAGACCGTCATGCGCGACACCTGGAGTTGACGGGCCACGGCGGTCACATTCCAGCCAGCCGCACGCAGTTCGTGGGCCAAGGCGGCGGCATCGCCCTCGCCCGCCGCGTGCGCTACAGCAATGTGCGGGCCTGGCATCTCGCCCAAGCGGTCCGGCAGATCGGCCAGGGTGATGAGGCCCTTGCGGCAGACACTGCGGGCGTACTCGACCACGTTGTGCAACTCGCGCAGATTGCCCGGCCAGCGGTAGGCCAGCAGCCAGGCACGCGCATCGGGGGCCAGCATGGGCACATCAGCACCGTCTGTGGTGGATTGCAGCATCTGGTCCAGCATCCAACCCAGATCCTGCCGCTCGCGCAGCGCGGGCAGGCGGATATGCGCCCCATTCAAACGGTAATACAGGTCATCGCGAAAGCGCCCCTCCCGCACCAGCACTTCCAGATCGCAGTGGGTGGCGGCGATGACGCGCAGGTTCACGGGTACCGGCCGCATGGCCCCGATGGGCAGCACTTCGCGTTCGGACAGTACGCGCAGCAGCCGCGCCTGCAGCGGGCGCGGCATGTCGCCAATCTCGTCCAGAAACAAGGTGCCGCCATCGGCCTCCTGGATCAGCCCGCGCTTGACCTTGCTGCCTGCGCCGGTAAAGCTGCCCGGCAGGTGGCCAAACAGCTCGCTTTCAATCAGGGTCTCGGGAATCGCCGCGCAATTGACCGCCACAAACGGGCGACTGCGTCGGGCACTGCTGGCGTGCAAGGCCTTGGCCAGCACTTCCTTGCCGGTACCGGTTTCGCCAGTGAGCAGCATGCTGACGGGCGAGTTGAGCAGGCGTGCGGCACGCTCGATCTGCCGATCCAACGCCGGATCGCCGCCGGATAACCGGGCCAGGGGCGCAGGCAGCGGGCTCTCCGGTGCGGGGTACGTCGAAGGATCTGGCACCCTGGGCCAGCGGGTAGGCGGCGGCGTGGCGAGCAAAAACAGCAAACGGGCGCTGCCTGCCAGCGCCACAGCCCGCTGGTCGGTGGGGCGGCCCTGCACAAAGCGGCCCAGGTCGTTGAAATCCAGGTGGAAGATGCGGTCCAGCCGTTGGCCCAGCACGGGGGCAGTGTGCAGTGGCTCCAGCAGCAGTTGGGCCCGTCGGTTGTGTCCGATGATGCGACCGCCCGCGTCTAGGGCCAGCAGATATTCGGGGTTGACATCCAGAAACTGCGGTGCCGCACTCACACGCAAAATCCAGTCGTGGCGAAAGCGCTGTAGAAAACTGGCGTTCTCCACATGCTGGGCATACACCTTCACCAATTGCAGCGCCAGATGCTGGCTGTCCTTGGGCAAGGGGGAGCGCAGCGCCGAAATATCCAGCACGGCGGTCAGTTGGCCCAGCGCGTCGAAGACCGGCGCGGTGGTGCAGGTCAGCGGAATATGGGTGGCATCAAAATGGTCGCCCTGGTGCACGGTCAAGGCTTCTCCGGTGCTGATGCAGGTGCCCACACCGCAGGTGCCGGCTACCGATTCGCTCCAGTCCGCGCCCAGGCACAGCCCGGCTTTGCGCATGGGCTGGTCGTATTGCAGGTCACCAATGAAATCGACGGTGATGCCGCGCGCATCGGTCAACAGCACCACATAGCCCATGCCTGCCACCTGCTGGTACAGCGTTTCCATGCCGTGGCGGGCAATCTGCAAAAACGCCTCCATCTGGTCTTGCCGTTCCCGCAACCGCGCGTGCGGCAGGATGATGGCCTCCTGCATACGGGTGGGGTCGAGTTGGTGCTGCTGCACACAACGTGTCCATGAGTTGCGGATGATGCTGTCATGCCCCTCGGTACCGGCCACCGGGCTGCTGCCGCTGGACAGGCGCATGACCTGGGCGATGTGTTGCTGCTGGGAAGAATGCATGGACCTGTCTCCTGTGCAGCTGTCCACCGCCGGTGGAAGCCGGGCCTCTGCGGGCCAGAAGCACTATAGCCTGCGCGCCCTGCGTCCGCCCATCCAAGCCAGCGCCCAGGCCAGCAAACCCAGGCCCCACAGCGGCCACAGCCCCATGCGGGACACCCACCAGGCGTAAGGCGTAATGCGCCAGCCGCTGGTGGCGTTCAAGCCGCGGCCGTCCACCTCGCCCACCAGCACATCGCGCGTCAGCCGGGGCAGCGACAGCACCACGCGGCCCCGGTGGTCGATGATGGCCGTGGCCCCGGTGTTGGTGGCACGCAGCATGGGCCGTTCGAACTCCAGCGTGCGCATGCGCGAGATGGCCAAGTGCTGGTCTATGGCCAGCGAGTCGCCAAACCAACCGATGTTGCTGATGTTGACAAAGATGGTCGGGGCCTGTGCCGGGTCTATGAAACGCGCGCCCAGCTCTTCACCAAACAAATCTTCGTAGCAAATATTCGGTGCCAGGCGCTGGCCTGCCACCACCAGGGACGGCTGGCCCACCGCACCCCGGTTGAAGTCGCCCAGCGGGATGTTCATCATCTCGGTGAACCACTTGAACAGCGGCGGAATGAACTCACCAAACGGCACCAGATGGTGCTTGGCATACGTGTAAGGCTTGGGGCTGCCGGGTTGCAGGCCGACCACGGCATTCAGGTAGCCTTCTTTGGCATTGCCCAGCGGCACGCCGACCAAGGCGGTTTGCCCGCCGCTGGCAAAACGCTGCAGCAAACCTGCCCAGTAGCCCGCAGGCAACTGCTGCGGCAGCATGGGGATGGCGGTCTCGGGGGCCACCACCAGCGGGGTGCGGGCCTGGGCCAGCTGCGCGCCGTACCAGTTCAGCGCCACCGGCACACCGGCACCCAGTTCAAACTTTTCATCCTGCGGAATATTGCCCTGCAGCAAGGTCACCGGCAGGCTGGCCGCCGGGTCGTTGGGGGGCAACACCACCGAATCGGCAGATGCCACCAGCAGCGCCACCAAGGCCAGCACACGCCATTGGCGCAGCACCACACAAGCCGCCACCAACGAGGCCACCCAGCCCACGCCATACACCCCCACATAGCGCGCCAGCACCGCCAGCCCATCGAGCTGGGCGTAGCCGCCCGCACCCCAAGGGAAGCCGGTCAGCCACTGCCCGCGCGCCAGTTCGGCTAGCAACCACGAAAATGCAAAAACAATAGCACGCGCCGCAGGTGGAATCTGCGCCAGAGCCTTAAAACACCCACATGCCAGCGCATACAGCAGCGCCAGGGCTGCGGCCAACCCGCCCACGGCCAGCACGGCCAGCACCGCAGGCAGACCGCCGTAGGTGTGCATGGAAATAAACAGCCACCAGAAGGTGCCGCTCAGCCAGGCCCAGGCGAACACCCAGCCCAGCAGCGCCGCGCGCCGGGGCGTGGCAGCGCGCTCTACCAGCCAGTAAAGGCCCGCCATGGACAGCAGTTGCAGCCACCACAGCGGCTGGCCGTTCCAGGGGTTGGCGAGGGAGAGGGCCTGTGCGCCACCGAACAAAGCGGCCAGCAGGATTTCGCCCAGCGCAGGTGGTGTGCGGCTGGGGCTGCGGAACAGGCCGCGCATCAACCGGTCAGGTCGGTATCGGCCACCGGCGACACCTTGAACCAGCGCACCGCGCCGCCCTTGGCGTGCAGCACCACAAAGTTCAGCCCGGCCATGGCATGGTGTTCACCGCGCTTGGGCACATGGCCCATTTCGTGGGCGATCAGGCCGCCGATGGTGTCGAAATCGTCTTCGGGGTCGGTGCTGGCCAGCTTTACGCCAAAAGCCTCGTTGACACGCTCGATGGAGGTGTCCCCGCTGACGCGGTAGGTGCGGTCGGCCAGGCCAAAGATGTCGCCCTCGTCCTCGGCAATATCGAACTCGTCTTCGATCTCGCCGACGATCTGCTCCAGCACGTCTTCAATGGTGATCAGCCCGGCGATGCGGCCAAACTCGTCGACCACAATGGCCAGATGGTTGCGGTTGCCGCGGAACTCGCGCAGCAGGTCGTTCAGGCCCTTGGTTTCGGGCACAAACACCGCTGGGCGCAGCAGGGCGCGGATGTTCAGCTCCGGCGCCCGCTGCAGCTTGAGCAGGTCTTTGGCCATCAGGATGCCGATGATGTTTTCTTTTTCGCCCTCGTAGACCGGGAAACGCGAGTGGGCGGTTTCGATCACGATGTGCAGCAATTCGTCAAACGGTGCGGCAATGTTGAGGCGGTCCATGCGCGTGGCCGCCACCATCACTTCGCCTGCGGTCATGTCGGCCATGCGGATCACCCCCTCCAGCATGGCGCGCGACTCGGCACCAATGATGTGGTTGCCCTCGGCTTCGGACAGGGTTTCTAAGAGTTCGTCGCGCGAATCGGGTCCAGGGTGGATGAATTCGGCGAGTTTTTGCAGAAAGCCACGCTTGTCTTCCCTTTCAGGGACAGAGGAGTACGAGCGCGCGGGGTAAGGGTCTGACACAGCCTTGGATGCAGGACGTGCGGTTGTTAAGGAACGCTAAGGATAGCTGATCCCCACGACAGCCACCGGAAAACCCTCAGGCGGCCGACTTGTGGCGGGCATCCTTGATGCCCTGGCGCACGCTCTGCAGGCCGCTGAGCAGGTCCCAGAAGTTTTTCGCCTGGGTCTTGAACTGGTAGTCGGTCTGGGCCATCTGTTCGGCCAACATTTCGGTAACGCGGCTGTCCAAGGTGGCGGGTGACAGCCGCAAAAACGCCTCGGCTTCAGAACCATCGCGCTCCACGGTGGCCCCGGCCTTGCGGGCGATTTTCAGCATGGCGGTGTTTTCGCTCAGGGCGTGGACAAACAGCAGCTCCACCCCTTCGTTGCTGGCGTGCATGGTGGCCCGGTCGAACAGGCGCGCTCCGTAACCCCGGCCACGGGCCGTGGGCCGCACCGACACGCCAAATTCGGCGCACGATTTGAACTGCGGATTCACCGAATACGCCAGGTGCGCCATGGCGATCAGCTCCAGCTTGCGGTTGTAGATACCGAAGATGTCGTCTTTCGCAAAATTGAGGCCGTCCACGTACGCCAGGATGTTGCGGTCGGCGGCGTTGTAACCAAAGCGCAGGTAGCGGTCGCGCGTGTCCAGCGCCAGCAAGTGGGAGGCAATCCGCTCGCGGTGGCCCACGCCCAAAGAGCGAATGGGCACCAAAATGGGCGCGGCTGCACGGGAGGCGACCAGGGCCAAAGGTGCAGTAGGCGGTTTTTGAGGATCGAGCATCCTCGGAATATACGGGTTTTCCCTTAAGAATCTACGCTAACTCCCTGCCTAACAGGAGAACTAGAGACCGCGCTCCAAATCCATGCCAAATAATGCCGCCCAGACCGGTCGAAAAACAACAATTTACAGTGCACACAAATGCAAGACGGCATAAACTTTGCGTTCACACCGTAGGCAAAAGCAATTTACGGTATTTCTTCACAGACAGGACGTGCGAAATGCGCATACACACCGATTATTTTTTGACCCAAATGGGCCGCCAATGGGGTTGGGTGGTGTTTCGCGGGCTGGTGGCGATCGTGTTTGGAGGGCTGGCCTTGCTGGTGACCAACCGTGAATTCGAAGCCCTGACGCCCATCTGGGGCGGCTATGTGATTGCCGACGGCTTCCTGGCCCTGCTCACGGCCTACCAAATCCGCGAAAAAAACCGCCCCTGGTGGTCGCTGGCCGTAGTGGGGCTGGTCGGTGTGTTGGCCGGGTGTTTCATCTTTGCCTTGCCAGGTAAAACCATGGGCTTGCCATCGCTGGTAGCCCTGTGGTCGTTGGCCATGGGTGCATTCCAGATTGTGGCGGCTCTACGTATGCGCCAGTCCATCAAGGGCGAATGGAGCCTGATCTTGTCGGGTGCGCTGGCGGTATTGTTTGGCGTGCTGCTGCTCATCATCCCCAGCAGCTACACCGTACTCATTGATTGGCTGATTACCGGGTTTTCCGTCAGTTTTGGCGGGCTGGTCATCGCCTTCGGACTGCGCCTGCGCAACGCCGCCTACGCGGCCTGAGTTTCGGCGGTTTACACCGGTAAGGCCGTGGTGGCCTTCACGTGGTCGAGCACAAAGCTGGTTTTGCAGTCTTCCACGCTGGGATGTTTAAGCAGCGTGTCCATGATGAAGCGTGCGTAGGCTGCCATGTCGGCCACCACCACACGCAGCAGATAGTCCATCTCGCCGGTCAGCGACGCACATTCCACCACCTCGGGCCAGGTTTGCACGCTAGCACGGAACACGTCCATCGGGTTGCGCTTGTGGCTTTCGGTGTGTTTTTCCAGCCGCACATTGAGGTAGGCCGTCAGCCCCAGGCCCACGGCCTCGGGTTTGACCAGCGCCACGTAGCGGTCAATCACCCCTGTGTCCTCCAGCCGCTTCACGCGGCGTAGCACGGCGCTGGGCGAGAGGCTCACCTGCTCTGAAATCTGGTCGTAAGTTGCCCGGCCGTCGGCTTGCAGGCTGCGCAAAATGAGGCGATCTATCTTGTCTAATGCTTCCATGCAAACTATTTTGCAGCTTAGCTGCGTAGATGTCGAAAATGTTTCTGTATTCGCATAAAAATTGTGTCCACGCGGTACTACAGTGAACCGCAGTTCTCGCCTCTCCCCTACTCCACTACTCCACTACAGGAACACCATGAAGCTCACGTTACGCCGCGCCGCCGCCCTGTTCGCGTTGACCCTGGGCAGCGCCCTGGGCGCACAGGCTCAAACCGCCTCGACGCTGGACACCGTGGTGCAAACCGGCGTGCTGCGCGCCTGCACGCCGGGCGACTACAAACCCTTCAGCTTCCTGCGGGCCGATGGCGTGTTTGAAGGCATCGATGCCGACTTGGCGCAGTCACTGGGCAAGGCTTTGG
>NZ_JBDTEM010000202.1:0-2150 GCF_039922535.1 Rhodoferax sp. | reverse complement strand
GGGCGCGCGCGTGCCCGCCCATGTGGTGGCGCAAGGCTTCATCTTGCTGTCTACCCTGGACGACGCGGCGCTGGATGCCTGGATAGCCGCGCACGACTTTGCGGGCTTCACTGGCTCCACCCTGATCAACCCGGCGGCCTTTCGCGACAGCGTGGTGGCGGCCCGTGCCGTGGACTACTGGCACGCCGACCAGTACCTCGACTTTGGCCTCAGCGGCCTGGCCGTGGCCCTGAAGGACCGCAAAGGCCGCTGCCAGTACGCCCTGAGCGTGACCGTGCAGCGGCAGATGTACCCCGGTGGCCAAATGGTGGCCAAACTGCTGCCGATCCTGCGGGAAGTGGCCGAGGCCTTACGGCCTGTGTTGTAATAAATTACAAGCTTTTTAGGCCTCTGGCGCAGACAGCACCTGCGCTGGCAGCTATTTATTTAATAGTAAAGTTCACTTCACACTCTCTTCACAGCCCGCCTTTAAGCTGGGGCTTCTGGCCGTTTCGGCAGTTTTTGCAGTTTTGGCCTCTGGTCCATAATTTGCCCGCCCTCTCTTTCACCCCAGCCCCGGCTTTCGCCGGGTGCTGCGCGACCCAGGTTCCATGACCCTACACACACCCCACACTCCCCCCCCTCGCACCCAATCCGGCAAACTCTGGCTCACAGCCCTGTGGGTATGCGTCGGCCTGGGCCTGATCGGCGGCCTGCTCATCGCCATTGCCGCCGCCTGGTATTACCCCAGCCTGCCCGACCTCGACAAGGTGACCCGCTACCAGCCGCAGCAGGCGATGCAGGTTTACACCAGCGACGGGGTGGAGATTGCGCAGTTTGGCTCCGAGCGGCGGGTGTTTTTGCCCATCGCCCAGATCCCACCGCTAATGCAAGAAGCCGTGCTGGCGATTGAAGACACGCGCTTTCGCGAACACAACGGCATCGACCCCATCGGCGTGCTGCGGGCGGTGGTGTCCAACCTCACCGGGGGGGTGCGCCAAGGGGCATCCACCATCACCCAGCAGGTGGCGCGCAACTTCTTTTTAAGCAACCGCAAGACGGCCGAGCGCAAGTTCAAAGAGGCCATGCTGGCGCTGAAGATCGAAAGGTCCCTGACCAAGGACCAGATTCTGGAGCTCTACATGAACCAGATCTACCTGGGCCACCGTGCCTACGGCTTTGGCGCGGCCTCACAGGTGTACTTTGGCAAGCCGCTGGCCGATCTGTCGATTGCCGAAATGGCCATGCTGGCCGGGCTGCCGCAGAACCCAGCCTACGCCAACCCCATCACCAACCTGGAACGCGCCACCCGCCGCCAGCAACTGGTGCTGGGCCGCATGTTGAGCGTGGGGGTTATTTCGCAGGCGCAGTTCGACACGGCCACCGCGCAAAAGCTGGTGATCCGCTCGCCGCTGCAGGTGCCCGTACATGCCGAATACGTGGCCGAGATGGCCCGCCAGGCGGTGTTTGAACGCTACGGCCAGCAGGCCTATTCGCAGGGCATCAAGGTGACCACTTCGCTGGTCTCCACCGACCAGCAGGCCGCCTATGCCGCCCTGCGCCGCGGCGTGCTGGCCTTTGACCGCAAGCTGCCTTACCGGGGCCCCGAAGACCTTGAAGAACTGCCCAGCGACCCGGCCGAAGAAGATGCCGCCGCCGCCCTGGCTTTGAAGGACTACAACGACGACGAAGACCTGCGCGTGGCCATCGTGCTGCTGGCCAGCCCCCAGGCCGTAGTGGCCCGCCTGGCCACCGGTGAAACGCTGCAGCTCAAGGGCGAGGGCCTGCGCTGGGCGCAAACCGCACTCAATGCCAAGGCCAACGCCACCCTGGCCATCAAGCGCGGGGCCATCATCCGGGTCCAGAACTTAGAGGGAAAAACCGGCTGGGCGATCTCGCAATGGCCCGAAGTGCAGAGCGCCCTGGTGGCGCTCACCCCCACCACGGGCCGGGTGCGGGCGCTGGTGGGCGGTTTTGATTTTTCTGAACAGCAGTTCAACCACGTCACCCAGGGCTGGCGGCAGCCGGGCTCCAGCTTCAAACCGTTTTTGTACTCCGCCGCCATCGACAAGGGCGTAATGCCCTCCACCGTGGTCAACGACGGCCCGCTCGACTTGCCCGGCGTGAACGGCGGCCCGGGCTGGAACCCGCAAAACGACGACGGCCAGTTC
>NZ_JBDTEM010000201.1:0-7479 GCF_039922535.1 Rhodoferax sp. | reverse complement strand
ATGCCACCGACGAAAGCTACTCGGGCTACTTCCAGCGCGGCAACCTGCTGGCCGAGCAGGGCCTGCACGCCCAGGCCGAAGTCGAATACCGCCTGGGCCTGGAGATCGCTCCCGAAGTGGCCGAACTTTGGTGCAACCTGAGTGGCAGCCTGAAAGAAATGGGCCGCTTGGTCGAGGCCGAGGCCGCAGTGCTGCGCGCGCTGGAAATTCGCCCGGACATGGCACCCGCCTGGTCCACCCATGCGGTGATTTTGGTCACACAAGGACGGGTAGCGGAGTCGCTCCAGAGCTTTCGCAAGGTGTTAGAGCAAGAGCCACACAACATAGTGGCCTTCTCCAGCATGTTGTTTGCGTTGAATTACGATCCGGACAAAACGGGCGAGCAGGTGTTTGCGGCCTACGCCGAGTTCGACCAGCGCTACTGTGCCGTATACCGCAAGGACTGGGCTCCGCATCTGAACGATCTCCAACCCAAGCGACGGCTGCGGGTGGGCTACGTGTCGCCCGACTTCCGCCAACACTCCTGCATGTTTTTCATGGAGCCACTGCTGGCGCACCACGATGCCAGCCAGGTGGATGTGTTTGCCTATGCTGACTTGGCCCATGAGGACGCGGTTACCCAGCGCTACAAGCAGTATGTGGCGCACTGGGTGCCCACCCGTGGCATGAGCGACGTAGCCCTGGCCCAGCGCATCCGCGCCGACGGCATCGACATCCTGGTCGATGTGGCCGGCCACACCTCGGGCAATCGGTTGGGCGTGTTTGCCCGCAAACCGGCTCCCGTGTCCATGAGCTGGATGGGGTTTGGCTACACCACCGGTTTGAGCGCCATTGACTATTACCTGACCGACGCTGCCAGCGCCCCCGCAGGCAGTGAACACCTGTTTGCGGAAACCCCTTGGCGCTTGCCGGGCACCAGCTTTACCGCCTACCGGCCCGGCCCGGCTACGGGCGAAGTCAGCCCCTTGCCGGCGTTGGAGCGAGGCTACGTCACGCTCGGCACCCTGACCCGCAGCGCCCGCATCAACCTGCATACGGTGCGGGTCTGGGCCAAGGCGCTGCAGCGCTTGCCCACCGCCCACATCGTGATCGACAGCAGTTCCTTTCGGGACCAGTCGGTGCAAGACGCGTTGGTGCAGCAATTTACCGTCCGCGGCATTGCCCCCGAGCGCCTGCATATCGGCTACCACAGCCCGCCATGGGACGTGCTGCGCGGCATCGACATCGGGCTGGACTGCTTTCCGCACAACTCGGGTACCACCTTGTTTGAGACCTTGTATATGGGTCTGCCTTTTGTCACCCTGGCGGGCCGCCCCAGTGTGGGTCGTATCGGCAGCTCGGTACTGCACGGCGTGGGCCACCCGGAGTGGATTGCCCAGACCGAAGACGAGTATGTAGACACACTGGTCGCCCTGGCCAGCGATTTACCCGCGCTGGCGCATATCCGCGCCACGCTGCGCCCGCAGATGCAGGCCAGCGTCTTGATGGACGAGCCGGGCTTTACCCGCAAAGTCGAAGCCGCCTACCGCCAAATGTTCCAAAAATGGAGGGAGAGTCAAACATGAAAGCCGTCATCCTGGCCGGTGGCCTGGGCACCCGCATCTCGGAGGAAACCCACCTCAAACCCAAACCGATGATCGAAATCGGCGGCAAACCCATTTTGTGGCACATCCTGAAAATGTATTCGGCCCACGGGGTGAACGACTTCGTGATCTGCTGCGGCTACAAGGGCTATGTCATCAAGGAGTACTTTGCCAACTACTTCCTGCACATGTCCGACGTGACCTTCGACATGGCCAGCAACCGTATGGAAGTGCACCACAAACACGCCGAACCCTGGAAGGTAACCCTGGTGGACACCGGTGACGACTCCATGACCGGTGGCCGACTGAAGCGCGTGGCCGACTATCTGCAGGACGAGGCAGCTTTTTGCTTCACCTATGGCGACGGCGTGTCGGACGTGGACATCGGCGCCAGCATTGCCTTTCACCAGCAGCACGGCAAGCTGGCCACCGTCACTGCCGTGCAGCCCCCCGGCCGCTACGGCGCGCTGCGCATGGTGGGTGACGTAGTGCAGGGCTTTACCGAAAAACCGCGTGGCGACGGCGGTTTGATCAATGGCGGCTTTTTTGTACTCTCTCCGAAAGTGTTGCAGCGCATCGCAGGCGACGACACCAGCTGGGAGCAAGAGCCGCTGACCAGCCTGGCGACCGAGGGCCAGCTGATGGCTTTTGAGCACACCGGTTTCTGGCAACCCATGGACACACTGCGCGAAAAGAACCTGCTGGAAGAGCTGTGGTTGTCCGGCAAAGCACCTTGGAAGCGTTGGTAATGTCTGTCTGGACCGATACCCCGGTTTTCCTCACTGGCCACACCGGCTTCAAAGGCGGCTGGCTGGCGCTATGGTTGCACGCGCTGGGTGCCAAGGTGCACGGCTACGCGCTGGACCCTGTCACCACGCCCAGCCTGTTCAACGTGGCGCGGATCGCTGACGTGCTGGCCAGCGACACCCGCGCCGACTTGGCCGACTTGGCCGCGTTGCAAACCGCACTCGCCGCGGCCCAGCCCCGCGTCGTATTCCACCTGGCCGCCCAGCCCCTGGTACGCGCCAGCTACGCCGACCCGCTGGGTACGTTCGCTACCAATGTTATGGGCACGGCCCATCTGCTGGAGGCCGTGCGCCAGGTGCCCAGCGTGCGCGCTGTGGTGGTGGTGACGACCGATAAGGTCTACGACAACCGCGAATGGGCCTATCCCTACCGCGAAAGCGATGCCCTCGGTGGGCACGATCCGTACAGCGCCAGCAAGGGGGCGGCGGAAATCGTCACCGCCAGCTACCGTGCCAGCTTCTTCCACGCGCCAGACGCGGCGCAGATCGCCACCGCTCGGGCGGGCAATGTGATCGGTGGCGGCGACTGGGCCGCGGACCGGCTGGTGCCCGATTGCCTACAGGCCTTTGCCGCAGAAAAGCCCGTCAGCCTGCGATTCCCCGGCGCGGTACGCCCCTGGCAGCATGTGCTGGAGCCGCTGTCGGGCTACCTGCGGCTGGCGCAAGCCCTGCTGGAGTCTCCTGTTGCCGCCAGCGCCTGGAACTTCGGCCCCGACGCTCGCGGCGATGCCAATGTGGCTGACGTGGCCCAACGCCTGGCTGCGCTGTGGGGGCAGGGTGCGCGCGTGGAGGTACCCGTTGGCGGCACGCACCCGCACGAAGCCGGCCAATTGCGCTTGGACATCAGCCGGGCCCGTGCCGTGCTGGGCTGGCAGCCGCGCTGGAGTCTGGACGAAGCGTTGCAGCACACCGTACAGTGGCAACGTGCCTGGCTGGCGGGTGCCGACATGGCTGCAGCCAGCCGTGAGCAGATTGCCGTCTATGGAGCTCTGTAACGTAATTGCTATCGTAGTTGTAGCTTCTGGCGCAGGTGGTATATGCGCTAGAGGCGTATTTAATGCATAAAATGGTCGCCGTAAACACCCCCCGTTTTGGTTTTAGTGCCACGCCACTCACCGGGCTGTGGCAGGTTCAGCGCAAGCCCATCCGCGACGCCCGGGGGTTTTTTGCGCGCTTCTACTGCGCCCAAGAATTCGCCGCAGTGGGCCTTACCGTTGCGCTGGCGCAGATCAACCATTCCTTTTCCAGCCTACCTGGCACGCTGCGCGGCCTGCACTTCCAGCACCCGCCGCACGCTGAGACCAAGCTGGTCAGCTGCCTCAGCGGCCGCATTTGGGATGTGGCGGTGGACCTGCGCCAGGACTCGCCCACGTTTTTGCAATCCTTCGGCACCGAGCTGTCAGCCGTCGCGCAAAACAGCCTGCTGATCCCGCCCGGCTTTGCGCACGGCTTTCAAACGCTGGAGGCAGACAGCGAGATCGTCTATCTCGTCACCGCCCCCTACAGCGCCGAGTTTGAAGACGGTCTCAACCCGCTGGACCCGGCGCTGGCCATCCCTTGGCCACTGCCCGCCAGTGAAATATCGGCCCGCGACGCCCAGCGTACGCTGCTCGACGCGGCCAGTTACCGGGGGCTGCACAGTGTCTGATGCATTTATCACCGTGCTGGGTGCAAAGGGCTTCATCGGCCAGCACCTGGTGGCGCACCTGCAGCGCAGCGGCATCGCCTGTTTTGCGCCCCAGCGCGGCGACCCCAGTGTGTTCACCCGCCCGCTGGGCCACGTGGTCTACGCCATGGGGCTGACGGCGGACTTCCGCAGCCGCCCGCTGGACACGGTGGAGGCGCATGTGTGCTTTTTGCGCCGGCTGCTCCAAGAGGCGCAGTTTGAATCGCTCACCTATCTGTCCAGCACCCGGGTCTATGCTGGGGCTAGCCAGACCTGTGAGTCAGCCCGCTTGCACGTCAATCCCAACGACCCGAGCGACCTGTACAACCTGTCCAAGCTGATGGGCGAGTCGCTGTGCCTGCACGGCGGCCATGCGCAGATGAAGGTGGCGCGGCTGTCCAACATCGTCGGCCTGCGGCCCGACCCCGACATCTTCATCGACCAACTGCTGGAAGAGGGGTGCCGCACGGGCCAGGTGCGCTTGCGAACCGCGCTGGCATCCCGCAAAGACTATTTGTATATCGACGACGCAGTGGACCTCCTCATCCGCATCGCCCTGGCCCCCGAGACCGGGATTTTTAACGTCGCCAGTGGCGAAGCCGTCCGCAACCAGAGCGTGGTCGATGCGTTGCATAGCCACATGGGCTTTGAAGTGTCGGTCCAGCCGGATGCCCCGGTGTGGGACTTCACCCCCGTGGACATGGCCAAAACCCAGGCCCGATTCGGCTTTGTCGCCCAGCCGTTTGCCCGTTACTTTCCTCACTTTCTTCAGCAATACCGCAAAAAAAGGAATCTGCATGGCTTACCTTGAAACCACCCCCACCGCCCACCCCGCCCACCAGCAGGAGAAAAAAGAGCGCATTGCCGACTTTGCGACCGATGCCGAGTTCCGCGCTCTGTCCAACGCCTGGCGGGCCATGGCGCTGGAACGCAAGTACATGAACAACTTCTCCTGGCTGGGTCGTCCGCTGATCCAACTCCCCATGGACGCGATGGCGCTACAGGAGGTCATCTGGGCGGTGCAGCCCGACCTGATCATTGAAACCGGCGTAGCCCATGGCGGCTCGGTGGTGCTGTCGGCCAGCATGCTGGAGCTGATCGGCCACGGCGAAGTGGTCGGTGTAGACATCGATATTCGGGACCACAACCGCGCTGCCATTGAGGCGCACCCACTGGCCCACCGTATTTCACTGATCCAGGGTTCCAGCGTCGCCCCCGACGTGGTGGCCCAGGTCAAGGCGCGGGCGGTGGGCAAAAAGAAGGTGCTGGTCTGCCTGGACTCCAACCACACCCACGAACACGTGCTGGCCGAGTTGCAGGCCTATGCCGACCTGGTCAGCGTGGGCAGCTACTGCATCGTGTTCGACACTTTTGTCGAAGACATGCCCGACGACTACGTGTGGACCGACCGCCCCTGGGGCAAGGGCAACAATCCCAAGACAGCCGTGTGGGAGTGGATCAAGGACCACCCCGAATTCGTGATTGACAAGTCGGTGGAAGACCGGTTGCTGGTGACATCCGCACCGGATGGATTTTTGCAGCGTATTGCTTAAAGGGCGAAGCATGATTGCCATCCACCCCACAGCCCAGGTATCGCGGCTGGCTGACATCGAAGACTCGGTGCGCGGCACCCGCATCGAGATCGGCGCGCACTCCGTGGTGGACAGCTTCGTCAAGTTCAAGCCCGCAGGCGGCCTGGGCGACGTGGTGATTGGCGAGTGGTGTGTCATCAATTCTGGTTGCGTGCTCTACACCGGCCACGGCATTCTGATGGGTAACCAGGTGGCCGTGGCCGCGAACTGCACTTTCGCCCCGGTCAACCACGCCTACCAGGACGCGTCTAAGCCGATCCGTACGCAGGGCTTTTTGCCCAGCCGGGGCGGCATCGTCATTGAAGACGATGTGTGGATCGGCGCCAACTGCGTGTTTCTGGATGGGACCGTGCTGCGCCGTGGCTGCGTGGTGGCGGCGGGCTCGGTGGTGCGTGGCGAGGTGGCTGCCTACACCGTCGTGGCCGGACAGCCGCTGCGGGTGGTGGGTAGGCGCACGTAGTTTTGCTATATTTTTGGTAGCTTTTGCCGCAGACCCTGTCTGCGCTAGCGCCTTGTTTTTCTTGTAAATGCAGAAAAGGCCCCGAGAGGCCTTTTCTGCTGGCGTGTGCGGCTAGCCCTATTGCTGCAGCAGCGACAACACACCCTGTGGCAGCTTGTTGGCCTGCGCCACCATGGCGGTACCCGCCTGCTGCAGAATCTGGGTGCGCGACAGGTTGGCGGTTTCCATCGCGAAATCGGCATCCACAATGCGACCCCGGGCGGCGGACAGGTTCTCTACCTGGATGCTGATGTTGGATACCGCGCTTTCAAACCGGCTTTGCAGCGCACCCAGGCCAGCGCGGGCCGAATTCACCTGGTCGATAGCGGTGTCTATCTTTTTCAGGGCGACCCAGGCATTGCGCTGGGTGTCGATGCTCAAGGTGTCGATGCCCAGTGCATCGGTGGTGGTGTCGGTTGCGTTGATGCTGGAGGCAAGGGTGGTATTGCTCATGCCCGTTTCCGCAAGACTCATGCCGGTGAAGGTTACCGCAGACGCATCCCCGTTGCTATCAAGGTCAGACGACATGAGGTCGATGCGGTAGCTCTGGTCATTATTTTGCGCCAAAAAGGCGGTCACACCGGTATCGGCGGACTTACGGTTAATCGCTTCGACGACTTGGCCCATGCGCTCCGTGCCGGAGCTGGCACCGGCCAGGGGGCCCAGATTGAGAGCCGCTGCGGTATGGCCCGCGACCGAAATGGTCAACGCGCTGGCATTGGTAATGGCTGTCAGCGTACTGACGTTGGTGGCGGTAATGGCGCTATTGGTCTGGTCGTATCCATAGGCGATATGCGACAAACCCTTGGCGGTGGAGTTGGTCAATGCCCCCAGAGATGCGACGTCGCCTGAGTTGGCCCCTACCTGGAACACCGCACCGGCAAACGATCCGTCTAGGATCTTGGTGCCGTTAAAGGAGGTTTGCTTGGCAATACGGTCCACCTCATCCGTCAGCTGACTTACTTCCGCCTGCAGTGCTTTGCGGTCGGCGCTGCTGTTGGTGGCATTGCTGGACTGGACCGCCAGTTCCCGCATGCGCTGCAGCATGTCGCCCACCTTACCCAATGCACCTTCCGCCGTTTGCGCCAGCGAAATGCCGTCATTGGCGTTGCGGGCGCCTACCGACAGGCCTCGCACTTGGGTGGTCATACGCTCTGAAATGGCCAAACCGGCGGCATCGTCCTTGGCGCTGTTCACCCGCAAACCGGAAGACAAACGCTGCATCGAGGTGGCCAGTGAGCTGCCCGAAGTGGCTAGGTTGCGTTGCGCATTGAGCGAATTGATATTTGTGTTGATCGTTGTCGTCATAACAGAGCTCCTTTTTCGATGAAAG
>NZ_JBDTEM010000200.1:0-5900 GCF_039922535.1 Rhodoferax sp. | reverse complement strand
GACGTTTTGTGGGCGGATGGGCGGGGGCGGATCGTTAGAATTATTTGCGTGGCACCACCGTTTTTCACGGCATGTGTGTACCGCGCCTCTCTCTTCTCCCCATCCTCCTCTTTGCGAAAGTGCTTTCCATGATCCGTGCCTTGCGTCTGTTGTCCATTGCCCTCGTTATCGCGTTGACCGGCTGCGCAGCCTCGGTCAACCATTCAGGCAACCAGGAGTCCATCCTCCAAACCACGGCCACCGCACCCACCAAACTGGTGATGACGGTATCGGGATCGCCCGCCATGGAAGCCTCTGACGACTGGGTGGCATTTTGCGAAGAATGGCAGACCTCGATGACCGCCGCCACCGCCGCGGCCAAGCTGGACTTTGTCTACGCGGGCAACAAAAATACCAACCTGGCCGACGCGGCCAGGTTGGTGCAGGTCAAGGTGAACGACTTCCGCTACGTCTCGCAGGCCAAGCGCTACGGCCTGGGCGTGCTCACGGGCAATGCCTTCATGGACGTAGACGTGGACTTTACCGATCTGCCGTCGGCCCAAAAACTCGGTTCCCGCAAGTTCGCCACCTCGTCCAGCGCCTGGCAAGGGGTATTTGCCGCCATGACCCCCAAGCAGGTAGAAGCCGTGTCGGCTGAAATCGTGCGCACTGTCGCCAAGAAGTAGCCCCCTCACTCCATCGCATGCGCCTCCACGGGTGGCGTGCTCGCGCGGCTTTGTTTGCGCATCAACAGCAACAGCGGCAGGGCCAGCAGGGTTACGGCCATCATGATCTTGAAGTCGTTCAGGTAGGCCAAAAAGCTGGCCTGGCGGGTGACTTCGTTGTTCAGCGCCGCCAGGCCCTGGGGCGTGGCCAGGTTGTAGATGGCGGGCAAACCGGCCTGCACGGCCGGGCTGGCCAGGTTGACGTGCTCGACCATTTGCGCATGGAACGAGGCGGTGTTACGGGTTAGCAGGGTCTGCATCACCGAGATGCCGATGCTGCTGCCGATGTTGCGCGACAGGCTGTAGATGGAGGTGCCGTCGGGCCGGTAGATCGGGTTGAGCGTCGAGAAAGTCATGGTGGTCAGCGGCACCGACACAAAGCCCAGGCCCAGCCCCTGGATGAAGCCCGACCACACAATATCGCTGGGCTGGGTGTCAAAGCTGAAGCCCGACATTTGCCATAGCGAGAACGCCGTCAGCGCGAAACCCAGGCCGATCAGGCTGCGCGCATCCATGCGTGCGGCGTAGCGCCCGGCCAGCATCATGGATAGCATGGTGCCGATGCCGCTGGGCCCAATCACCAGGCCCGCCGTCACCACCGGGTAGCCCATCAGTGACTGCAACAGCGGTGGCAGCAGCGCGCGGGTGGCGTACAGCAGCAGGCCCACCATAAAGTACAGCGTCAGGCCGGTGACAAAGTTGCGGTCTTTCAGCAGCTGCACATTGAAAAACGACACGCCCCGTGCGGTGGCCGTCAACGCGATGAAGAAAGCAAAGCTGACCACCGCGCCCACCAGCTCCAGCACGATCTCGGTGGAGCTGAACCAGTCCAGCAGCTCGCCCCGGTCCAGAAACATCTGCAGCAGGCCAATCGCCAGGCTCAGGCTGATACAGCCATAGACATCGAACTTGAGCTTGGTCTGGATGGCGGTTTCGCGGATGTAGAGCTGGATGCCAATGAACGAAACAATACCCACCGGAATATTCACAAAAAACACCCAGCGCCAGCTGAAGTTGTCGGTCAACCAGCCGCCCAGTGTGGGACCGAGGATGGGGCCGAGCATCACGCCCATGCCCCAAATCGCCATGGCCTGGGCGTGCTTTTCCTTGGGGTTGGTGTCCAGCATGATGGCCTGCGACAAGGGCACCAGCGCCGCGCCAAACACGCCTTGCAGCAGCCGGGCCAGCACGATTTCGGTCAGCGAATTGGACAGGCCGCACAAGGCCGATGCCACGGTGAAGCCCACCACAGAAATCAAAAAAATCCGCTTGCGGCCAAAGCGCCCGGTCAGCCAGCCGGTCAGCGGCGTGGTGATGGCCGCCGCCACGATGTACGAGGTCAGCACCCAGGACGCTTGGTCCTGCGAGGCCGACAGCGCGCCCGCCATGTGCGGCAGCGCCACGTTGGCAATGGTGCTGTCCAGCGTCTGCATGATGGTGGCCAGCATGATCGCCGCGGTGACCAGCATGCGGTGTTTGGCGGGGTCGGCCGCTGGGGCGGCAAGGGCGGTGGTGGCCATGGATGTCTACGCTGCGGAAAATGGTGACGTACGTTACTATTTACTTAAAAAAAAGGGCGGATGCCTTATCGCGAGGCAGAGCCCGCCATCAGCTGTCCACAAAGCGCAGCACCTTGCGCAACAGCAGGTCGAACTGTTCCATCTCTTGGGCAGAAAACCCGGCCCACAGCGCGGCGTACTGTTGGCGGCGCTGGGGCTGCACGGTCTCGACCAGGGCCTGGCCCGCGTCGGTCAGCTGCATGTAGACCTCGCGCCGGTCCACCTCGCTGGCCACGCGCGCCACCCAGCCTTTTTTGGCCAGGTCGTCGGCAATGCGCGAGCAGTGGGTGCGCGAGGTGTGGATCACGGTGCTCAGCTCCGACGGCAGCATGCGGTGGCCCGGATGGCTGTAAATCACCACCAGCGTGGTCCAGGTGGTGTAGTTCAGCCCCAGTTCGCGCAGCTTGAGATCGAACACCTCCCCCAGTCGGGTGCCGGTGTGCAGCAGCAGCCGCGTCAGAATCGCCTCGCGCGGCTGCGCACCCGGTATCTGGGTGGCAATGGCCTGGATGGCCGATTCAAATGGGGCAAAGCTTTCGGGCATGGGCGCAAATGATAACCTAGGTTACTAATTTACGCCGTGTGCTGTCGGTACGTAGTGCTATTTAATAGATAGCTACTCGCGCAGGTAGAACCTGCACCAACGGCCTATTCCATGCCTAAAAACAAAAGGCCGGCCCGGCCCTTCTCCATTCGTCCACAAAACTAGGTACGTCTGGCCCGCCCAGCCCGGCCCAGGAATTGACGCACGCCCCAGCGCCGCCTACGCTCACATGAGCCTGTGGAACCTTACAGGCTCATCCGTGAAGGAAACCGCATGGCTGGCACCGCTGACACCGTTTTTTTGCGCGCTTTTATGTGGCTGCAGGGCAGCGTGGCTGCGCTGCAAACCGACATCCAACCGCCTGCGCTGGCCACGCCCCTGGCCGACGCGCTGCGCACCCGGCTGGGGCTGGCGCTGGACCAAACGGCCGCCACCATCAACCCCGACACCTTCCACGCCAGCAACGCCGAAGCCCAGTCGCTGGCCACCGCCGCCATGGTGGTGGGCGAAACGCTGGCAGCGCTGAAAACCGTGGGCGAGCTGCTGGCCCACATTGGCGACGGCTCGGTGGGGCTGGGGGATTTGTCCAAGGTCATTCAACAGATCAGCCGCATCACCTCGGCCAGCCCCGGCAAGCCGCCCAGCGCGTATTCGATTGCCAAGCTGCTGCTGATCGTCAGCGGCGATGCCGACCAGCCCACCAGCGACCCGCCTGCCAAACTGCTGGTCTACCGCCTGCTGGGCAAGGATGCCGGCAACCCGCCCACGCCCGCCGCCTTTGCCGAGGCGCAGATGACCCTGGGCCTGGTGGTGATGGCCATCGGCACCCTGCTGGACCGGGCCTTTGCCGCCCCCAACCTGGACGATGCCAAGGGCTGGCTGGTGCCCAGAGCCCCCGCTATCCCCCTGCCGCCGCTGGTGGCCAGCCGCGCCTTCCAACTGGCCGGGGGCGCGAACGGCAGCCTGGACCTGCTGCTGGGCTACGACCTGCCGCAGCACCTGTTGTATGCCGAGCTGAACTCCACCCTGCACGCCAGCCCCGGAGCCGGGCAAGACTTTGCGTTGGAGCTCAAGGCCGACGGCAAGGTCACGCTGCAAATCGACGTGCCCCAACTGACCAACCCGCTGCCGCCGCTGGCCGCGCCGGTGCTCACCGGCACCTCGGCGCTGAGTCTGCTGTTCAGCCGCAGCCAGCCGCTGGTGCTGGGCGATGTCGGCAAAACCCACTTCACCATCGGCAAGATGACCGGCGGCTTCACGCTGGACAATCTGCAGCCCAAGGTGGAATTTGACCTGGCCGAGAGCGTGCTGGTACTCAAGGTAGGCGACGACCCCTTTCTGGGCGCGGTGCTGGGCGATGCCATCGAGGTGGCGTTGACCTTCGGCTTGATCGCCGACATGGCGGGCGGCCTGCGGCTCAAAGACGGCACCGGGCTCAAGGCCACCATCCCGCTGGAGCGCATCCCCAACAGCCCGGTGCAGATTCCATTCCTGACTTTCGAGCTGAAAAAGGCCGACAACTTGGACAAGATCGAAGTCGAGCTATCGGGCTCGTTCCAGGTAGAGATCGGGCCCTTCTCCGGCTCCATCGACCGGCTGGGCACGCTGCTCAAGCTGGACGATCTGCTGGCGGGCGTCACCGCGCCGCGCTTTGATTTGAAGCCGCCCTCGGGCGCGGGCCTGGCCATCGACGCGGGTGTCGTGGAGGGCGGCGGCTTTTTGCTGTTCGACCCCGACCGGGGCGAGTACGGCGGCATTCTGGACATCCGCATTGGCGTGATCGGGGTCAAGGCGATAGGCTTGCTCAGCACCAAGAACCCCGGCGGCTGGTCGCTGCTGCTGATCATCACCGCGCAGTTACCGCCCATTCAACTGGGCTTTGGCTTCACGCTGACCGGCATTGGCGGGCTGCTGGGCGTGCAGCACACGGTGAGTGTGGACACACTGTCACAGGGCCTGGCCAGCGGCTCGCTGGACAGCTTTTTGTTTCCGCAGAACCCAGTGGCCAACGCGCCGCAGATCATCAACCAGTTGCGCACCATCTTCCCGTTCAAGGCCGGGGGCTTTGTCATCGGGCCGATGCTGGAGCTGGGCTGGAGCACGCCCAGCCTGGTGATCGCGCGGGTGGGCATCTTGATCGAAGCCAGCCAGATCGTGTTTGTGGGCCAGGTGATCGTGCAACTGCCGCCGCTGGTGGACAAGTCGCTGGCCATCCTGCGGCTGCAGGTGGACTTTGCGGGCGGCATTGTGTTTGACCCGCTGAAAATCTGGTTCGACGGCGTGCTGCGCGACTCGCGGGTGGTGTTCATTGCGCTGACCGGGCAGTTTGCGTTCCGCGCACTGTTTGGCGACCGGCCCAGCTTCTTGATCAGCGCGGGCGGCTTCCACCCGCGCTTTACCGACCTGCCGCCCGGCCTGCCCAGCCCGTTCCAGCGCATTGGGGCGGATCTGTCGATTGGCCCGGTGGGCATGCAGTTCCGCGGCTACTTTGCGGTGACCTCGGCCACGGTGCAGGCGGGCTCATCCATGCGTATCTGGGCCGACATCGGCATCGCCAGCATCGAAGGCGGGTTCGAGTTCAACGCCATCGTCTACATCGTGCCGCGCTTCCGCTTCGAGGTGGACCTGCACGTCTGGGCCAGCGTGGAAGTGTTTGACATCGACTTTGCCAGCATCGACATCTACGGCCTATTTGCCGGGCCGGGCCGCTGGCACATTGTCGGCAAGGCCGAAATCCACACCCCCTGGCCACTGCCCGACTTCAGCTTCCACGTGGACGAAAGCTGGGGCGAAGACCGCGACACCACGGTGCGCAGGCTATCGCTGGCCACCGAACTCAAGGCCGAACTGGAAAAGCCCGGCAACTGGTCGGCCCAGTTGCCGCAAGAAAGCGATGCCTTCGCCAGCTTTGCCAAGCTGCCCGCCAGTGGAATCGGTAGTGGCATCCTGGCCCACCCCAACGCCGTGCTGCAGTTTGTGCAAAAGCGCATGCCGCTAAACAAGCTACTGGCCAAGCTGGGCACCGACAGCATTGCGGGCAGCGGCGACGAGCTGCAGATCAGCATCGGCGACATCCGCTTCGGCCTGGAAACC
>NZ_JBDTEM010000199.1:0-11656 GCF_039922535.1 Rhodoferax sp. | reverse complement strand
GGTATCGACAACGATACCGGGGCGTTTTAACGTTTGCAGGGCACCGTGTGCGAGTGCACCATTAAGAGCCTCGGTAACATCTCCCATTTTTCTGCGGATTCCCCCATGCAACTCGCCACCTGGAACGTCAACTCCCTCACCGTCCGCCTGCCCCAGGTTTTGGACTGGCTGGCCGCCAACCCGGTCGAGGTGTTGGCGCTGCAAGAAACCAAGATGACCGACGACAAGTTTCCGCACGCGGCTTTTGCCGAAGCCGGCTACCAGGCGCAATGGTTTGGCCAGAAGACCTACAACGGCGTGGCCCTGCTCAGCAAAACGCCCGCCACCGAAGTGGTGAAAAACATCCCCGGTTTCAGCGACGAACTGGCCCGTGTCATCACCGGCACGGTCAACGGCGTGCGCGTCATTGGGGCCTACTTTCCCAACGGCCAGGCCCCTGGCAGCGAAAAATTTGACTACAAGATGCACTGGCTCAAAGCCCTGCGCGACTGGGTCAAGGCCGAGCTGCTGGTGCACCCGCAGCTGGTGCTGATGGGCGACTACAACATTACCTTCGACGATGCCGACGTGTGGGACCCGATCGGCCTGAAAGACACCATCCACTGCACCGACGAGGAGCGCTACCACCTGCAGACCTTGGTGGCATTGGGCCTGACCGACAGCCACCGCCTGTTTCCCCAGCCCGACAAAAGCTTTTCGTGGTGGGACTACCGCGACTTTGGCTTTCGCCGTAACCGGGGCATGCGCATCGACCACATCTTGGTCAGCCCTGCGCTCAAGCCGCTGGTCACGGCCTGCGTGATCGACACCGTGCCACGCAAGAACGAACGGCCCAGCGACCACGCACCGGTGGTGGTCACGCTGAATCTACCGTAAATAGATGCCCTCGGCTCACTATCGTTTTAAGAGCTGTCTGTGCAGACAGCACCTGCGCCAGAGCGCTATTTGACCTCGGTATTCCGCACAAACTCTGCAAACTGTCCCGCGGGCAGAGCCCGGCTGAACAGATAGCCCTGGTAGGCATGGCAGCCGCATCGGGCTAAAAATTCTTTTTGCGCCAAGGTTTCTACGCCTTCGGCCATCACGCCCAGGCCCAGGTTGTGGGCCAGGGCCACCACGGTGCGGGCGATGGCGGCATCGCTGGGGTCGGTCAGCACGTCGCGCACAAACGACTGGTCGATCTTGAGCTGGTCCAGCGGCAGGCGTTTCAGGTACGAAAGCGACGAGTAGCCGGTGCCAAAGTCGTCCAGCGACAGGCCAATGCCCTGGGCCTGCAAGGCCGTCATCTTTTCCACCATCTCTTCCAGGTTGTCGATCAGCATGCTCTCGGTCAGCTCCAGCTTCAGGCGCCGCGGGTTGGCGCCGGTGGCGGCCAGCAGGGCCAGCACACCGTCGACAAAGCTGGCTTCGCGGAACTGCCGGGCGCTGACGTTAACCGCCAGCACCAGGCTCTCCAGCAATGGCTCCTGCGCCCACACCACCAGTTGTTTGCAGGCCGTCTCCAGCACCCAACGGCCCAGCGGCAAGATGTGGCCGGTATCCTCGGCCAACGGAATGAAGCTGGCAGGCGACACCATGCCACGCACCGGATGTGGCCAGCGCAGCAGGGCCTCGGCCCCGATCACGCGCCCATGCGCATCCACCTGGGGCTGGTAGTGCAGCTCGAAGCGCTGTTGGGCAATGGCCAAGCGTAGATCGGCCTCAAGTGCGGCGCGGGCGTTCACCACGGCCTGCATGGCGGGGTCAAAAAACCGCAAGCCATTGCGTCCGGCGGCTTTGGCTTGGTACATGGCCAGGTCGGCCTGCTTGAGCAGTTCGTCAATGGACAGACTGAGTCCACTGTAGAGCGCCACGCCGACGCTGGCGGTGCTATTGAAATCAAAGTCACCCAACTGGTAAGGCTGGTTCAGCGCGGCTACGATTTTTTCGCCCACAGCCCGCACATCGGCAGCCGCTGCCACCGCATTGCTGTCCAGGTTCTCCAGCACCACCAGAAACTCGTCACCCCCTAGGCGGGCCACGGTATCGCAGTCGCGGATGCAGCCCGACAGGCGCTGGGCCGCCTGGCGCAGCAGTTGGTCGCCCTGGTCGTGGCCACGGGTGTCGTTCAGGGTTTTGAAGTTGTCCAGATCGATGAACAGCAAAGCCCCGGTGCGCTTGTTGCGTTCGCTGGATGTGAGCGCCCGCTGCAACCGGTCCATCAGCAGCCGCCGGTTCGGCAGCTCGGTCAGGGGGTCGAAAAACGCCAGTTGGCGGATCTGGTCTTCGGCGGCTTTGCGCAGGGTGATGTCGGACAGCGTGGCCACAAAGTAGCTGACCTCGCCCTCCACGTCATACACCGCGTTGATGTTGACCCACTGCGGAAACACCTCGCCGTTTTTGCGGCGGCTCCAGATCTCGCCAGCCCACTTACCAGTGCGCCGCAGCGCCCGCTGGAGCGTGGAAAAATAAACGTCGGTATCGCGCTCGGACTTGAGCAGACTCAGGGGCTTGCCCAGCGCTTCAGCATCGCTGTAGCCCAGGCTTTGGGTGAAGGCCTTGTTGACGCGCAGGATGCGCTGCTCGGGATCGGTGACCAGCACGCTTTCCTGGGCATCGAAGGCCGTGGCGGCAATGCTGAGCTCAGCCTCGGCGCGGTAGCGGGCGGACAGGTCAATGTCCACACAGAACATTTCTGGCGGGCGCCCCGGTGCCTGCACAAACGCATGGCTGGAAAACACCGGCACGCGGCTACCGTCCTTGTGCTGCAGTACCAGTTCGCCCGCAGGAATGGCCTCGCGGCTGGCAAACATGTGCTCCATTGCTTGGCGCACGCCTTCGCGCATGGGGGCCGGGATGATCAGGTCGCGCAAATTGCGGCCAATGGCCTCCTCGGCGGTAAAGCCGTAGAGGCGCTCGGAAGCCTTGTTCCAGTACCGGGTGGTGCCGTCGGGGGCATAGGCCTGCACCGACACGCCGGGAATATCCTTGATCAAGGTGCGGAACCGAGACTCAGACTCGCGCAGCGCCACGTCCAATGCATCGCGGCGCTGCCCTTCTTGCAGCACCATGGCCAGCAGCAAGGTGGCAGGCGCAAACACCAGAATCAAAGCCATGGAAATTGTTAGCAGTGCATGGGGCTCTATCGGCGACAGGGCCAAAAAGCCAATCCGGCCCAGCTGCAACACCAGGCCAAACACCAGCAACGAAGGCACATTGGTGCGCGCCCGTCCGCGCGCCACCGCATAACGGTACAGCAGGCCCAGGCCCACGCTGCCGAACAACACGGCTAGCGAAATCACGGCATGCGGGGAACCCAGCCAGATGTGGTACCCACTGACCACCAGCAGCGCGACCGCCGACGGCAATACACCGCCAAACAGCCCGAGGATGCCCATCACCACCGAGCCGCCGTCCACGGCTATGCCGGGTAGAGGCAGGTAGGGCTCGGTCATGCCCAACACACACACAACACCAAACAACAGGCCCGTAGCCACCTGGCTCGCCCGGAGTTGGTCGTGCCACAAACGTACATGCAGGCACTGCATCACACCCAAAACCAACATCCAGGCCACGTCTTGGGCCAGATAAACAACCATGGATACGCTCCCCTCACCTAAAGCACATGCTGAGATGCCACATGCGATCCAGACAACGCGGCGGCCACCCAAAAGGCGCGCAGGCGCACGCCACCAAAAGGCATATTGTTACAAATGAGCCCGGCGCTAGTATGCTTTAAGTGAGCCAGAGAAAGAAATGAGACAGCGCGCTGCACCGCACAATCGCTATAAAAAAAATAGCCTCTAGCGCATACAGCGTATGCGCTAGAGGCTATTTTCATAGAAAAAATAACAGGTTAACGGTCACCAGAATAAGCTTGGCAAGACGGTGAAATAAACCACACCACGCCAATGCAGCCGACCAAACAAGGAGACCTCCCCTGCCTCATACGCTATAGATTAAATAGCTGCTGCCGCACACCGAATAAGCGCTAGCGACCCAAAAGGCATAAATATTGCTGTTACACCTCTTCCAAGAACAGCACAGAACTGGCTCAGCCAGCCTGCCAGTGTTGCCCTTGGCAAGGGGGTTAGCGAAAGATGCGAAGCACTGCATCCTGGCGGTGAGCCACCACTATTCCAGTCCCAGCTCCTGGATCTTGCGGGTAATGGTGTTGCGGCCAATGCCGAGCTTTTGCGCGGCTTCGATGCGTCGCCCCCTTGTGTTGTGCAAGGCGGTGAGGATCAGCTTGGACTCAAAGCGGCGCGACAACACATCCCACACATCGTGCCTATCGTTGGCCAACAGCTCCAAAGCCTCGGCTTCCAGACCTAGCTCCCAGCCTGTTTGCGCGTTCGGGGCATCCATGGACCGCACAGGCTCGGTACTGGCTGGCCGGAAGGCCAACTCGGCATCCATGTCGGGGCTGATATCTACATGGACCAACGGCACACCGACGATGCGCGTGGCCGTGGTGTGGCCCAGGCTGGACGGTGGCACCGTCACACCCAACACATCGGGTGGCAGGTCTTTGGGCTCGATGGTTTGGGCCGGGGCCATCACGGTGAGCCAATGGCACAGGTTTTCCAGCTGGCGCACGTTACCAGGGAACGGGAACAGCGCAATCTGCGCCAGCGCTGCATCGGAAATGCGCTTAGGCTCCACACCCAACTGCTTGGCGCTTTGCTGTAAAAAGTGCCGGGTCAGCATGGGCACGTCTTCCACCCGCTCGCGCAGGGCAGGCAGGCGCAAGCGGATGACATTCAGGCGGTGGAACAAATCCTCGCGGAATACGCCGTCGCGCACACGCTGCTCCAGATCCTGGTGGGTGGCGGCGATGACGCGCACCTGGGCCTTGACAGCGTTGTGGCCGCCGACGCGGTAAAAATGCCCGTCGCTCAGCACCCGTAGCAGGCGGGTTTGCAGGTCAAACGGCATATCGCCGATTTCGTCCAGAAACAGCGTGCCGCCATCGGCCTGCTCGAAGCGGCCGCGGCGCATGGTTTGCGCGCCGGTGAAAGCACCGCGCTCATGGCCAAACAGCTCGCTCTCCAGCAAGTCTTTTGGAATTGCTGCGGTATTGATAGCTACAAATGGCCCATTGGCGCGCGGTGAGTGCTTGTGCAATGCACGGGCCACTAGCTCTTTGCCGGAGCCCGATTCGCCAGTGATCATCACCGTGACGTTGCTTTGGCTGAGTCGGCCAATGGCGCGGAACACGTCCTGCATGGCCGGGGCCTGGCCAGCATCTCGGGCGCGGCGGCCATGCGTTCTTCAGCCACTTCCTCGCGCTGGCTTTCTTCTACCGCGCGGCGGATTAACTCCACCGCTTTGGGCAGGTCAAACGGCTTGGGCAGGTACTCGAAAGCGCCACCCTGGAAGGCCGACACGGCGCTGTCCAGGTCGGAGAAGGCCGTCATGATAATCACCGGCAAACCGGGATGCATCAGCTTGACCTTCTCCAGCAGGTCCAGACCCGAGCCGCCCGGCATACGGATGTCGCTGACCAGGATTTGCGGGCCGTCCTCGTCGGTGGCGGACTCCAGCGCGGTTAGCACGTCGCGCGGATTGGTAAAGCTGCGGGTGGGAAGGTCTTCGCGCAGTAGCGCTTTCTCCAGAACAAAGCGGATGGATTGGTCGTCGTCTACTATCCAGATCGGCTTCATAGTGGGGGTCACCTCGGGTCAAGATGCCTTGGTTGTATCAAGGCAGGGGTATGAGTAATTTGAAATCCGTGCGGCCCGGAACACTGTCACATTCGATCAAGCCATGGTGCTGCTGGACGAAGGTTTGTGCCAACGTTAACCCCAGCCCCGATCCACCTTCTCTGCCCGACACCAGCGGGTAAAAAATACGGTCCTTGATCGACTCGGGAACCCCCGGGCCGTTGTCGATGACATGCAATTCCAGTGCCAATCGGTAACGCTGTTTTCCAAAGGTCACTTGGCGCGCAATGCGACTGCGGAAAGTGATCTCCGCATCACCCTCGGCAATGCGCTCGGCCAGCGCCTGGGTGGCATTGTGGGCCACGTTGAGCACGGCCTGGATGAGTTGTTCGCGGTCGCCACGGAACTCGGGGATGGACACGTCGTATTCGCGCTCGATCTTCAGTCCGCGCGGAAACTCCGCCAGGATCAGGGAGCGCACGCGCTCGCAGATTTCATGGATATTCACGTCGCCCACCACATGCGGGCGGCGGTGCGGGGCTAGCAGGCGGTCCACCAAACTTTGCAGGCGGTCTGCCTCGTGGATGATCACCTGGGTGTATTCGATCAGCTCGCGCGACTCCATCTCCATTTCCAATAACTGCGCGGCGCCGCGGATGCCACCCAGCGGGTTTTTGATCTCGTGGGCCAGGTTACGGATCAGCTCTTTGTTGGCCTGGGCCTGGTCGATCAGGCGCTCTTCGCGGTCTTGTTTGGCCTGCTGCTCTTGCGGCAGCAGCTCGATGACGATCTCACCAGGGCGCTCGGTCTGCGCCAGGATCACGTGGACCGGCACCGGTTCGTGGTTCAGACGCTTGAGCCAAGCGTCATACCGCATGGCCGCAAACTCGTTGCTACCCGCACCGGCCAGGGCGTTCTCCAGAATCAACGGCTCGGTAAAACAGTCGGGAAAGTGCGAACCTTCGATGGTGCGGCGCGAGGTGCCCAGCGCGTCTTCCAAGGCGGCATTGGCAAACAATACCGCGCCGTCACTGGACAGCACCGCAACCAGGGTGGCCAACAGATCAAACGCGTGAAAGCGCGTGACATAAGGGTGGGTGGTGTTCGTCATCAGGGCTGGTTGCGGGGTGGGGGCAGGCGCGACAGCTCACGCTTCAGGCCCGAGATGTCACTGTCGTTGCGGGCAATGCTGGCTTTCAGCTCGGCCACGCGGTCGATGTATTTTTGGTAGTTGCGGGCCTCGCCACCTTGTTTATCGGGCTCACCGCCGTTGTACTCTTTGAGCAGATCGGCTTGGCGGGCTTCGGCTTTTTTCAGCTCGGACTCGAGAATCATGCGGGCATCGGAGTCGCGCGCGCGCTGCTCGGCACCGTCGTTGCGGGGACTGTTAGACACGGGGGCGCGTACTGGCGCAGACGCAGTGCCTGGCGGGTTGCTGTGGACGATAGTGACGTTGCCACCCTCGACCAGCTTGCAGCCCCGTGCCTTGGCATCTTTGGCGTCCTTGACGGCATTGGTGTACTCGTTGCCGCAGCGGTAGACAACCGTGTCCTGCGCCCAAACGGTGGCCGATGCACATACCAAAATCAGACCAAAAAAGTGTTTCATGCGTAAGAGTGAAGCCCTGCCGGGCTTGAACTGGGAATAAGTGCGCAACAGTACTCTGTTTATCGGGGGGCCACGGGCCGGAACGAAAAAAGGACGGCTTACGCCGTCCTTTTGAGAGCCTGGGTGTCGCAATAAGTTGCGCCTCCGAAGGCCGTCGCTCTTAGAGCGAGTAGTACATGTCGAATTCCACCGGGTGGGTGGCCATGCGCATACGGGTCACTTCGGTCATTTTCAGCTCGATGTAAGCGTCAATGTACGCGTCGGTGAACACGCCGCCCTTGGTCAGGAATGCACGGTCTTTGTCCAGGCATTCGAGAGCTTGGTCCAGGCTGTGGCAAACGGTAGGGATCAGCTTGTCTTCCTCGGGTGGCAAATGGTACAGATCCTTGGTAGCAGCTTCGCCAGGATGGATCTTGTTTTCCACGCCGTCCAGACCGGCCATCAACAGGGCTGCAAAGCCGAGGTAAGGGTTCATCAGTGGATCGGGGAAACGTGCTTCCACGCGGCGGCCCTTGGGGTTGGCCACGAAAGGAATACGGATCGAGGCAGAACGGTTTTTGGCCGAGTAGGCCAGCTTCACCGGAGCTTCGTAGCCAGGCACCAGGCGCTTGTAGCTATTGGTGCCGGGGTTGGTAATGGCGTTCAAAGCACGGGCGTGCTTGATGATGCCGCCGATGTAGTACAGGGCGTATTCGCTCAAACCTGCATAGCCGTCGCCAGCAAACAGGTTCTTGCCGTCTTTCCAGACCGACTGGTGCACGTGCATGCCGGAACCGTTATCACCCACGATGGGCTTAGGCATGAACGTAGCGGTTTTGCCGTAGGAGTGCGCAACGTTTTGAATCACGTACTTTTGCAGCTGAACCCAGTCGGCGCGCTCAATCAGCGTGCTGAAACGGGTGCCGATTTCCATTTGGCCGGCGTTCGCCACTTCATGGTGGTGCACTTCGACCGGGATGCCCAGGGACTCCAGCACCAGGCACATTTCAGAACGCATGTCCTGGAAGCTATCGACGGGCGGCACGGGGAAGTAGCCACCCTTGACGGCGGGACGGTGACCGGTATTGCCGTGTTCGTATTCTTTGCCCGTGTTCCAGGAAGCCTCTTCCGAGTCGATCTTGGAGAAGCAGCCAGACATGTCGTTGCCCCAACGGACGCTGTCAAACACGAAAAATTCGGGTTCTGGACCAAAGAAAGCGGTGTCGCCCAGGCCAGAAGCCTTCATGTAGGCTTCAGCGCGCTTGGCCAACGAGCGGGGATCGCGCTCGTACGGCTTGCCGTCGGCAGGATCGATCACGTCGCAGGTCAGGATCATCGTCGTTTCTTCGAAGAAAGGATCGATGTTGGCGGTGTTGGCATCGGGCATGAGCTGCATGTCCGAGGCTTCAATGCCCTTCCAGCCGGCGATGGAAGAACCGTCGAAGGCATGGCCCGAAACGAACTTGTCTTCGTCGAAATGGGACACCGGCACGGTCACGTGCTGCTCTTTGCCACGGGTATCGGTGAAGCGGAAGTCAACAAACTTGACTTCGTTCTCTTTCACCATCTTCATCACGTCAGCGACGGTCTTTGCCATCAAGAATCTCCTGGTAGGGGTTGGGTTTAAGTGGGACTATAGATTTCGGCACATCTGCCAATGCAGTTTTTATGCCACCGCGCAGCAAATGCACAATTTGTAACCATGCGCGCACCTGTGACTTTACGCCCAGGCATTTTGCGCTAGAAAACGGCGCCCTAGACTCCGGCCAAACGCAGTTTGCACCAATTAAGAGCATCCAAGCAACGCACCAATATTGTGCAATTAACTTCGCACCAGTTCGGGGCCCAGCTTGGCATCGAAACCATGCAAGCCCGCCAGCAGCGCCGGGTAGGCATGCGCCACCAGCTCCGGCGTGCCCTTCACCCCCAGCTCGATATGGCGGCCGTATTCAGGATGGTCCACGCTGGGCAGGCTAAACACCTTAACCCCTTCAAACTGGCGCTCTAGCGCCTCCATCAGCGGGGTCAACGTGGCCTCCATGCTGCCAAACACGATCACCGATTTTTCGACCCAGGCCGCTTTCTGAAACCAGGTGCTGTAGTACTGGTCCAGTACCCACTCCACCATCGGCCAAGCCATCACGGGGAAGCCAGGCACAAAGTGCACGTGGCCCATGCTGAAGCCGGGAATCTTGTTGTACGGGTTGGGAATGATCTGCGCGCCTTGCGGAAACATGCCCATATTCAGGCGGTGGATGTTGTCCGGGTGCGTGGGTTCATAAGGCAGACCCTGGTCACGGGCGGTGTCTTGCATGCGTTCGCGGATCATTTCTTCGGCGCGCGGGTGCAAGGCCAGCGGCAAGCCCAAGGCCGTGCCAGCACACTGGCGGGTATGGTCGTCGGGCGTGGCACCGATGCCACCGGTGGAAAACACCACATCGCCCGAGGCAAACGCCCGCTGCAAGGTGCTGGTGATACGCGCCGGGTCGTCACCCACGTAGTCGGCGTAGCTGAGCTGTAGGCCGCGTGCGGCAAGCAACTCGATCACCTTGGGCAGGTGTTTATCCGCGCGCTTGCCCGACAGAATTTCATCACCGACGATGATCAGCCCCAAGGTGGGCGCCCGCTCAAGGGGGTGGGAGGTAGGAAGATCCAGCGTCATAAGTGGGCTTGGGTTGAATAGGTTCCAAAATTTCCAGCGGGACCGCGACCGGTGCGACGATTGGGGCGGCCTGCGCCGCCACCTCGGCCCGCAAGGCTTGCAGCGCGGCCAGCACGTAATGGGCAAACCACAGCGAGGAAAAGGCAAATACCAGGGTGTAAATCCAGATGGCCAGCGGCACCAGCACCACGAAGGCGGCCGCAAACAAGGCCCCAGAAGCCCACACCAAACTGGGTGCAGCCCCTAGGTAGCCAGTCAACACGCCCATGCCCAAGAGGGTAATACGGTGGCGGCGGTAGATTTCGCGGCGCTCTTCCTTGCTGGCGTGCAGGGCCAGTGCGTCGTAAGACATGACACGGTAGGTCAGCCAGCCCCAGATCAGCGGCGGCAGCACCAAAATCAGCGGCGGTACCAGCCACAGCGGAATCGACACGATCAGCGCCACCAAGGCCAGCAAGATAGAGCCCAGCGACCAAAACAGTCCGCCGATGAAAGTACCGCCCTTCTTCTTTTCCAGTTGCGGAAAGCGCCGCTCAGAAACAAGAGCCACCAAGGCCGGGGTCATCATCATGGCCACCGCCAACAGCGACAGCACCACGATGAACGGCGTGACCGCAAAAATCACGAGCAGGGGTGCCAGCGCCACCTTGAGTTGGCCCACGCCTGCGCTCTCCAACCAGGTCCAGATGCGGCCCACCCATTCCGATGCATCCAGCATGCCGCGCACCATGTCCAGCGCAGGCTCCCAGTAAAAATACCCCAGGCCCAAAGACAAGGCCACCAGTATCAGCAACGGCAGAAACGACAGCGCAATCACGCGGTGGTGCATGCAGTAGGCGGCAGCGCGCCAAAAGGAGTCCAGTAGCAGTTTCATACCGCGGAGGATACCCGCATCAAATTAACGCCATACAGCCCACAGCCGCCGCAAGCCCAGCCACTGCTGTTGCCAGAAACCCCGGCCGTAGTCGCGACCGCCCTCCTCAGCCAGTTGGTCGCGGATGCCGGTGGGGTCATAGCGCAGTTCGAAATTGGCGGTGCCAAACAGCATGTCCCACCAGGGCAACAACACCCCAAAATTGTGCCCACCCAAAGTATTTTTACCCGCCGACTCGTGGCCGATGCCGATGCTGTGGTGCCGCCGATGGAAACGCGGGCTGACCCACAGCCGCTCACCCACACGCCCGAACCACACGCGCAGATTGGCATGCTGCAGGCTTTCGCTGAGCTGGGTAAACGCCACGATCGCAATGAACTGGCCCGGGGCCACGCCCACCAACTGGGCCACTACCGCGACGATGATGTCGCCGATTACATCGTCCAGCAGGTGGTTGCGGTTGTCGCTCCAGAGCGTCATTTGGCGCTGTGAATGGTGCAGCGAATGCAGACTCCACCACCAGGCAAACTGGTGCTGGCCCCGGTGCACCCAGTAGCCCAAAAAGTCAAAAGCCACCAGGTACATCGCAAAGCTGAACACCGCCTGGTCGGTCACACCAGGCCACAGCGCATCCAGGTGAAAAGTCGCCATGCCCGCCACCCGCATCTCGCCAAACAGGCCATCCATCACCGGGTCGAGGGTAAAAAACAAGAGCAGCCGGAACGCGCCCAGCCGGTGCAACAGCGTGTAAATGATGTCAATACGCACTGCCGTGCGGTCTTGCATTGGCTCCACCGGCCGCCAGCGTTGCAGCGGCCCCAGTACCGCCACCAGCACCAGCAACTGCAGCAATCCCACCAACAGCCAGCCGGTGGCGGTATAGGCGTC
>NZ_JBDTEM010000198.1:0-16979 GCF_039922535.1 Rhodoferax sp. | reverse complement strand
TCTACAAATCCTTCGCCGGCATGATCGCCAAGGGCGAGAAGCTGCCCAACACCTTCTTCGGCGGCTACGACAAGGACATGGTGCAAAGCACGCCTTTCGGTGCCGGTGCCAGCGAGCATGCGCGCACCGCCGCCACGGCAGCCATTGCCGAGCTGAAAGTGGGCAAGCCGATCTTCGTGGGTCCGATCAAGAGCAACACCGGCAAGGTGGTAATCGACAAGAGCTACGGCAACTACGACCCCTTCCTGGACCGTATGGATTTTCTGATCGAAGGGGTGAACGGGACGGTTTGACAGCGCTTTACGCTGCCTTGTTTTGCTATAGAAATAGCATTAAAAATAACGTGGTTAAATCGGCCACCAGCGCAGTTTCTACCTGCGCTGAAGGCTATCAAAATAGCAGCAATTTTTGTTTAAATGGGTCTCGGCGCGTGCGGGTCACCTTGGACAGATGGCGTGGCCGGTCCGGGTCCTGACCGTGCGCACCACGGCTTCGACCCGCAGGTAGAAGCTTTGGATGGCGGTGATCGGGTCCAGGGTTTGGTGCGGCGCGGTGGCGAGGGTCAGGTCGCGGCTGGCCACGTCTCTGCGGGTGGCCAGCAGCACGCTGGAGAATCTGGGTAGCCAGGGCGACTAGGCTGGCCTAGGCCGGGCCGCGTGGTGCGGCACCGTCGCCATCGGTTTCTCCCTGGCTTCTAACTTGGCAACCGCCATCTTCGGCGGCTTTACGTCCCTGCTGTCCACCTGGCTGATCGAAGCCACTGGCGACAAGGTCGCGCCTGGTTACTGGATGGGCTTTGCTACCGCCTGTGGCCTGGTCTCGGCGTTCATGCTGTATGGGCGCTCGCGGTTCTCTAGCGCGCACGTGGCGGCGTTGGCGGTGAGGTAGGTGGTGGGTTTTGCTATCTAAGCAGGAGTGAAATGCTTTTATGGAAATGGCTGATGGCGCAAAAGATACCTGCGCTGGCAGCAATTTAATTGATAGTAAATTTTATAAAATTCGACGCACTTGGTGTGCGCGGGTCGCTTTTGACAGAAGTGCCGGTAGATTTTGATCTTGGTTGACTGCTTCATGCATCTCTAGGTACTCGCGTTTTGGGCTTTGCGCAGGCCTCACAGCACGTACAGGAAAAAATCTGGTGCGTTGCTCAGTGTCTTGGGAAAGGATGGTACTTTTACTACTCAGATCGTCGAGGGAATATTTCGTGAGACAAAAAGTTGAACCCACAGCTCCTGCCGATATTGCTACTTCCATCGATGCCCACCGGGTTCGCCCGGACGTTGATCTGGAAAGGCATTGCCGGAACAGGCAAATCGAACTGGCTACGAGCTTGAAGGGACGAAAGGCGATCTATTTGGATATTAAGTTTTGGATAGGCATTCGAGATGCACAAGCCATCAGTCCCTCACATCATCCCTATAGCGCTCTGTTGGTCTCGCTCCGGGAAGCTGTGGCCGATGGCCGAGCGTTCTGCCCCATCTCGGACAGTTGTTTTCTGGAAGTCTTCAAGCAGTTGGACGTGGACTCTCGCCGGAGGACCGTAGCATTGATAGATGAGTTGAGCCTAGGTGTCTCGATTATTTCGCTCGATATCCGCATCAGCACTGAGATAGCCCATCTGCTTCATGCTGCGCTCACTCCGGAGCAGGTCTATCCACTTGATCATCTCGTTTGGACCAAGCTCAGCTATGCGTTGGGCTACTTCAGTCCGCCCGTCGGCATGTTCGACGAGCATATCGGCGGGGCGATCGAGAAGGCATTTTTCGATCACATGTGGACCATCCCCTTGATCGAAATCGAATCGCACATTGGTGATGCCATGTCTACTAAAGATACTGGGGACAATGAGCGTCTTGCTCATACCCTGAACCAGGGCATCGCAGAACATGCGGCGGGCCTCAAGAACTTCAAGCAAGTCTACGAACATGAGCTCGTCGGTGTAATGGACCTCTATGCCAGCCGCGCCGTGGATATCGTGTGCAACATGGCACCACCCTCCTTGGGACCCCGTCCGGCAAAGAATACCGACAGGTACAAGACGATTGAGCGACAGTGCCTCAATTTGCTGGTGGGTGCTATGCGTTTAGACAAGGGAAAGGCCACCCTGCGAACTCTGCACATCGAGGCATCAATACATGCTGCCGTTCGCTGGAGCAAAGGCCAGAAGTTCAAAGCCAATGACTTCTTCGACATTCACCACGCGGCCGCGGCGGTTGGATACTGCGACGCCTTCTTCACGGAGCGCTCACTTGCCAATGTACTGACCCGAAGTGACCTGGGCTTGGACAAGCTCTATGACTGCACCGTCGAGTCCAATCCCGAAGCTGCTCTGGAGTACGTTCAGGTGAGGGTCTGAGAATCGCTCCCCGCCAGCAGACGGTGGCAACTGATTTCCCTATCTACCTAAGTTCTTAATTTTTGTCTGATTGTTTGCAACACAAGGATTTCTCGACTATCTAGATCTGTAGCCTCTAACAGCGTGCCTCCGCCTGGGCTCGGCATACGACTTGCATCCTCTCTGTGCTACAAAAATTAATTTAAATCCCTATGCGTAAATCCGCCCCCAGCGCAGAAAAATCCTGCGCCAGTAGCTATCAATTTGATACTAAACCTCAGCGCGTGCTGGTCACCTTGGACAAATGCCGTGGCCGGTCCGGGTCCTGGCCACGCGTGCGCGCCACGGCTTCGACCAGCAGGTAGAAGCTTTGGATGGCGGTGATCGGGTCCAGGTCTTCGTGTGGCGCGGAGGCCAGCGTCAGGTCGCAGCTGGTGCCGCGTGCTGTGGATCGGGTATCGAGGGCACTTGGGTGGGAATATGGTTGGCCGGATAGCCAACTGCCGCCATGCGGCTGGTACTGGTTTTTGCGGTCCGGTACGCCGCAATTTGCCGTCGGGCTGGGGGATTTGCGGGAAGGGCTTATGTCGGCTTGGAGCCCATAGCGGACCTCCAGGGTCGCTGGCCATCCGGAGAACGACTGTGAAAGGTGACGAGACCTACGTCACGAAGGGTGCTCCCCAGAGCGGCAACAACATTGTGTACTCAGGGGTGCGCACAAAGTTCACACGTTTTCCATGTCGATCAAGGCGGGTTCATCCTCATAGGATCGACCGCTCCGAACCATCCTTGGATCGCATCGACTTGATCGAGTGAGACGAACATCCATCCAGTCCCTTCAGGGACTCCCGCTTCGGGCTGAAGCGAGCGGAGCGGCATGGGTCTCCCGTGGGCCCCGCTGCCAAGCAGGGCCACCTCCAAAGTCCTATCACCGATGGAACTGAACGCGAGAAACACGGCGCGTTCAATGACAAAGTAACAGCAGACAAGGGGTACAGACTCGTCCTCCCCCAACCCAATGGCCGTCAGCATGGAGCGATTGAAGTGACGGCCGCCAAAGCGGTCATCAAGCATCGTGCCGGCGAAGACCTGCCAGCCGTTCGGCCTCGCCCCATGCATCAATTGATTGCGCTGGTGTCCCGTGGCGAAGAGCTGTCGAGCATGACATTGCAGGTTGATCGCAACCATGACGATCCATCTAGTAAGCACTGCCTGATCATCAGGCGAGAAGGTTCGCCATGTCGCAGTCGCAAGCTCGGTGACTAATGGCCGTGCGGCGGTTTGAAGACGGCTCATCCACTCGTTGTTGCATGTCTCACAGACGTTCAACACGACCTGATCGTAAAGACTGCCCTGGTGCGTCTCCACGTTGCTTTGCATGGTGCCGGGGGGCCATACGTCGACGAATTCCTCTGGCCGAGTGAACATGTGGACGACCGAGGTGTGCCGCGCCCCAAACATGTCTCTAATCCACTTCCCGTAGATGTGTTCGCGGCTGTAACGGCAGCGCGTCCCGCAATAAATGCAGTCGCCGATCTTCGTAGGCGAGGGTGACCCATAGCTAAGGTCAAAGTGGCAATGGGGACAGAACGGCCCTGGCGCCGCAAGGTCGCGTTTGCATCTAGGACAGGCAGTAGGCCGGACAGGGGATTTGTAGGCAGTCTGTTTCATAACGACGCAAAGGTATCCGATATAGGCGGGTGAACGTTGGCTCCTGGCCTTATTCTGCCTTTGTCCAATCTGTTGTCACCGTGCAATTCGCGTTGCTGTAGCCGCCGCCGGGGGGCCATGCCCAACCCGCTTGAGCAACGCCGGCTCCCGATAGCCAGAGCAACTGAGTTGCTACAAAAAAGAGACTGATTTCCAGTAATGAAAATAGCCGCCAGCGCAAGTATTACCTGCGCAAGTGGCTATCAAATTCATATCAATTTCTAATAAACCAAAGCCAAGTCTCAACGCGTACTAGTCACCTTGGACAAATGCCGTGGCCGGTCTGGGTCCTGGCCACGGGCGCGGGCCACAGCTTCGACCAGCAGGTAGAAGCTTTGGATGGCGGTGATCGGGTCCAGGTCTTCGTGCGGGGCGGTCGCCAGGGTCAGGTCGCGGCTGGCGACGTCGGTGGGGGCGGCCAGCAGGACGCGGGCACCGCGTTCGCGCATCTCGGCGGCCAGGGCGATCAGGCTGGCCTGGGCCGGGCCGCGGGGGGCGAATACCAGCATCGGGTAGGCATCGCCGACCAGGGCCATCGGGCCGTGTTTGACCTCGGCGGCGCTGAAGGCTTCGGCCTGGATGCCGCAGGTTTCCTTGAACTTCAGCGCGGCTTCATTGGCAATCGCCAGGCCGGGGCCACGGCCTATCACCATCAGGCGCTCAGCGTCCAGCAGCGGGGCGATGGCCTCTGCCCAGTCGTGCTGGCAGGCCTGCTCCAGAGCTTCTGGCAGGCCGTCTATGCGGGCGATGAAGTCGTTTTGTGCGCCCCAACTGGCGGCCAGGCGGGCACCGGCGACCAGGCCGCAGATGAAGCTTTTGGTGGCGGCCACGCTCAGCTCGGGTCCGGCGTGCAAGGGCATGGCCCAGTCCACGGCGGCGGCCAGGGGCGAAGCGGTGTCGTTCACCAGCGCCACGGTGGTGGCACCGGCGCGCTGGAATTGTTGCATGGGCTCCACCAAGTCCGGGCTGCGGCCCGACTGCGAAATGGAGATGGCCAGCATCTGGCCAATGGCCAGCGGTGCCTGGTACAGGGTCAGCAGCGACATCGGCAGCGAGGTCACCAGTTGGCCGCTGCGGGCCATGATCAGGTAGGCCATGTAGGCGGCCGCGTGGTCGGAGCTGCCGCGGGCGATGGTGACGGTGCCGCCGGGTGGGCGGGCGCGCAAAGCGGTGCCCAGCGCGGCATAACGGTCTTGGTCGGACGCGAGTTGCAGGCGTACCTGGTGCGCGGACGAGATGGCCTCGTCAAACATATTGGTGGTCAAAGGGGGCTCCTAGTGGGAAAAGCTGAGGGTCAAGGCGCCGTCCAGCGCATCGCCCTGGGGCGTTGTCAGGCGGGCCTGGGTAGTGGCGGCCAGGCGCGGTGCCAGGCGCTGAGCGATGCTGCCCCACAGCACCAGCGGCAGCGTGCCCTGCGGGTCCACCGCGGCGGCCAGTTGCTCCACCGCCTGCACGGCTTCGCGCAGTAGCTGTGCCGCCAGCGCGTCGTGGTCTTCAGTGTCAAATACCAGCGGCACCAGGGTGGCGAAATCCGATTGGCTGGCGGCGCAGCACCAGTCCAGCAAGGCATCGGCCGAGTCGCCAACGGCCGCCAGCACCGCGCGGCTCAGCGGGCTGGCCGGGCGCAGCCCATCGACCACATGCTGGGCCAGATTCACCGCCCGCATGCCGAGGATGGCGCCGCCGCCGTCGTCGCCCGACGGAAAGCCCCAACCGCCCGCGGCCCGGCGTGTGCCGTCGGCATGCAGGGCCAGGGCCACGGTGCCGGTACCCGCAATCACCAGTGCGCCGGGCTGGCCGCGGTGGGCACCGAGCAAGGCGGTGAAGGCATCGGTATCGGCCGCCAAATGGGCGTAGCCGGGGTTGCTGGCCAGGAACTGCGTGCGCCAGGCGGCGTTGTTGAAGCCCGCCACGCCGATACCCAGTGCGCAGTTGCTTGGGTTGGGTGCTGGCAGGGTGCTGGGCGTACTGGCCTCTACCGCGCGCTGTATTGCTAACTGGATGTGCTGCCAAGCCTGTACCTGGCCGTGCACCAGGCCGGAGGCACCGGCCTGGCCTTCGCCCAACACGGCTCCATCGGTGCGGGTGATGCGGGCGCGGGTGCTGGTGCCGCCTCCGTCTACGCCGACCAGGTAGTGGATGTGTGCAGGCAAGTTCATGGACAGTCTCATAGGGCGTGGGCGGACCGCATATTACCGGGTCGCAAACGCGGGCAGGCACTGCCGTCGGCACGGAACAAATACATGGCTTCGGGCACGGCGCGGATGATCACCGAGTCGCCCAGGCGCACGGCGGCATTGCCGTCGCCACGCACGATCAGTTCCTGGCCGTCGTCGGTCTTCAGGTACAGCAGGTTGGATTCGCCCAGGTGTTCGACCAGGGTGATTTCCGCGTCCAGCGCGGCATCGTCCACACCCGGCGCACGGTCGCCGGTGAGCACTTCGCAGTGCTCAGGGCGCAGGCCAATCTCTACCGACTCGCCGATTTGCAGGCCACTGGGGTCCACGGTGGCGAGGAATTTGCAGCCGTTGCCCAATTGCACGCGCACGCCTTGCTCGGCCAGTTCGACCACCCGGGCGGGCAGCAGGTTGATGGTGGGCGAGCCGATGAAGGTGGCGACGAAGCGGTTGGCGGGCTGCTGGTACAGGGTGAGTGGCGTGCCCGCCTGCTGCACCCGGCCCTCGTGCAGCACTACGATCTTGTCGCCCAGCGTCATGGCCTCGATCTGGTCGTGCGTCACATACACCATGGTGGCGGCCAGGTCGCGGTGCAAGCGGGCCAGTTCGATGCGGGTCTTGGCACGCAGGGCGGCGTCCAGGTTCGACAGCGGTTCGTCGAACAGGAACAAACGGGGCTCGCGCACGATGGCGCGGCCAATCGCCACGCGCTGGCGCTGGCCGCCCGAGAGTTCACGCGGCAGGCGCTCCAGCAGGTGGTCAATGTGCAGCACCTTGGCGGCCGCGCGCACCCGGCGCTCGACCTCGGCCTTGTCGGCACCGTGGATCTTCAGGCCGAAGGCCATGTTGCGGTACACGGTCATATGCGGATACAGCGCATAGCTTTGGAACACCATGGCGATGCCGCGCTCGGCCGGGGGCATGCCGTTGACGATGTCGTCGCCGATGCGCAGCGTGCCGCTGTCGATCTCTTCCAGCCCGCAGAGCACGCGGAGCAGGGTGGACTTGCCGCAGCCGCTGGGGCCGACCAGCACGACCAGTTCGCCGTGCTCGATGTCCAGGCTGACATCTTGTAAAACGGGCGTGCTGCCAAAGGACTTGGAGACGTTTTGGATGGAAACTTTTGCCATTATTTTTAACCGGTTACTTCACTGCACCGGCGGTGATGCCGCGTATCAGTTGGCGTGAAAACAGGGCGTAGAGCACGACCACGGGGATGATGGCCAGCGCCAGCGCGGCCAGCACGGCGTTCCAGTCGGTGGCGTACTGGCCCACAAACTGCTGGATGCCCAGGGTGATGGTCTGGGTCTTTTCTGATGGGGCCAGGATCAGCGGGAACCACAGGTCGTTCCAGATCGGCACCATGGTGAACACGGCGACCGTGGCAATGGCGGGGCGGATCAGCGGCACCACCACCTGGAAGAAGATGCGGAATTCGTCGATGCCGTCGCAGCGGGCGGCATCTTTTAGCTCGCCGGGCACCTGGCCCATGAATTCCGACAGAATCATGATGGCCAGCGGCAGGCCCTGGGCCACGTAGACCAGCACCAGGGCGGTAAGCGTGTTGACCAGGCCCAGGCTGACCATGATCTGCAGAATCGACACCGTGCCCAGCCGGATCGGCACCATGATGCCGAAGGCAAAGAACAGCTTGAGCCAGCGGTTGCCGTTGAACTTGTATTCCGACAGTGCCCAGGCCACCATTGCGCCAAACAGCAAGATAAAGAACAGCGAGGCCACGGTAACGGTAAAGCTGTTGCCAAAGTACAGCCACACGTCGGAACGGCCCAGCACCTTGTGGTAGCCCACCAGCGAGAACGTCTCAGGCGTGGGCCAGGCCAGCGGGTCGTCAAAGATCGCGCCGCGCTCTTTGAACGAGTTCATGAACACCAGCAGGATGGGCGCTATCGCCAGCACCAGGTAGCCCAGCAGGGCGGCGTGCACAAACAGGCGGCTGGGAGCGACTTTGGGGAGGGTTTTGGCCATCATGTGCTTACAGGGCAAAGCGTTGCAGGCGGCGCTGCACCAGCAGAAAGTAGGCGGCAACGCCCAGCAGGATCACCAAAAACATCAGCGTGGCCACCGCTGCGCCCATGGTCGGGCTAGCCACTTGCGACTGGTAGCCGAAGAAGGTGCGGTAGAACAGCGTGCCCAGAATGTCGGTGCTGTAGTTGGGCCCGGCCAGCCCGCCCTTGACGGTGTAGATCAGGTCAAAGGCGTTGAAATTGGCCACGAAGGTCAGGATGGTCACCAAGCCCAGGGTGGGCAAGATCAGCGGCAGGCGAATCTGCCAGAAGATGCGCCAGGGCGATGCACCTTCGACCACCGCGGCTTCGATCACGTCCTCGGGGATGGCGATCATCGCGGCGTAGATCAGCATCATCGGAATGCCGACGTACTGCCACACCGACATCAGCGACAAGGTGATGAGCGCGGAAGACTCCAGCCCCAGCCAGGGCGCAAACCAGTCCTGCAGGCCGACCAGCGACAGCAGGTGTTCGGACACGCCCCACAGGGGCGACAGAATCAGTTGCCAGACAAAGCCCACGATCACCACCGACAAGAGCGTGGGCAAGAAAAACACGGTGCGGTAGACCGCCGCAAAGCGCACGTTGCGCAACGACAGCAGGGCCGCCAGCAGCAGGCCCATGGGGTTTTGCGCCAGCATGTGGATGCCGAAGAACTTCAGGTTGTTCAGCATCGCGTTCCAGAAGCTGGCCGACCACTGCGGGTCGTGCAAGATGGTGGCGTAGTTGGCCAGGCCAGAAAACGTGCGCACACCGGTGTCGTCGGTGCTGTACAGCCCCAGGCGCAGGGTGTCCAGCAGCGGCAGGGCGCTGAACACCGCGTAGATCAGCAAGGCCGGTGTGATGAACACCAGCACGCGCCAGGAGAATCCTTGTTTCATCTTGAACCTTGATGGAGGTCGTCACACGGCGGCAAGCCCACAGGGCTTGCCGCACCGTGTTCTTACTTGGCTGGCGTGTACCACTTGGCAAATCCGGTCTGGATCTGCTGCGCGGCATCCTTGGGCGACATCTTCAGGTTCATGACCTGCGAGCTGACGTTCCAGAGTTCGTTTTCCATGCTGGGCGTGCCACGGTTCATGATTTGCGCGTTCAGGCGGATGGTGCTCTTGCACTGCTTGCGCCAGCCGATCATTTCCTTGGCCACGGGGTTCTTCACCTCGATAGCGTGGCTGGACAGCGAGAAGAAGCCCGTGGCCTTGTTGGTGTACAGGTCGGCAAATTCCTTGCTGGCCAGCCAGTTCAGGAATACCTGTGCGTCGGCCTTGTTTTTGCTCTTGCTGTTGATGCCCATGCCGATGTCGGTGTGGTCCGAGATGTAGCAAGGGTCACCGGCTTTTTGCACGGGCGGCTTGAAGGCACCGAAATCGACCTTGCCGTTGGCTTCGAAGTACGAGATGTCCCATGAGCCCGTGGGGTAGATGGCGGCACGGCCCGAGCCAAACAGATTTTGCGAGTCGCCGTAGGTTTGGGCCTGGTAGCCCTTGGACAGATAAGGTGCCCACTTGGCCATGGTTTCCCAGGTGCTAACGAATTCAGGGTCGGTGAACTTCTTCTTGCCGCTGATCAGGCCCTTGCGGCCTTCTTCGCCCTTCCAGTGGTTCGGGCCAATGCCGGTGAAGACGATCTGGTTGGTTTCCCACTGGTCGGCCGTGCCCAGCGCGATGGGTGTGACCTTGCCAGCCGCCTTGATCTTGTCGAGCACAGTGAAGAAGTCGGCTTCGGTGACCGGCACGGCCAGGCCCAGGTCGGCAAACACCTTCTTGTTGTAGAAGAAGCCGTGGATCACCGAGGCCATGGGGATGCAGTGGGTGCTTTTGCCATCGTCCGACTGCCATGCCACTTGGGCCGACTCGGGGAAGTTCTTCAGGCCCGGAATGCCGTTGAGTTTTTCTAGATAGCCTTTTTTGGCCAGATCCAGCGACACGTCGAAGGGGCGGCAGGTGATCAGGTCGCCTGCGGTGCCAGCGGTCAGGCGGGTGTTCAGGGCCGAGTCGTATTCGGGTGGCGAGGTGGGCGAGAACTTGACGGTGATGCCAGGGTTGGTCTTGTTGAAGGCGGGCAACAAAACCTCTTCCCACAGGGCTTTGTCGTCCACCCGCCAGCTTTCAATGGTGAGGTTGCCCGCGTGGGCAAAGCCGCTGCAAACCAGGGCAATGGCGGTGGCCGTGAGGTGGAATGGGATGCGCATGGACGGGGTCTCCTGGGGGGGGGCTTGAACCCTGCACGGGATGTGTGGGCATTCAATGGGCCGGAGGTTATGCTGTGCCACCTGTAATATCAAACCACCCCTGCCTGGCGATTTGAATCTTCTAAGTACTTGATTTTGTTGAACTTAAATCCACCGCTGGCGCACCCGCATTACGTTTCATTACGTTGCAGATGTGGCGCGTGGGCAAGCGCTGTGGCCGCCTGTGGCGCTGCGATAGATAACATTACATTTCGATAGGAAATGAAAGCTCTTGCCGTCTTGAAAGCCGTGGCCGTGGTGTTGCTGGGTTGGGCCGCGCTGGCCTTGCCGGGCTGGGCGCAAACACCGGCCCAGCCGGTGGATGTGCTGCACTGGCTCACCTCGGCCAGCGAACGCCGCGCGGCCAACCAGCTCAGTGCCATTCTGGCAGCCAACGGCGTGCAATGGCGCGATGCGGCTATACCGGGCGGTGGCGGCATGGCGGCGGTCAAGGTGCTCAAGAGCCGGGTGCTGATGGGCGACTCGCCCGACGTGGCGCAACTCATAGGCACGACGCTGACCGAATGGGCCGATGTAGGCCTGGTGCTGCCGCTGAACGCCGTGGCCAGCCGCCAGCGCTGGGCGCAAACCTTGTTTCCCACCGTGATGGACCTGGTTAGCTACAACGGCATGGTGATTGCCGCGCCGCTGGGCATCCACCGCATCAACACCCTGCTGTACAACCGCCGCCTGTTTGCCCGCATCGGCCTGCCGCCGCCCACCACCTGGGCAGAATTTGAGGTAGTGGTGCGCAAGCTGACGGCGCTGGGTATCCAGCCGCTGGCCTGGAGCGACGAGCCCTGGCAAATTGCCACCGTGTTTGAGGCGGTGCTGCTCAGCGATGCGGGCCCGGCGCTGTACCGCGAGCTGATCGTGCAGCGCAAAAGCAGCGCCTGGATGGACCCGCGGGTGGAGCGGGCCTTGGTACGGCTGCGTTGGCTGCGCAACATCAACGGCGAAACCCCGCGCGAACAGGCCTGGACCGATGCGGCCCGCGAGCTGCTGGTGGGCAAGGTGGCGATGATGGTGATGGGCGACTGGGCCAAGGGCGAGCTGATGGCCTGGGGTGCCAGCCCCAGCAAGGACTTTGGTTGCGTGGTGCTGCCCGGCACCGAAAACACGCACCTCTACAGCATCGATACCCTGGCCATGCTGGCCAACGGCCACCACCGCGAGGCCACCCAGGAAAAGGTGGCCGAGCTGGTCTCCAGTACGCCCGCCCAATTGGCCTACAACCGTATCAAAGGCTCGGTGCCGGTGCAGCGCGATATCGACGTGGCCAGCCTGGACAGTTGCGCCCGCGACTCCTGGGCCAGCTTTGCCGACCCGCGCACCGCCCGCGTGCCCAGCTTGGCCCACCGCATGGCGGCCGACGAATCCATCAAAGACGCGGTGGCCCAAACCCTGTGGCGCTACCTGACCGACCCGCGCATGGAGCCCGTCGAGGCCCAGCGCCGACTGGCTGCCGTGATCCGCGCGCCGACTGCCGAACGTTGAAAAGATCCGAATGAACAGAACCATCCTGGTCGTCGACGACGACCAAAAAACCCGCAATCTGCTCAAAACCTACCTGGAAAAGCACCAATACGAGGTGCGTGTGGCGCACGACGGGGCCAGCTTTTTGGCCGAGTTCGAGCGCTTTCGCGATCTGCTCAGCTTGGTGATTCTGGACGTGATGCTGCCCGATACCGACGGCTTCACCCTGTGCCAGACCGTGCGCCGCCAGTCGCCCGTGCCCATCATCATGCTGACCGCCAGCGCCGACGACACCGACCGCATCGTCGGCCTGGAGCTGGGTGCTGACGACTACATCGCCAAACCCTACAACCCGCGCGAGCTGCTGGCCCGCATCAAGGCCATCCACCGCCGCATGCAATTGGGCGGTGCCGGGGCGGCGGTACGCTTTCTGCGTTTTGCCGGTTTCAGCATGGACCTGCTAGAGCGGCAGTTGACAGACGCGGCGGGTGCCCTGGTGGTGCTGACCAGCATGGACTTCAACCTGCTGCGCTTCTTTGCCGAGCATGCCGGTGAAACCCTGGACCGGGGTCGCCTGATGGAGCAAACCCGGGGCCGCGACCTGGGGCCGCTGGACCGTTCGCTGGACGTGCAGGTTAGCCGCCTGCGCCAGCGCCTGAGCGACGACGGCAAGCAGCCGCTGTTGATCAAGACCGTGCGCGGCAGTGGCTATGTGTTCTCGGCCGACGTGGTGGCCTCGGATGCCTAATTTGAAACGCTGGCTGCCCGACAGCCTGCTGGGCCGCATCGTGCTGGTGATGGCCCTGGGCGTGGTCAGCGCGCAGCTGGTGGGCACCTTGCTGTGGGCGCGCCAGTTGCGCGAAAGCGCCCGCACCGAGGCCTTGGGCGCGGCCCACCACCTGGCGGTGAATGCGGCGGGCACACTGCGGTTTTTCCGCGACCTGCCGCCCAAATACCGGCCCATCCTGATCGAGCAGCTGCGCACCATGGGCGGCACGCGGTTTTTCGTCAATGTGAACCGCGAGCGCGTGCCCATCACTCCGCTGGCCGGCAACCCCCTGGTGGATGCCGTGGTGACCGTGGTGCGTGACGACCTGGTGGGCAATCTGCATCCGGCCCAGGCCCCAGATGTAGCGTTTGCCTGGCCCGATGGCCTGCAGGTGTCGGACGACGGTCGCACGGTGAATGACCTGCCCGAATCCTGGGTCGAAGCCACTTTGCTGCTGCGCCCGCGCCCCGCGCCGGTGCTGGTGATCCAGTCCGAATTCGAGCCCGGCCGCTGGCTGTACCTGGCTGCGCCCATGCCAGACCCCTACTTTCTGGACAACGCCAATCCGCTCACCTGGGACCGGCTAGCGCTGCAATTGGTGACGCTGCTGACGGTGCTGTTGCTGGCGGTGCTGCTGGTGCGCGGGCTGATTCGCCCGCTGAACCGCATTGCCTCGGCTGCCAACGCCTTTGGCAGCGACAGCGTGCCCGAACCCGTGCCTGAAACCGGCACCGCTGAGCTGCGCCGTACGGCCCGCGCCTTCAACGAGATGCAGGCCCGCATCCAGCGCTACCTGGTAGACCGCGAGCGGCTGTTTTTGGGCATCTCCCACGGCCTGAAAACGCCCATCATGCGGCTTAAGCTGCGCACCGAGCTATTGGACGACGAAGCCCTGCAGGCCGATTTCCACGAAGACCTGGACGACCTGGACGTGATGGTCAAGGCCGCGCTGCAAAGTGTCAAAGACACCGACATCCACGAGAATCTGACCCCCGTGCGGCTAGATACCTTGCTGGCGCGGCTGGCCAAGCGGCCGATCCACCCCAACGCCAGCATCGAATTTGTATCGGACGCGGTCAGCGTGCAGGGCAAGCCGCTGGCGCTGGAGCGGGCTTTCAGCAACCTGCTGGACAACGCCGTGCTGTATGGCGAACGGGTGCAGTTGCGACTCAGCGACCGGGGTGCGCTGGCGGTGGTCGAGGTGCGCGACTTTGGCCCCGGCATTGCGCAGGCATCCATGTCCGCCGCCTTCGAACCGCATGTGCGCCTGGGCCACGGCCAGCAGAACAACCGCACCGGTACCGGCCTGGGCCTGGGCATCGCCCGCAACATCGTCCAGGCCCACGGCGGTGAAATTCGGCTGCACAACCACGCGGAATGCGGGCTGGTGGTGACGGTGCTGCTGCCTGCGGTGCGGACCGAAAATTTATAAAAAAAGTGGCTCTGGCGCAGGTGGCACCTGCGCAGGCAGCTATATAAATAGTAGTGGCGACATCAACCCAGGTTGACCGCTTCACCTTCCACAAACACCGCCTGCAGCGCCAGGTCGCGGTCCAACACCACCACATCGGCCCAAGCACCGGCCACCAATTGGCCCCGGTCCGCCACGCCCATGTGCTCAGCGGCAAAGCGCGAGACGCGGTTGGACGCATCGGCCAGGTCCAGCCCCACGCTGTCCACCAGGTTGCGCAGCGCCTGGTCCATGGCCAGCGACGATCCGGCCAGCGTGCCGTCTGCCAGCCGCACGCCGCCCAGGCACTTGAACACCTTGTGGCGGCCCAGCGTGTATTCGCCGTCGGGCATGCCTGCGGCCGAGGTCGAGTCGGTCACGCAGTACAGGCAGGGAATGGCGCGCAGCGCGGCGCGGATGGCACCGGGGTGCACGTGCAGCAGGTCGGGAATGATTTCGGCAAACCGGGCATGCGCCAGCGCCGCGCCGACCATGCCGGGTTCACGGTGGTGCAGGGCCGACATGGCGTTGAACAAATGGGTGAAGCCGGTTGCGCCCTGGCGCAGCGCGGCCACGCCGTCTTCGTAGCTGCCGGTGGTGTGGCCGAGCTGCACCTTGTAGCCGTCGGCACACAGCTGGGCGATCATGTCGAGGTTGCCACCTACCTCGGGCGCCAAGGTGATCAGGCGGATCGGGGCCAGGGCGTGCAGGCGGTTGATTTCCGCATGGCTCACGGGCCGGGCAAACGGCGGTTGCGCGCCCAGTTTGGCTTCGCTGATGTACGGGCCTTCCAGGTGCACGCCCAGTACCCGGGCCGCTCCCGCCGGGCGCTGCTGGGTATGGCTGCCGAGCGCGCTGAACGCGGCTTCCAAGTCGGCCATCGGCGCGGTCATGGTGGTGGCCAGCAGCGAGGTGGTGCCATGCCGGGCGTGCAGCCGGGTGACATGCAACACCGCGTCGCCGCCTTCCATGATGTCGTGCCCCGCGCCGCCGTGCACGTGCAGGTCGATAAAGCCGGGCAGCACCAACGGCAGGCCCGCATCGCGCACGCTGGCGGTGGGGGCGGGGCTGCCAGTGATGCTGGCAATGTGGCCATCGGCGGTGAAGGCGATGTCCCCCGTGACGAAGCCGCCGGGGGTCAGGATGTTTCCGTGGAGGGTGCGCATAGGGAGGGGGTGTGAGAGGGCGGGCCGTAGACCTGAAAGGTTAGAATCTTAGGCTACTACCCGTAGCTCAGTTGGATAGAGCATCAGCCTTCTAAGCTGAGGGTCACAGGTTCGATCCCTGTCGGGTAGACCACAGCGCAACCCTGTTTTACGGGGTATTTTAGGCGTCAAATAAGCCTCTAGCGCATATTTGACCTGCGCGGGAAGCTATAGTTTGCGTAGCAATCGCCCTTGCGCAGTTTGGGCTGCTGCACTGGCTTAGTCCCACAAAGAAAGCAGGCGCGCATGCTCAAGCGCATCAAAAATTGGGTCGGCCGGGCGATGGGCTCCGGGCCCGACGCTGCCGATCTAGAAGCTGTCAGCGGTTGGGCCGGTGCGCAGGGGCTAGAGTTCGACCGGCTGGCCGATGGCACCGGCTTTGCCCTGATCGGCACGGTGGGCGGCCGCGCCTGGCGGATGGAGCAAAGCCCGGCTGGCCGGGACTTTATCGTTGGTGCCGAACTGCGCGCCCGGGCCGAACTGGGCCTGTCCGAAAATCTGGCCATCATGCTGATCAACCGCCCGCTCAAGGAATCGCTGGAAAAGCGTGTCTACGAGCAGGCAACCCACGGTGTGCAAACCACGGTGGACGCGGAGTTACCCGAAGAAGTGCGTTGGCTGGCGATGTACGACCAAGTAGGCTGGAGCACCGCGCCACTGGAATTTTGGGACCATTACGCCCTGGTGGCCGACAACCGCACCCAGGCCCAGCAGTGGCTGGAGGGGCCGTTGATGGACCTGCTACAGGCCTGGCCGAACAGTGCGGTGCAGCAGGCCACACCCTTTATCTTGCAGGTGCAACGGGGCCGCGTCTACCTGCGCTTGGAGTATCCGCAGCCCGATGTACCCACGCTGCGGCATGCGGTGGCGGTGTTCACCCAGGCCTGCGTGTCGGCCCAGTTGCTAGCTTAGATTTAGCTATCGGCTTCCACAATCCGCAATAGCGCCGTGCGGTCGCGGATCATCAAACCGGCGGTTTCGATGCCGATCACGTTGTCGCGTTCCATGGCTTTCAGTTCCTGGTTGACCCGCTGGCGCGATGCGCCCAGCAGCTGTGCCAGCTCTTCTTGGGCCAGTTGCAGGCTGATGCGGATCTCGTTGGCGTTGGACAGGCTGGGAATGCCGTAGCTGCGGGCCAGGTGCAGCAGCTGCTTGGCCAGCCGGGCGCGCAAGGGCAGGGTGTTCAGGTCTTCCACCAGGCCAAACAGTTGGCGGATGCGCCGCGCCTGTAGGCGCAGCATGGCCTCGTAGAGCTCGGTGTGGGTGGCCAGTATCTTTTTGAAGTCGGCCTTGGCGACGCACAGCAGGGTGGTTTCTCCATGGGCGTAAGCATCGTGGGTGCGGCGGTCGCCGTCAAAGATAGCGATATCGCCAAACCAGGTGCCGGGCTCCATATAGGTCAGGGTGATTTGTTTGCCTGAGAGCGAGGTGGAACTCACCCGCACCGCGCCCTTGGCACAGGCCACCCATTCCTCGGGCGGCTCGCCGCGTGCGGCAATCAGCCCGTTGTCTTGGTAGCGTTTGACGTAGGCGCAGCGCAGGATGTCGTGCCGTAATGATGGCGAAAGGGATGCAAACCAGTGCCCTGCATTGATGGCGG
>NZ_JBDTEM010000197.1:0-5393 GCF_039922535.1 Rhodoferax sp. | reverse complement strand
AATGCGACCGGCACCAAAAACAGCAACGTTTTTCATAGGGTTTACCAAGAAAAAAAAGGGATAAGAAAGAGAAAAAATCCGCCTGAAAACGGCAATGGCGGCTACCAAGATGCCGCACTATACGGGGATTTTCGGTAAACGAAAATAATTTTCCAAATAAATTTAAATTCGAATTTAAATTCAAGGTAAACCCTTAGAAAGCCCCCTCCATGCCAGACAGCCAGACGCCGTCAAGCATGCAGCACCTGCTGGTACAGACCCCATGGCGGGCGCAAAAACCCCTGGCCGGACCCAACGAATTCCGCCTGTTTTGCACTGAAAACCTGCCCAGCCAGCCGTATTTGCCAGCGGGTGATTTGCTACACAATAAATAGCTGCCCGCGCAGGTGCCACTTGCGCCAGAGGCACATTTTTTATAAATTTCTACAGCCGATCTTCCCCAGTGCGGCCACTACACTCCCCGCATGGCCACCCCCAACCCCAATCTCTCCTCTTTCATCTGGTCGGTTGCCGACCTGCTGCGCGGCGACTTCAAGCAGTCGGAATACGGCAAAGTCATCCTCCCCTTCACCGTTTTGCGCCGCCTGGACTGCGTGCTAGAGCCCACCAAGGCCGGCGTGCTGCTAGAAAAAGCCAAGCGCGAAGCCGTGGGCATCAACCCCGAATCCTTCCTGCTGCGTGCCACCGGCGTGCACTTCTACAACACCTCGCCGCTAGACCTGAAAACCCTCATGGGCGACCAGGACCATATTGGCGAAAACCTGCGCGCCTACATCCAGGCGTTCAGCCCCGCCGTGCGTGACATCTTTGAGCACTTTGAATTCCACACCCAGATCGACAAGCTGGCCAAAGCTGGCCTGCTCTACCTGGTGGCCGAAAAATTCACCACCATCGACCTGCATCCCGATGTGGTCAGCAACGCCGAAATGGGCACGGTGTTCGAGGAGCTGATCCGCAAGTTCGCCGAACTGTCCAACGAAACCGCAGGCGAACACTTCACCCCGCGTGAAGTCATCCGCCTGATGGTCAACCTGCTTTTTATCGAAGACGACCAGGCCCTGACAAAACCCGGTGTGGTGCGCAGCCTGTACGACCCCACGGCGGGCACGGGTGGCATGCTCAGCGAAGCGGGCGAGCACCTGGCCAGCATGAACCCTACTGCCCGCCTGACCATGTACGGCCAGGAGCTCAACCCCGAGTCCTACGCCATCTGCAAGGCCGACATGCTCATCAAAGGGCAAGACGTGGGCAACATCGTGCTGGGCAATACCTTGTCCAACGACGGGCTGCACGGCAAACACTTCGACTACGCCCTCAGCAACCCGCCCTTCGGCGTGGAGTGGAAGAAGATTGAAAAGGACATCCGCCAAGAGGCCGAACAACACGGCTTCAACGGCCGCTTCGGCCCCGGCCTGCCGCGCGTCAGCGACGGTTCGCTGCTATTTTTGCTGCACCTGGTCCAGAAGATGCGCCCGCTCAAAGACGGCGGCTCCAGGTTCGGCATCGTGCTCAACGGCTCGCCGCTGTTTACCGGCGGCGCGGGCAGCGGCGAGAGCGAAATCCGCCGCTACATGCTGGAGAACGACCTGGTCGAGGCCATCATCGCCCTGCCCACCGACATGTTCTACAACACCGGCATCAGCACCTACGTGTGGATCGTCAGCAACCGCAAGCCCGCCGCCCGCAAAGGCCTGCTGCAGCTGATAGACGCCAGCAGCTTCTGGCAAAAAATGCGCAAAACCTTAGGATCAAAACGCAAAGAACTCAGCCCCGCCCACATCGACGACATCACCCGCCTGTTCGGCCAGTTTGAAGAATCTACGCGAGACGGTGTGCCCATCAGCCGTACCTTCAAAAACCAAGACTTCGGCTACCGTACCATCACCGTGGAGCGCCCCGAGCGCGATGCCGCAGGCAACGTGGTGTTGGGCCAAAAAGGCAAAACCAAAGGCAAGCCCCTGCCCGACAGCAGCCTGCGCGACACCGAGAACGTGCCGCTGGGTGAAGACGTAGAGGCGTATTTCCAACGCGAAGTGCTGCCCCACGCGGCCGACGCCTGGATCGACCATGACAAAACCAAGGTCGGCTACGAGATCCCGTTCAACCGCCACTTCTACGTATTCAAGCCCCCGCGCCCGCTGGCCGAAATTGACGCGGAGCTGAAGGGCGTGACCGACCGGATTCTGGCCATGATTGGCGGGCTGACGGCATGAGCTTCCCGCGTTACCCGACTTACAAAGACAGCGGCGTGGAATGGTTGGGGGAGGTGCCGGGGCATTGGGAGGTAGTACCCCTTAAACATCTAGCTAATTTCATCAATGGCGACGCTTTCAAGCCCACTGAGTGGGCGGATTCTGGCACGCCCATCATTCGCATACAAAATCTGAATGGGAGTGACAATTTCAACTATTACGACGGCGAAGTTGAATCACGGTACTTGGTTAACGACGGCGACTTGTTGTTCGGTTGGTCTGGCAACCGTGGAACTTCTTTTGGACCATTTCTTTGGAGGCATCCAGAGGTCTGCGCGTTAAATCAGCACATCTTTCGCGTTGTCCCTTATCACGCTGAGAAGCGATCACTGTATTGGACGCTCAAGGCCGTGACTGCCCATGTTGAAGACCAAGCGCATGGAATCATTGGCATGGTGCACGTAACCAAAGGTGATCTCGGCGCAATTTGTGTTCCAACTCCCCCTGTATCCGAACAAACCCAAATCGCCACCTTCCTAGACCGCGAAACCGCGAAGATTGATGGGCTGGTGGCGGAGCAACTGCGGCTGATGGCGCTGCTGAAAGAAAAGCGCCAAGCCGTCATCACCCACGCCGTCACCCAAGGCCTGAATCCCGATGCCCCCATGAAGCCGTCTGGGGTTGAATGGCTTGGGGAGGTTCCGGCGCATTGGGACGTTATCGCATTGAAACGGATCGCCGACGTACAAACAGGCGTGGCCAAAGGCAAAGACCACGGTTCTCGGACCACGATTTCCGTACCCTATCTGCGCGTTGCCAATGTCCAAGACGGTTATCTCAATCTAGAAACTGTGGCGACGATGGACATACCGCCAGAAGACTTGCAGCGCTACGCGCTCCAACCCGGCGACGTACTGATGAACGAAGGTGGCGACTTTGACAAGCTAGGGCGCGGCCACGTTTGGGAGGGTCAAATTGAGCCCTGCATTACGCAAAACCATGTATTTGCTGTGCGCCCGCGCAAGGTGGCATCGGCTTGGTTGAATGCGGTTACGGGCTCTAACTTTGCGCAGTTCTATTTCATGACGCGCTCCAAACAAAGTACCAATCTGGCCTCTATTTCATCTACAAACCTGATGGAGCTGCCGGTAATACTGCCGCCCGAAAATGAGCAGGTCGAAATTTTGGCGTTCATTGCGAATCAATCTGCCCGCTTCGACACCCTCACCGCCGAAGCCCAGCGCGCCATAGCCCTCCTGCAAGAACGCCACACCGCCCTGGTCTCCGCCGCCGTCACCGGCCAGATCGACGTGCGCGGGCTGGCGGCAATTGCTACACATTAAATAGCCTATTGCGCAGGTACTACCTGCGCAATAGGCCGATTTGATGCACAGAATTTAGCCATCTCCCACGCCAGCGGGAATGGCAAAAACTGGCTTGCAAAACACCGCCAACTGGCTAAACTGTACAACTTGGCTAGTTTCAAAGGAGCCCCCCGTATGATCACCGTCACTTCGGTAGAAGCCCAAAACCGTTTCGGCCAGCTGCTAGACACCGTGCAGCGCGAGCCCGTCACCATTACCCGGCACGGGCGCACTGCAGCGTTCATTGTGTCCAGCGAGGCATACCAAATGCTGCTAGGGCGGCTGCCTGAATCACCCAACATGGCGGCTTACCTGGATGCCATTACGGCATTTCGTGGCAGCGGCAAGCAGGGTGTGACCGCCGATCTGTTAGCGGACCGCGCAGCGGAACGGGCACGCGGGGAATGAAGAGTTACCTGCTGGATACATCGGCACTGCTCACTTTGCGCGGCAATGAACCGGGCGCAGAACGGGTAGCCGCACTGTTGGCACAAGCCAGCGCATACCGTGTGGTGTGTTACGGGTGCTTTATGTCACTGATGGAAGTGCTCTACCGCGTCTGGAAAAACGAAGGTGAGGCAGCCGGCCGACAGGCCTACCTAGCCTGCCAAACCATGCCCATCACCTGGGTGCATGAGAGTCCGCCGCTGCTGGAACAGGCTGCAAGCCTGAAAGCACGCTACCCCATGTCACTCGGCGACGCATGGATTGCCGCCACGGCCCTGCAATGCAACGCGGTGTTGCTGCACAAAGACCCTGAATTTGAGCCCGTGGCAGAACTCCAGCACGAACCACTTCCGTACAAATAAGACCCCCATGCCCCTGCACAAAGAATCTGCCTTCGAGCTTGAAATCTGCCAGCACCTGGCCGCCCACGGCTGGTTGTATGCCGAGGGGGATGCAGCGGGCTATGACCGGGCCTTGGCCCTGTTCCCTGCCGATGTGCTGGCCTGGGTGCAGGCCACCCAGCCGCAGGCCTGGGAAGTGCTGGCCAAGAACCACGGCAGCAAAGCGGCCAGCACCTTGCTGGCACGGCTGCGCGACCAGATGGACCAGCGCGGCACGCTGGATGTGCTGCGCGTTGGGATCGAGCTGCTGGGACTCAAAGCACCGTTGAAGTTGGCCGAGTTCAAACCGGCGCTGGCCATCAACCCCGACATCCTGGCCCGCTATGCCACCAACCGGCTGCGGGTGGTGCGCCAGGTGCGCTAGTCGCTGCACAACGAGAACAGCATTGACCTGGTGTTGTTCCTGATCGGCCTGCCGGTGGCCACGGTGGAGCTGAAGACCGACTTTACCCAGAGCATTGGCGATGCCATCGACCAGTACCGGCTAGACCGCCACCCCAAGGGCGAGCCTTTGCTGGCCTTTCCCAGCGGGGCGCTGGTGCACTTCGCGGTAAGCAATACCGAGGTGGCGATGGTGACGCAGCTGGCGGGCAAAGACACGCGCTTTCTGCCATTCAACCTGGGCGTTGAGGGTGCAGCGGGCAACCCGGTGAACCCGGAGGGCGGCCACCGCACGGCCTACCTGTGGCAGCAGGTGTGGGCGCGCGAGAGCTGGCTGGAGATCTTGGGCCGCTACATGATCACCCAGCGCGACAAAAAGAAGCAGATCACGCGCATCCTCTTCCCGCGCTACCACCAGCTGGACGTAACGCGCAAGCTGCAGGCGGCGGTTTTGAATGATGGAGCCGGTAGCAAGTACCTGGTGCAGCACTCGGCGGGCTCGGGCAAGACCAATTCCATCGCCTGGACAGCCCACTTTTTGGCCGAACTGCACGACGCGCAGCACGCCAAGCTGTTTGACACGGTGCTGGTGGTGAGCGACCGCAACG
>NZ_JBDTEM010000196.1:0-5762 GCF_039922535.1 Rhodoferax sp. | reverse complement strand
CGATGGAGGGCACCAACCCCGACAACGTGGACTGGGTGCGGCGCAAGGTGAATGTGGTGCGGCGCTTTGCCCGCAGCTCGTTCTACATGGGCACGCTGTACCGCAGCAAGGGCAGCGATTTCGACACCGCCACCGGCCTGGACCCGCGCGAATACGCGGCCCACGGTGGGGCGTTTCCGATCCGCATCCGGGGCGCTAATCTGGTGGTGGGCACGGTCACGGTATCGGGCCTGCCGCAGGCGGAAGACCATGCCTTGGCGGTGGCGGTGCTGCAGACGCTGGTGTAGCGTGATATTTGAGTAGAATCAGGCTCTACCGCGCACTCCACCTGCGTGAGAAGCTACTGAATGCGTAGCAAATCACACGCAGGACTACCCGCTACTGGCCAGCTACACCCCGGTACATCGCGTTGCGGTACCGGGGTCCGGACTTATCGGCGGCTTGCTCAAGCCGCCAAGTGCTGCAGCAAAACGGTCGCGGCGGCGGCGGAGGACGCAGGGTTTTGGCCGGTGATCAGCAGGCCGTCGCTGACCACGTAAGAAGCCCAGTCTTCGCCCTTGGAGTAGATACCGCCCTGGGCCTTCAGCATGTCTTCAACCAGGAACGGCACCACCTGGGTCAGGCCCACGCCTTCTTCTTCGGTGTTGGTGAAACCGGTGACCTTCTTGCCTTGCACCAGGGGCTTGCCATCGGCAGCCTTCACGTGGCGCAGCACGCCGGGTGCGTGGCAGACGAACGCCACGTGCTTGCCCGCCGCCACGAAGGACTCGATCAAGGCGATGGATGCCTTGTCTTCAGCCAGATCCCACAGCGGGCCGTGGCCACCGGGGTAGAAGACAGTGTCAAAGTCGGCCTGCGACACGCTGTCCAGGCGCAGCGTGGCGGCCAGTTGCGCGGTCGCCTCTGTGTCGGCCTCGAAGCGGCGGGTCAGCTCGGTCTGGAACGCGGCTTCGTTGCTCTTCGGGTCGAGCGGCGGTTGGCCGCCATTGGGAGAGGCCAATACGATCTCGGCCCCCGCTGCCTTGAAGGCGTAGTAAGGCGCAGCCAGCTCTTCGAGCCAAAAACCGGTCTTGAGGCCGGTATCGCCAAGCTTGTCGTGGGAGGTGAGGACCATCAAAATTTTCATTGTGTTTTCCTAGTAGAGTGGGTTAAATAAATAGACCGGTCGTCTAATGAATCGGTCAAAAAAAGCACTTCAACCGAAGTGCATCCAGGGGCTGCCCCACTCAAGGGGACAGGTGAAGGATGTGGCGCGTGGTCTTGGTGGCGGCCTCAAAAGCCTGGGGGCTGCGAAGAATCTTGACCATGATGCTGGCTCCCAGCCACAGCTGGTACAGGCTTTCGGCCACCTGGGCAGGATCGCCGTCGATAGACAACGAACCTTCGGCCATGCCCGCCTCAATGGCCCGGGCCAGGCGCGCCGTAATGCCTGCAGTGCCTTGTTTCAGGGCCAGGCGCATGGGCTCCGACAGGTCGGCCACCTCGGCGCCCAGCTTCACGGCCAGGCACTTGCCTTGGCAATCCAGGTGCGACTGGCTGTCTTGCCAGTTTTGCCAGTACAGCATCAGGCGTTGCGCCATCGTCAAGCCGGGCTGGCGCAGCATCGTGTCTATTTCGGCCAGGTAGTCGTCAAAGTAGCTGTCGAGCAGCGCCTCGCCGAAAGCTTCTTTGGAGCCAAAGTAATGGTAGAACGAGCCTTTGGGTACACCGGCAGACACCAAAATTTCGTTCAGGCCCACCGCCGAGAATCCCTTGCCCGCCATGATGCGTTGCCCCACGGCAAGGATGTTGCTGCGGGTGTCCGAGGATTCGTGAGAGCTTGCGTTGGCCATGGCGCCATTATAGAAATTAAATAGACCAGTCGTCTATAAATTTTTCAACAGCTTTTTGCGGCGGCACATAGATGGGCGGTGATTTACAAGAGAAATTGGCCTCTGGCGCATATGCTACCTGCGGTGGTAGCTATTAAAAGATGAGCAATGCCTTGAAGAGCTTGAACAGGTCCTAAACCCAGTTAGCCTGCCTCTTCGGGCCCGGCGGCGCTGCGGGCCACGCTGAAGCCAATGGTATTGGTACCCGCCGCGCTGCTGGCCGCTACCTGGCCGCCATGCATGGCGGCCACGGCTTTGACGATGGCCAGGCCCAGGCCGTGGCCGTGGTGCTGGCCGAGGCCATGGCGGGCGGCATCGACGCGGTAAAAGCGGTCGAACAAATGCAACTGGTGCGCCCGCGCAATCGGCTCGCCGGGGTTGGATACGGTAATCCAGGTGGCGGCGGCATCCTCTCGCAGCGCCACCACCAGTTGCGCGCCCGGCGCTGAATGTTCGATGGCGTTTTGCAGCAGGTTGCTCATGGCGCGGCGGAACAGCGCGGTTTCCAGTTGCGCCTCGATGCCCTGGTCACCGTCAATGCGCACCTGCATGTGGCTTTCATCCAGCACAAATTCAAAAAACTCAATCGTCTTGCGCACCTCGACAGCGATGGGCGTGCGCACCAGGCCGGTGGCCACCTCGCCGCGGTCGGCACGCGCCAGGAACAGCATGTCGTTGACGATGGAGCGCACCCGCTCCAGGTCTTCCAGATTCGAGGCCAGCACCTCTTGCAGCTCGGGCGCACTGCGCGGACGCGACAGCGCCACCTGCGTGCCGCCAATCAAATTCCCCAGCGGCGTGCGCAGCTCGTGGGCCACGTCGGCGTTGAAGGCTTCCAGCTGCGCATAGGCTGCTTCAAGGCGGGCCAGCGCGCCGTTGAAGGCCCCGGTCAAGGCCTGGAGTTCGATCGGCAAAGCCGCCTCGGGCAGGCGCTGCGACAGGGTTTTGGGGCGCAGCGCCTGCGCTTCGTCAGACAAGCGCACCAGCGGTTGCAGGCCCACCCGCGCAATCCAGTGCCCGGCCAGCGCCACCGCCAGCACGGCCACCAGGCTCAGTGCCAGCAGTGCAGTGAAGAAGACCTGGCGTGTGCGCCGATAGGGTGTGGAGTCGCTGCCGATGATGAGCCGCACGCCGGGCCGGTCGTCCAGCGGGGCTATGTAGACCGATTGGGTGCGCATGGCATCGCTGTGGCCCGGCAGCATGATGGCCCCCCGGCCATCCGCGTCTTGGGTCATGCGCTGCATGTCGGCCAGCCCGCTGCCGTACAGGTAGCGCGGGTCGTCGCTGAGCACCCAGAAGCGCACGCTGCCGTCGGGCGGTGCCAGTGTGTCCATGCGGGCCTGTACGCGGTTCCAGCGCTCTACCGTGCCCACGTGCTGGATCGAATAGGCCATGTTTTTCAGGCCGATGTGCAGCTCGTCGTCCTGGTGGCGGGTGAGCTCGCGGTCCAGCACGGTGTACAGCGCGGCACCGATCAGCGCGAAAGTCAGCAGCGCTGCGGCGGCAAACATGGTGACCAGCCGCGCCGTGATCGAACGCTTCACGGCAGCGCGCCCCGGTCTGGCTCCGCGCGCACTTCCAGCACATAGCCCATGCCGCGGATGGTGTGCAGCAGCTTGGGCGACGTGGCCGCGAAGGGCACGTCGATCTTGTCGCGCAGCCGCTTGATGGCGACCTCGACCACATTGGTGTTGCTGTCGAAGTTCATGTCCCACACCAGCTCGGCAATCGCGGTTTTGGACAAGATTTCGCCCTGGCGGCGTGCCAGCACGGCCAGCAGGGCAAATTCTTTGGCCGTGAGGTCGATGCGCGCGCCGCCCCGGAAGGCCTTGCGCTTGAGCAGGTCGATCTGCAGGTTGGCGATGCTGAACTGCATCGGTTCCTGGCTGCGGCCACGCCGGGTCAGGGCCTGCAGCCGGGCCAGCAGCTCCAGAAACGAAAAGGGTTTGACCAGGTAGTCGTCGGCCCCGTCGTGCAGGCCTTTGACGCGGTCTTCCACCCGGTCGCGGGCGGTCAGCATGATGACGGGCGTTTGCTTTTGGGTGCGCAGCGCGCGCAGCACCGCAAAGCCGTCCCGTCCCGGCAGCATGGCATCCAGCACGATCACGTCGTAGTCATGCTGCATCGCCAGGTGCTGGCCGTCGATTCCGTTGTCGGCGATGTCGACCGCGCAGCCCTGCTCGGTCAGGCCCTTGGTCAGGTAGTCGGCCGTCTTGGCTTCGTCTTCGACAATCAGAATCTTCATACCGTGGTGGGCAGGCGTTCAACCGTGGGACTGCGCAGGGCTAGGGGGTGGCAGCGCGCCGGTACCGGCCCGGGCGGCTTTTTTCGCCGCCCGCGCTTCCTTGCGCGCCTGGAACCAATAGTGTGCCCGATCCAGGTAGAGGTAGACCACGGGGGTGGTGAACAGCGTCAGCGCCTGCGACACGATCAGGCCGCCGACCATGGCATAGCCCAGGGGACGGCGCAGCTCGGAACCATCGCCATGGCCCAGCATCAGCGGCAGGCCCGAGAGCAGCGCGCACATGGTGGTCATCATGATCGGGCGAAAACGCAGTACGCAGGCCTGGTAGATGGCCTCCTGCGGGGCCATGCCATGCTCGCGCTCGGCCTTGAGGGCGAAGTCCACCATCATGATGCCGTTTTTCTTGACGATGCCGATCAACAAGATGATGCCGATCAGCGCGATCACCGTCAGGTCGTAGCCGCCCGCCATCAGTATCAGCAGCGCCCCCACACCGGCCGAGGGCAGGGTGGACAGAATCGTCAGCGGGTGGATATAGCTCTCGTACAGCAGGCCCAGCACGATGTACACCGCCACCAGCGCCGCGGCAATCAGGTAGGGCTGCGAGGACAGCGAATCCTGGAAGGCCTGCGCCGTGCCCTGGAACGCGCCGGTCAGCGCCTGCGGCAGATTCATGTCGGTGCGCGCGGCATTGATGGCCGTTACCGCTTCGCCCAGCGCGTGGCCCTTGGCCAGGTTAAAGGACAGCGTGACCGCTGGAAATTGCCCCTGGTGGTTGATCGCCAGGTAGGCGGATTTGCTGGTGTCCACCTTCACGAAGGTCGACAGCGGCACCTGTTGGCCGGTGAGCGGCGAGGTCAGGTAGAGCCTGCTGAACAAGGATGGGTCTTGCTGCATCGCGGGGGCTACTTCCAGCACCACGTGGTAGCTGTTGAGCTGGGTGAAGTACTGGGCTATTTGGCGCTGGCCAATCGCGTCGTACAGCGTGGCATCAATGGTTGCCGGGGTGATGCCGAAGCTGGCGGCACGGTCACGGTCGATGGTGAGTACCGCAGCCGCGGCGGCGTTTTGCTGGTCCGAGGCCACATCGGTCAGCTCGGGCAGTTCCCGCAGGCGCTGCTGCAGCTTGGGTGCCCATTCGTTGAGCTCGTCCAGATTGGCATCGGTCAGGGTGTACTGGTACTGCGTGCGCGATGCGCGGCCGCCCACCCGAATGTCTTGCGCCGCCTGCAGAAACAGGTTCGCCCCTTGCACCTTGTTCAACTGCGGACGCAAGCGCGCAATCACCTCGTCGGCACTGGCCACGCGCCCGGCTTCTTTGGACTTGAGCGAGATGAAAAAATTGCCCGTATTGAAGGTAGAGGACGAGCCATTCATGACAAAAGCGGTCACGTCGGGGTCTCGCCGCACCACGTCGGCCAAGGCCAGCATGCGCGCATTCATGGCACCAAACGAAGTGTCTTGCGCCCCCTCGGCAAAGCCGGTGATCACGCCCGTGTCTTGCTGCGGGAAAAAGCCCTTGGGAATCACCGCAAACAGGAAGCCGGTGAAGGCCACCGTGGCAATGAAGCTGCACAGCGTGAGGAACTGGTGCCTCAGCACAAAGTGCAGGCCGCGCTTGTAGCCATTCAGCAGGGCGTCGAAGC
>NZ_JBDTEM010000195.1:0-1570 GCF_039922535.1 Rhodoferax sp. | reverse complement strand
GACCCGTACCAGTTGCGCTTCTCGCCCAATATGAAGTGGTTTGTCACTGCGGCCAACCGGCTCAACCACATCGACATCTACCGCTGGGACGGCAAAGACATCGTGCTGGCCAAGCGCGTGGCGACCGGCAAAACGCCTAGCCACCTGTGGATCGACAGCAAAAGCACCACCATTTACTCCACCATGCAAGACAGCGACGAGCTGGTCGCGGTGGACCTGGCCACCCAGACCATCAAATGGCGCACCCCCACGGGCGCCATGCCCGCCGATGTCTATGGCACAGCCGATGACAAAACCCTGCTGGTCGGCCTGACGGGCGGGGAGGGCGTGGAGGTGTACGACGTGTCTGGCAAGACCCCCGTGCGCACCAAGGTCATCGCCACCGGCAAGGGCTCGCACGCGTTCCGCGCGGCGGGTGACAAGCGCCATGTTTTTGTCAGCAACCGGGTGGCCAACAGCATCAGCAAGATCGACCTGCAAACCCTGGAGTCTGTGGCGACCTACCCGGCACCTGGCGGGCCGGACTGCATGGACGTGTCGGCCGATGGCAAGCTGCTGCTGGTGTCGTCGCGCTGGGCCCGCAAGCTCACGGTGATCGACCTGGAATCCAAAAAAGTCGTGCGTCAAATCAATGTTGGAAGGTCTCCCCATGGCGTTTGGACTCTGGACCACGCAGCACGCTAAAGTTGCTGTTGCTGCGGTATTGATAGCTGCTAGCGCAGGTGCTACCTGCGCTGAGGCCCCAAAACCTTGTGAAAAGCCGGTCTACCTGACTTTCGACACCGGCCATATGGGTATTGCCCCGTTGGTGGCCGAGGTGCTGAACCGCCAGCAGGTCAAGGTGACTTTCTTTGGTGCCCAAGAACGCACCCAAGAAGGTGACGGCAGCCTGGGCGAGCACTGGGCGCCGTGGTGGAAAGCCCGGGCCACCGAGGGCCACGCCTTTGCCTCGCACACGTTTGACCATGTGTACTGGAAAGCTGACGTGCCGGGCACGCCGGTCCGGTTTCGCGTCAAACCTTCGGCCGGGCCGGACACCGACCGCGAATTCACCTGGACCGCAGCCCAGTACTGCGAAGAAATCCGGCGCGCCAGCCAGCGCATGCAGGCCATGACCGGTCAGGCCCCGCTGCCACTGTTCCGCGCACCCGGCGGCAAGACCTCGCCCGCGCTGCTGGCGGCGGCCAAATCCTGTGGGTATGCGCACGTGGGTTGGGCCCCGGCCGGGTTTTTGGGCGACGAGCTATCGAGTGAAAAAACCAGTAACCCCGCGCTGCTGGCCCAGGCCCTGCGCAACATCCGCAACGGCGACATTTTGCTGGCGCATCTGGGCATCTGGTCGCGTAAAGATCCCTGGGCACCAGCGGTGTTGGAGCCGCTGATCGTCGGCCTGAAAGAGCGCGGTTTTTGTTTTCGTACTCTGCGCCAGCATCCCGACTACACGGCGTGGATATCCAGCCATCCCCAATAATCGGGCCCATGGATTTTTTGACAAATTTGTTTTCCGACGCGCAGCAATGGCTGTTTGAAGCGGTCGTCCAGCCCCTGGTGTTTGACCTGGGCTTTGGCG
>NZ_JBDTEM010000194.1:0-1508 GCF_039922535.1 Rhodoferax sp. | reverse complement strand
CGGGTGTGGGAGTGGGCGGGCAAATGGGCGGCCTGGGCCGATGACGTGCTGAGCTGGTTGCCCGCGCGCATCACCGCCGTGCTGCTGATGGTGCTGGCCTACCGCAGTGAATGGCGGGCGCTGGGTCAGCAGGCGCGGCTGACTCCTTCGCCCAACAGCGGCTGGCCTATGGCGGCGATGGCGCTGTGCCTGGGCGTGCGCCTGGGCAAGCCGGGCGTGTACACCTTGAACGCGGCGGGCCGCGTGCCCGCTTCGAAGGACACGCCCAAGGCTGTTTTTTATGCAAGAAATACGGTGCTAGCGCAGGTACTGCTTGCGGTGGCAGCTATGGTTTTGGTAGAAAAATGGTTGTGAACTTTGTGCATGGCGGCCCGGACGCACTGGGCGTGCCGCAGTATGACTTCTCCACCAACAGCAACGCCTGCGGGCCATGCCCCCACGCGCTGGCTGCCGTGCAACTGGCGGATGCCACGCGCTACCCCGACCCGCAGTACACGGCGCTGCAGGCGGACTTGGCGGATTTCCACGGTGTGGATGCCACTCGTGTACTGCTGGCGGCCAGCGCCAGCGAATTCATCTACCGTATGAGCGCGTTGCACCGGGGACAGGGCGTTTGCCTGCCAAGGCACCACTATGGCGACTACGCGCAAGCGGCGCAGGCCTGGGGTTTGCTGCCCGCCGATGCCCGCCGCGCACGGCTGCTGTGGGCCTGTGAACCGTCGAGTCCGCTAGGCCAGGCGCACCCGGATTTGGCAGCGTTGGTAGATGGTTTGCAAGCGCACCATAGCGTGGTGCTGGACTGCGCCTACGCCCCGCTGCGGCTGGAAGGCGCGCCCAGCCTGGATGCCGCACAAATGGACCGGGTGTGGCAAATGTGGACCCCCAATAAAGCGCTGGGCCTCACCGGCATCCGCGCCGCCTATGTGATTGCCCCGCTGGGGGCGGACACCTCCGCACTGCAGGCGTTGTGCCCGTCCTGGCCGGTGGGCGCGCACGGCGTGGCGATGTTGCAGGCCTGGTGCCAGCCTGCCAGCCAGCAATGGCTGGCGCAGAGCCTGGTGACGCTGCGGGCCTGGAAGGCGCGGCAAACCATTCTGTGCCGCACGCTAGGCTGGGAGTGTCTGCCCAGTACCGCGAATTTTTTTTGCGCCCGGCCGAGCGGGGACGACCTACCGCTGCGCCTGCAGCGCCTGCGCGCACGCGGCATCAAGCTGCGCGATGCTGCGTCGTTTGGCTTGCCCGGCTATGTGCGGCTGGGCGTGTTGCCACCGGGGGCACAGGATGCGTTGGGGCGGGGGTAGGGCGGCATCCATGGACCGGGCTCGGTGGCCTGCTGTTAGCTTCCCATTTGAGCGAGGGGCTATGCACCTCCGAGCGGTTCTCCACGTAAGAGTTGCCATGCGTCCTTGTACTCAACCATGGTCTGAGTTTCTACATTTACGGCCAGATTTCCGAGGGAGCGCTGCTTGTCTGGCGTCTTTATCAAGGGTTTCGCGTATTCGCGCTGA
>NZ_JBDTEM010000193.1:0-11803 GCF_039922535.1 Rhodoferax sp. | reverse complement strand
CGGAGACGAAGCACCCCCCAGCCCGGGAACGAAGGTCGACCTCAACGAGGCGCACTGAGCTTTCGCTTCATCGCGGCATTCTCTTTTTCGAGGGCGGTCATCTGCGTCCTCAGCGCGTCGAGCTCTTTCTGCTGCTTCTGGAGCGAGGCCACGGTCATGCTCACGTACCCGTAAAGATCGACCCGATCGCGCGAGGGAAGCACCGCCGCGCTTCCGGGCGGCATGTCCTCGATGATGAACCCGAGGTGCGGCGCGTCGTCACCCGCCTTGTAGCGATACCTGGCAAGGCGCACGCTCATCAGCTCGTCGTGCAAGCGATCTCCCTCGTTCGGATCGATGTACGAAATCTCGCGCTTCGCCTTCGCCGTCGAGACCGGGCACTCGGCGTTGCTCAGATTCCAGATCCCTTTCTGGCACTCGATCACGGTCTGACCGCACTCGCCCGGCGGCCCAATGGCGCAGGAGACGTCGGCGGCGGTGCACGCAGCGCCAATACGCGGACGCGGCTGCGTGCAGTATTTCGGACCGGAGAAGCATTGCCAGGTCACCTTCGTCGTGTCGCAGCAGCCCGTGGTTCGGCCGGCATCGGCATCGCAGTCAGGCTGGCGAATCGGGTAGTTGCTGCAGTGGACTCCGCACGAGCAGATCGCATCGTCGTAGTTGCACGCGCTCGAGGCGTCGGTGCAGGCGGCGCCGACAGGCACGGCGTCCTGGGTGGCTGCGCAAGATGCAGGGTTCGGCCAGCAGAATGGTGCCGGGGCGCACGGTGTCCAGCACGGCGCGGAAGAACTTGACGATGGCGTGGGTGCCGGGCAGGTTCTCGCAGATCGTGCCTTCTTCCTTCCACAGATACGGAATCGCGTCGGCACGGAAGCCGTCCACGCCCTGCGCCACCCAGAACAGCAGTACGCGGCACATGGCCAGCAGCACCTCGGGGTTGCGGTAGTTCAGGTCGGGCTGCGAGTCGAAGAAGCGGTGGAAAAAGTAGGTGTCGGGCGCTTCGGGCAAGGGGTGCCAGTTGCTGGGCATCATGCCTTTGAAGATGATGCGGGCCTCTTTGTACTTCTCGGTGGTATCGCTCCAGATGAAGTAGTCGCGGTAGGGGTTGTCGGGGCCTTTGCGGGCCTCCTGGAACCATAGGTGCTGGTCGGAGCAGTGGTTCATGGCCACGTCGAAGATCACGCGGATATTGCGGCGGTGCGCCTCGGCCAGAAATTCGGCAAACGTACCCTGGGCGGCGGCATCGCTGCCCCCCACCAGCTCGCTGCGAATTTTGGTGTAGTCGCTGATGTCAAAGCCCGCGTCGCGCATGGGCGAATCCAAAATGGGCAGTAGCCACAGGCAGGTCACGCCCAGGTCTTGCAGGTAGGCCAGGCGGTTCGTCAGGCCCTTGAAGTCTTTGTTGAACAGGTCAACGTACAGCGAATACACCACCACTTCCTTGAACCAGGTGGCGGGCGGTGGGGGCGATGCAGATTGGGCCGCGGCCTGCACTTCGGTCAGGAACTGCTCCAGCTTATCGGCGTATTGGTCTTGGTAGAGCTGCTGCCAAAGTTGGCGCATTTGGGCGGGCAAGGTGCTGGTCATCGTATTTCTCCAAAGCGCTTTGAATGCGCGGCGCTGCGAATTGTACGGTTGCTACCGCAGGGGGGAATACGGGTTGCACCTAATGCCGTGTGGGTAAACGTAACAGGCCTGTAGCCAGGGCCGTGCCGCACACCACCACCAGCCCGCAGCCGACCATCCACGGGGTCAGCGCCTCGCCCAGAAACACCGCGCCGTACAACACGGCAAACACCGGCACCACAAAGGTCACGGTCAGTGCCTTGGCCGGGCCGATGTTGGCAATCAGCCTGAAAAAGATGATGTAGGCCAGCGCGGTGGACACCGTGCCCACCACCAGCAGCGCGGCCCAGGCGTGCAGGCTGGGCCACTGCGCAGGCCACAGCCAGAGGGCGGGCAGGGCCAGGCCCAGGGCGGCACCGATCTGGCTACCGGTAGCGGTGACCAAGGGGGGCACGCCATTCAAAAAACGTTTGGTGTAGCTGCCGGTGATGCCATAGCAGGTGGCGGCCAGCAAGCAGGCCAGCACGGCCCAGCCGGGTGCAATACCGTGGCTATCGGGCTTGAAGCTGGCCTTGTCCCAGGCCAGCAGGGCCACGCCGATGAAGCCGATGACCAAGCCCAGACTGCGCGAGGCGTTGGGCCGGTCTTTCAGCCACAGCCAGGCGATCAGCGTGCCAAACAGCGGGGTGGTGGCATTCAAAATGGACGACAAGCCGGTGGTGATAGACAGCAGCGCAAACGAAAACAGCGCGAACGGCACACCCGAATTCAGCATGCCGACCAACAGCACCGGCTTCCAGTGCTGGCGCAGCGCAGGCATCTGCCCACGCCAGACCAGCAAGGGCAGCAGCGTCAGCGCGGCAATCGCCACCCGTACCGCAGCCGTAGGCACCGCGCCCATCTCCACCGAGGCCGTGCGCATGAACAGAAACGACGCGCCCCACACGGCGGCCAGCAGCAAGAAATCAAAAATCCAGGGCTTGGGCGCTGTTTTCAAACCAAGACCCCTTCCAGTTGCAGCAGCGCGGTTTTGCGCTCCAGCCCACCGGCGTAACCGGTCAGCGAGCCGTCCATGCCCAGCACCCGATGGCAGGGCACCAGGATGCTGACGGGGTTGCGCCCCACCGCACCGGCTACGGCCCGCACGGCGCTGGGTCGGCCCAAAGACTGGCTCAGCGCGCCGTAGCTGGTGCTGGCGCCGCGCGGGATCTGCAGCAGCGCCTGCCATACCGCCTGCTGGAAAGGTGTGCCGCCCGCCAGGTCCAGCGGCAGGCAGTAGGCGGCCTTATCCCCAGCAAAGTAGGCATGGATGAAGGACGCGGTTTGCAGCAGCAGCGGGTGTTGGGGCGCAGGTTTCCAGGCCGCCATGTCGGGCAGGTGGCGCTGGCCGTCAAACCACAGGCCGCACAGGCCCAGGTCGGTGGCGGCGGCCAGCATGGGGCCGAGCGGAGTGTCGAAGCGGCTGTAGGCCGGAGGAGGTGTAAATTTCATAGATAAAAATGGCCGTTGGCGCAGGTAGATCAAGCGGGAGTAGCTATCTTTTTAGTGGTTTTTGCCTTGGCGGGTAATTCGGCCCAGGCGCGCAGCACGGCGTAGCTGCGCCAAGGTTTCCAGGCCTGGGATGCCGCCTCGGCCGCCAGGCTGGCCAGCCGCACATTGGGGGCATCCTGCACGCCCAGGGCTTTGTGCAGGGCCACGTCGCCCGCCGGAAACGCGTCCGGCCAGCGCAGGGCACGCATGGCGATGTACTGCGCCGTCCAGTCGCCAATGCCGGGCAGCGCCTTCAGTGCTGCGATGGTGGCGTGCACCTGGCCACCGCCATGCAGGGCGAGCTGGCCGCTGTCCACGGCACGGGCCAGGGCCAGAATCGCGTTTTGCCGCTGTTTCACGATGCCAAGCTGCCCCAAGGCGTCGCCGGTTAGCTGTGCCAGCACGGTGGCACTGGGGAACAGCCGGGTCAGCTCGGGGATGGGCGTGGCGATGGGCACACCAAACGCATCCACCAGCCGCTGCGCCAGGGTGCGGGCCGCTGCCACCGTGATTTGCTGGCCCAACACGGCGCGCACCGCCAGCTCAAAGCCGTCCAACGTGCCAGGCACGCGCAGCCCTGCGCTGTGGGGGAAGCGGCTTTGCAGCACGCGGTGGATGGCCTTGGGGTCGGCATCCAGGTCCAGCCAGGCGCGCACGCGGCGGATCACCAGTGGCAGCACGCCCTGCAGGCTGTCGCTCACGTGCAGCCGCACCTGGTGGCGCTCGGGCACAAATTCGGCACGGAGCCAGCCTGCGTGGGTGGTCTCGCTTATTTTTATAGAAAAAGTGCGACTGGCGCATATAGTACCTGCGCTGGCAGCTATTGATTCAATAGCATTTACCTGCCGCTGGGCTAAAAATGTTCCCATGGCCGTGATGTCGTAGGGTGGGCGGTAACCGAGTGGGATCGCCAGGCCTTGCACCCGTTCAGCTACCGCACCGCTGCGGCGCAGTTGCGAGGGATTGAGCCCGTAGCGTTCCACAAACACCGTGTTGAAGCGCCGCACGCTGGCAAAGCCGCTGACCAGCGCGATCTGCGCCACGGGAAGTTGGGTGTCGGCCAGCAATTGCTTGGCCGTCAGCAGGCGGCGGGTTTGCAGGTACTGCAGCGGCGAGACGTTGAAGTGGGTTTCAAAAATGCGCCGCAGATGCCGGTCGCTGACACCCAGGCGGGCCGCCAGCGCGGGCAGGGCGCTGCCGCCGTCATCGCTCCAGGCTTCGGGTTCGTCCAGCATGCGCGCGGCCTGGTGGGCCAGGATGCTGGTGGCATCCTGCATGGACCAGACCAGCGCGTGCGGTGCCAGCTCGGGGCGGCAGCGCAGGCAGGGGCGAAAGCCTGCGCTCTCTGCTTGCGCCGGATGGCCAAAAAAGCGGCAGTTTTCGCGCTTGGGGGTTTTGACGGCGCAGACCGGGCGGCAGTAGATGCCGGTGGAGGTCACGCCGGTAAAAAAACAGCCGTCAAACCGGGCATCGCGGGCCTGCATGGCGCGGTAGCAGGCATCGTCGTCGGTGCCCAGGTGGGTCGTCAGTTCGTTCGGTGTCATGCATCGATATTACGCGAGGCCTGCTGGGGAACTAGCCGTTTTCGGACCTGTGGACGGCAATGCTGGCTTTGCTGTTATTCACGGGCCGTTGCCAATGGCAGCAGGATTCTCGGGGAAAATCAAGGCATGTCACATCAAATCATGGAAGTCACGGGGTCTGATTGGGAGGGCCGCCAGCCCGTCGAAGCGCTGACCGATACCTTGGAAAGCGGCGGCGTGCTGTATTTTCCGGCGCTGGCATTTACGCTGCTGCCCGATGAGCTGCCGCTGCTGCGCCCCGGCGTGCGGGCCCCCAAATCACGCAACATTAGCCAGCCTGCGCACGGTGTCGTCAAGGGGGCCGTGGGTTCACCGGAAGATATCGCCGCCCTGAGCGGCATGATGCAGCGCTTTCGCCGCCAGGCGGTGCAGCTGGTGCACGGTCTGTTTCCCCGCTACAGCGCCCATTTGCGGTTGGAACCCACCAGCTACCGGCCCACCGAGGTGGCCACCCGCGCCCAGTCGTGGCGGGCCGACGACAAGCGCCTGCACGTGGACGCTTTTCCGTCGCGACCGAACCGGGGCGAGCGGATTTTGCGGGTGTTCAGCAATGTCAACCCACAGCAAAAGCCCCGTGTGTGGCGCGTGGGCGAGCCTTTTGAGGCCATGGCCCAGCAGTTTCTGCCTTTGATTCCCGGCTACCGGCCTTGGGAGGCGCATTTGCTGCGCGGCTTGGGCATCACCAAGTCGCTGCGCAGCGAGTACGACCACATGATGCTGCAGCTGCACGACCACCTCAAGCGCGACACGGCCTACCAAAAGAACGCGCCGCAAACTGTGGTGGAATTTGCCGCAGGCAGCACCTGGGTGTGTTTCTCTGACCAAACCATGCATGCGGTGCACGGTGGCCAGTACATGATGGAGCAGACGTTTTTCATGCCGCCCCAGCACCAGTACCGGCCCGACCAAAGCCCTTTGGGGATCTTGACCCGTCTAGCAGGCCACCCTTTGCAGGGCGCACGGCTTTAAATTGACACACCGGCACCTTTGGCGGCGAGCAGGATAAGGCTGTTGGCAGGCAGCGGGAAGATGTCTTTGCCCTTGCCCGACCCGCTACCCAATCCGCGCGGATGGGTGCTGTCCAGCACCACCTGCCAGCTCCCGGTGGGTAGCAGGAAGGGGTCAACCGTGTTGCCCGCGTTGACCAGCAACAGCAGCGGGGCCTTGGCCTTGCCGGGTTTGCCGATCAGGCAGCCCAGCACGCGGTGTTCTGGATCGCGCCAAGCATCGCCTTCCAGAGGTACGCCACTACCGCGCAGCCACGACAGATCGGGCAAACCCAGCAGGTCGGCCACGCCGCTGTACCAGTGGTTGGCAAAGGGCAGGGCCTGGTGGCGCAAGGCGATCACGCGGCGGGTGAAAGCGATAAGGTCTTCGTCGGCGGCAGCCCAATCGATCCAGGTGGTGGGGTTGTCCTGGCAATAGGGGTTGTTGTTGCCGCCCTGTGTATGGCCTAATTCGTCGCCAGCGCATATCAGCGGTGTGCCTTGCGCTAGCAAAGTAGTAGCAAGCAGGGCGCGTTGCAAGTTGCCGCGCAGGATGGCGACGAGCGGGTCGTCGCTGGGGCCTTCGGCACCGCAATTGAAGTTGAGGTTGTGGCCGTGGCCGTCGCGGTTGTCTTCCAGGTTGGCCAGGTTGTGGCGCTCGTTGTAGCTGACCAAGTCGCGCAGGGTGAAGCCGTCGTGCGAAACCACGTAGTTGACCGACTCGGCCGGGGCGCGCTGGCGCGGCTGGTACATGTCGCTGGAGCCGCACAGGCGCTGGGCCATGTCGGCACGGGTGTTTTCGGCTAACGGCGCACCGGAAGCGGCAGCGGTTTGTATCCAGAAGCCACGCATGCTGTCGCGGAAGTGGTCGTTCCATTCCAGCCAGCCACGGGGGAAACCACCGGTTTGGTAGCCGCCAGGGCCTATGTCCCAGGGTTCGGCAACCATCTTCACCCGCGACAGCACCGGGTCTTGCGCCACGGCGGTAAAAAAGGCGCTTTTGCGGTCAAAACCGGTATCGGTGCGGCCCAGCACCGGGGCCAGATCGAAGCGGAAGCCGTCTACGTGCATCTCGCTGACCCAGTAGCGCAGGCTGTCCAGCACCATTTGCAGCACGCGCGGCTGGCGCACGTCGATGGTGTTGCCGCAGCCCGAATAATTGTCGTAATAGGCCGGGGCTTCGGGCGGCAGGCGGTAGTAGCTGGCATTGTCCAGGCCGCGAAAGCTGATGGTCGGGCCGCCGTCACCGGCTTCGGCCGTGTGGTTGTAGACCACGTCCAGCAGCACTTCCAGCCCGGCCGCGTGCAGGGTCTTGACCATGGTGCGGAACTCGTCGCGGGGCGAAACACCGTCCACACCGCTGGCCAGCCGCGGATCCACGCTGAAAAACCCCAGCGTGTTGTAACCCCAGTAGTTGCTCAGGCCCATGCGGCTCAAACGCTCTTCGCTGAGCGAATACTGCACGGGTAACAGACTCACTGCGGTGATGCCCAACTGCTGCAGATGCTGGACCGATGCAGGGTGCGCCAGCCCGGCAAAAGTACCACGCAGGGTGGGTGGAATGTTTTCATTCAGCTTGGAAAAGCCTTTGACGTGGCATTCGTAGAACACCGAATTCGCCAGCGGCACGCGCGGGGCTTTGTCACCCGCCCAGTCAAACTGGTCGAAGGTGACGCGGGCCTTGAGTGCCAACGCTGCGTTGTCACGGGTGTCCATATGCCGCGGGTGCAACCGGTCGCCCGCAAAATGCTCGTCGCGCCATACAAACTGGCCCACGATGTCGCGGGCGTAGGGGTCGAGCAGCAGCTTGGATGCATCAAAACGGTGCCCCCGATCTGGCCGCCAGGGACCGTGGGCCCGTAACCCGTACACCAGACCCGGCTGGGCACCCGGCAAATAGCCGTGCCACACGTCGCTGGTGTGGGCGGGCAGCCGGAACCGGGCAATCTCGTACTGGCCGTTGGGATCGAAAATGCATACATCCATGGCCTGGGCATGGGCAGAGAAGACCGCGAAGTTGATGCCAGTGCCATCAAAGCTGGCACCCAGCGGCCAGGGCTGGCCGGCTTGTACTTCGGGCAGGGCAGGGCGACCGGGAAGGACCGCGGGTGGGGCAGAGGTAGTTGTCAGGCTTTCCATTCAAGCATCACTGTGGCCAGGGGAGGTAGGTTGAGTACGACAGAATACGGTTTACCGTGCATGGAAACTGCCTCAGCAGAAGCCGTGCCAAGTGGTGTTCCGACGTTGCTGCCGCCGTAGTGCGCCGAGTCGGTATTCAGTTTTTCGTAGTATGTACCCGCTTGCGGCACACCCAACCGGTAGCCATTCCAAACATTCGGGGTGAAGTTGCACACCACCACGATGAAGCTGGTGTCGTCCACGCCCCGGCGGATAAAGCTCAGCACCGAGCGTTCGGTATCGTTGTGCTCAATCCACTCAAACCCTGCGGGTTCAAAATCTTGCTGGTACAGCGCCGGGGTGGTGCGGTAGAGCTGGTTCAGGTCACGCACCAGTTTTTGCATACCAGCATTGGGGGCCTGGTCCAGCAGATGCCAGTCCAGGCTTTGCTCGAAGTTCCATTCGCGGTCTTGGGCAAATTCGCAGCCCATGAACAGCAGTTTTTTGCCAGGATGGCCAAACATATAGCCCATGAAGGCGCGCAGATTGGCGAATTGCTGCCAGCGGTCGCCGGGCATCTTGTTCAGCAACGAGCCCTTGCCGTGTACCACTTCGTCGTGCGAGATCGGCAGCACGAAGTTTTCGGTAAACGCATACACCAGGCTGAAGCTGATTTCGCCCTGGTGGTGCTTGCGGTAGATCGGGTCGCGTTCCATGTAGGCCAGCGTGTCGTGCATCCAGCCCATATTCCACTTGTAGTGGAAACCCAGGCCACCGGCATAGGTGGGGCGCGATACGTTGGGGAAGGCCGTGGACTCTTCGGCCAGGGTGATGGCCTGCGGGCGTTCGCCACCCACCACTTCGTTCATACGCTTCAAAAAGGCGATAGTCTCTAAATTTTCGCGCCCACCGTGCACGTTGGGAATCCATTCCCCGGCCTTGCGGCTGTAGTCTCGGTACAGCATGGAGGCCACGGCATCCACCCGCAGGCCGTCCACGCCAAAACGCTCCAGCCAGTACAGGCCGTTGCCCACCAGGAAGTTGCTGACTTCGGTACGGCCCAGGTTGTAGATCAGGGTGTTCCAGTCGTTGTGGAAGCCCTCGCGCGGGTCGGCGTATTCGTACAGGTGGGTGCCGTCAAAGTTGCCCAGGCCGTGCGCATCGGTGGGAAAGTGGGCGGGCACCCAGTCCAGAATCAAACCCAGTCCTTCGGCGTGGCAACGTGCCACAAAGCGGACAAAGCCTGCCGGGTCGCCAAAGCGGGCGGTGGGCGCGTACATGCCCACGGGCTGGTATCCCCAGGAGCCATCAAACGGGTGCTCGCTGATAGGCATCAGTTCCAGGTGGGTGAAACCCATGTCTCGGGTGTAGGTGACCAGGGTGTCTGCCAGCTCGTCCCAATCCAACCAGCGGTTACCTTCATCGGTATTGCGCCGCCACGAGCCCAGATGTACTTCGTAGATGCTGATGGGCGCATTCAATGCATTGGCCTGTTTGCGCACCAACGACGGTGGCACAAATGCGGGCAGCTTGGCCACCACACTGGCGGTGGCCGGACGCAGTTCAGCCTGTAGGGCGTAGGGGTCCGAACGGGCAGGCAATACTTCGCCACTCTGGGTACGGATCTCGTATTTGTATTTGGCACCCACGCTAACGCCGGGCAGGAACAGCTCCCACACGCCGCATTCGCGACGCAGGCGCATCGGGTGACAGCGGCCGTCCCAGAAATTGAAGTCGCCCACCACGCTGACGCGGCTGGCGTTGGGCGCCCATACGGCGAACCGTGTGCCTGCCACGCCCTCCATGGTCGTAGGTTGGGCGCCCAGCACCTCGTAGGGCCGTAGATGCGTACCTTCCCCCAGCAACCAGACATCCATTTCGCCCAGCACCGTGGAGAAGCGGTAGGGGTCGTCGATGGTGGCGCTGTGGCCGTCGGCCCACTGCACCCGCAGGCGGTAGGCTGCAGCGGGAGCGAGCGTGATTTCGCCTTCAAAAAAACCGGCTTCGTCATGCAGTGCCAATGGCCCCAGCACCATGCCTTTGGTCGATTCCACCACCACGCTTTGCGCGCCCGGCAGGAAGCAGCGTACCGAAGTAAGGCCGGTGGCCAGTGCGTGCGGGCCAAGCACTGCAAAAGGATCTCCGTGGCGTGCGCCACCAATCATCTCAACATCATGGGCGTGCAGCATAAGAACCGATCTAGAGTGGGTTTACATGGAAGGAATCGCGCTATTGCGGTGTTGTCTGTCACCGCATTTTTGTTTATAGCGCGTTCGGTACGTCTGCCGCGATATGCCAGATTTGCTGGGCGTATTCGCGGATGGTGCGGTCGGAAGAGAACACTCCCATACCCGCCACATTGGTGATGGCCTTGGCGCACCAAGCAGAAGGCTGGCGGTACAGGTCGTCTACCAGAGATTGCGTGGCCACATAGGATGCGTAGTCGGCCAGCAGCAGGTAGTGGTCGCCGCCCCACAGCAGCGAATCCACCAGGGCCCGGTAGCGGCCGGGCTCGTCGGGCGAGAACTGGCCACCAGAGATCGCATCCAGCACAGCCTTCAAGGCGGGCGTGCTTTCGTAGTAGCGCATGGGCTGGTAGCCGCTTTGCTTCAGCGCCTGCACTTCGGGGGTTTTGAGGCCGAAGATGAAGATGTTGTCGTCACCCACGTTTTGGCGGATTTCGATGTTGGCACCGTCGTCGGTACCGATGGTCAGCGCGCCGTTCAGGGCCAGCTTCATGTTGCCGGTGCCCGAGGCTTCGGTGCCAGCGGTCGAAATTTGTTCAGACAAGTCAGCACCCGGCATGATGATTTCTGCCACCGACACGCCGTAGTTGGGCATGAACACCAGCTTGAGCTTGTCGCCAATGCGGGGGTCGTTGTTGATGACACTGCCGACATCGTGGATCAGGCGGATGATGGACTTGGCGGTGACGTAGCTGGAGGCCGCCTTGCCTGCAAAAATCACGGTACGCGGCACCCACGCAGCCGTAGGGTTGGCCAAAATAGCCTGGTAACGCGTAACCACGTGTAAAACATTCAGCAGTTGGCGCTTGTATTCGTGGATACGTTTCACCTGCACGTCAAACAGGCTGTCGGGGCTAACCTTGATGCCTGTGCTTTTTTCGATGGCGTTGGCCAGGTGCACCTTATTGGCCCGCTTGACCTCCATGAAGGACTTTTGGAAGGCCGTATCGTCTTTTTTGGACTTGAGCTTTTGCAGCTGGTCCAGGTCCAGGCGCCAGCCTTTGCCCAGCGTGCTGTCCAGTAGATTCGACAAGCCAGGGTTGGCCTGGGCCAGCCAGCGGCGCGGGGTCACACCATTGGTCATGTTGGTGAAACGGTCAGGCCAGATGGCCGCGAAGTCGGCAAAAATGGTTTGCACCAGCAGCTCGGAATGCAGTGCCGACACACCATTCACCTTATGGCTGCCCACGATCGACAGATTGGCCATGCGCACCCGGCGCTCGCCTTGCTCGTCGATCAGCGACAGGCGCGCCAGGAACGCGTTGTCGCCCGGACGGTGCTGGGCCGCCATTTCCAGAAATTCTTTGTTGATGCGGAAGATGATTTCCAAGTGGCGCGGCAGCACATGTTGCATCAGGCCCACGGGCCAGGTTTCCAGCGCCTCGGGCATCAGGGTGTGGTTGGTGTACGAGAAGGTCTTGCAGCAAATCGCCCAGGCTTTGTCCCAAGGCATACCGTGGTCGTCGCACAGCACGCGCACCAACTCGGCCACGCCAATGGCGGGGTGGGTGTCGTTCAAATGGATGGCAACGTGCTCGGCCAGGTTGTCCAGCGAGGGGTGTTCGCGCAGGTGCCGCACCACCAGGTCTTGTACCGATGCCGACACAAAGAAATACTCTTGCTTCAGGCGCAGTTCGCGCCCGGCGGGCGTGCTGTCATTGGGGTAAAGCACCCATGAGATGTTCTCGTACTCGTTCTTCATGCTAGCCGCACGGGCATAGTCGCCGGTGTTGAAGGCGTTCAGGTCGATGTGGGCAGGTGCTACGGCCTTCCA
>NZ_JBDTEM010000192.1:0-8324 GCF_039922535.1 Rhodoferax sp. | reverse complement strand
GGGCTGGCTCACCGAGGGCGTGGTGCTGATGCTGATGGACAAATTGCCGTGGGCAATGGCACACGGGCCGAGCGTGACCGATTGGTTCAGCACGATCGAGCCGGTGCGCGAGTTGATCACCACCTTGGCCGCCGGGGCCGAGGCCTCCATCGTCAACTCTTCCAGATTGCCCAGAAAAGTGACGCGGGCATTCGGATCGTTGGGTGCGCGCACCCGCACTGTGCGGCCGTCCATGGCGTTGGCCAAGCCGCTGCCCATTTTGTTATTGACGGCGGCGGCTACGCGGCTGGCGGTCTGGAAGTCGCTGGCGTTCAGGTCCAGGGTGATGTAGTCGCCGTCTTGCAGCGGCGAGGGCACGCTGCGTTCCACCTGTGCACCGCTGGGAATGCGGCCCGCGCTGAGGTGGTTGATTTGTACCTTGCTGCCCCCGGCGGCGGCACCGGCACCGGCCACCACCATATTGCCTTGGGCCATGGCGTAGATTTCGCCGTCGGCACCGCGCAGCGGCGTGGCGATCAGCAGGCCACCCTTGAGCGACTTGGCGTTGCCCATGCTGGCGACGTTGATGTCAATCATCTGGCCCGGCTGGGCAAACGCCGGCAGTTGTGCGGTGACGATTACCGCCGCCACGTTTTTCAGCTGCAGCGACGATGCCAGGCTGGCGGGCAGGGTGATGCCCATCTGCTGCAAGTAGCTGGACAGGCTTTGCGAGGTGTAGGGCATCTGGGTGGTCTGGTCCCCCGTGCCGTCCAGCCCCACGACCAGCCCGTAGCCGGTCAACTGGTTGCTTCGTACGCCCTGGATGGACGCGACTTCCTTGATGCGCAGCGCTTGCGCGGGCATTGCGAACAGCAGCGCCAGGCACAGCCCGCATCCCCATGCCACGGCACGGCGTGTAGAGAGGCTGCGGAGAACATGCATGGCGAATAACCCGTGGTCTGGTTCGGCCGAAATGGCAAAACCTTTAGCATTATTTTGATTTGCGACTGGGCAAGAGAACGGCGGAAAAGGCGGTGGTTTCCGGTTAATTGAACTTGCTATTCTTTAAGTAGCTGCCCACGCAGGTGCTACCTACGCTAGAGGCTGATTTGGTTCAAAAGCTGACGAGATGTGTGGCCTAAGGCTAGGCCACAGGTTCAGAACGGCATCACGTTCATGAAGAAGCGCCCCAGCCAACCCATGGCCTGCACTTCGCCTTGTTGGCCGCGGCCCTTGGACTCGATCCGGGCATTAGCCACCTGGGTAGAGGCAACAATGCTGCCCGGCTGCACCGCGCGCGGGTCCACTGTGCCCGAGAAGCGCAGTACGTCCACGTTCTGGTTCACGCCAATCTGCTTTTCGCCGGTGACCACCAGGTGGCCGTTGGGCAGCACTTCGACCACGGTGACGGTGATGGCCCCCGAAAAGGTGTTGGCGCTTTCGGTGCCGCCTTTGCCCGAAAAGTCGTTGCTGGAGGTGGCACCAATGCCAAACTTGTCCAGCAGCGGTGTCTTCAGGAAGGGCAGGCCGGTGATGCCCGCGGCCTCGGCGGCGCTGCGGTTCACGGTGCTGGTCGATTTTTGGCTGGCGCTGACGTTTTCCACGATCTGGATGGTCAGGTTGTCGCCCACCAGGCGCGGGCGGCGGTCTTCAAACACCGGGCGGTAGGCGGCCGAGGCAAACAGGCTGCCGGTGGGCCGAACGTTGGTGGGCACCACGGTGGGCGGCAGTTGCCGAGGCCCGGTGGATTCGGCGAAATCTACCTTGGGTGCGGGAGCCAGGGTCTCGCAGCCGCTCAACAAGCAGAGCCCTGCGACGGCAGCAGCAGTGATGGCGATGCGCATGTTGAATCTCCTAGAGCTGGGCCAGCTTTTGCAGCATTTGGTCCGACGTCTGCACGGCCTTGGAATTCATCTCGTAGGCGCGCTGGGTCTGGATCATGGTCACCAGTTCCTGCACTACGTTGACGTTGCTGGTTTCGACAAAACCCTGGCGCACCACCCCCATGCCGCTCACGCCCGGCGTGCCGGTGGTGGGCTGGCCGGAGGCGGCGGTTTCGGCGTACAGGTTGCTGCCCTTGGGCTCCAGACCGGCCGGGTTGATGAAGTTGGCCATGGCGATATTGCCCGCCGGTTGGGGCGTGGCATTGCCGGGCAGCATCACGGTGACGGAGCCGTCGGTGCTGATCGTGACGCTTTGGGCGGTAACCGGAATCGTCACCCCGCTGGCTACGGTCAGGCCTTCGGCGGTGACCAAGCGGCCTTGCGAATCCACCTGGAACGAGCCGTCGCGGGTGTAGCCGATGGAGCCGTCGGTCTGGTTGATCTGGAAAAAGCCGTTGCCGTTGATGGCCACGTCCAGCGTGTTGCCAGTTTGCTGCAGGCTACCCTGGGCAAACGAGCGGGTGGTGGATACGGTGCGCACGCCCAGGCCCAGGTGCAGGCCGGTAGGCAATTGGTTTTGCTCGGTGCTGTTGGCGCCTACCTGGCGCAGGTTCTGGTAGATCAAATCTTCAAACACCGCGTTGGCGCGCTTGTAGCCGGTGGTGGAGACGTTGGCCAGGTTGTGCGAGATCACGTCCAGCTGGGTTTGCTGGGCTTCCATGCCGGTTTTGGCGATCCATAGCGAATTAATCATGGCGGTCTTTCGGTTTAGCCTTGCACGCTCAGTAACTGGCTGGCACTTTTGTCATTGGTTTCGGCGGTTTGCAGCAGGCGCATTTGCGTCTCAAACTGGCGGGCGGTCTGGATCATGCCGATCATGGTCTCCACGGCGTTGACGTTGGAGCCCTCGACCGCCCCGGCCAGCAGCTTGGCGTTGGCATCGTTGGGCAGCGGGTCGCCGGTGGTCCCGCGGAACAGGCCGTCGTCGCCGCGCTGGATGGGGTTGTCGGCATCGGGGGTGACCATCTTCAACCGCCCCAGGCTGGTGGAGGCCTGGCCTGGCACCTTGGCGCTGACGGTGCCGTCGCTGCCCAGGGTGATTTCGGAGCCCTGGGGCACGTCGATCGGGGCCCCGCCATCGGACAGCACGGGCAGGCCGGTGGGGGTGACCAAGGTGTTGGTGTTGGAGATTTCAAAAATACCGCTGCGGGTGTAGGCCTCGGTGCCGTCCAGGCCTTGCACGGTGAACCAGGCATTGCCCTGGGCCATGGCATCCAGGTTGCGGCCGGTGCGTTGCACCGGGCCGGGGGTTTCGGAGTGGCCGGAGGTGGTTTCCAGCGCAAACACGCGGGTGCTGGAGCCGGGGCCGTTCAGCGGCACCGAGCGGTAGGTGGCCAGCTCGGCCCGAAAGCCATTGGTGGACACGTTGGCCAGGTTGTTGGCCAACACCGCCTGCCGATTCGCCGCCGTGTTGGCCCCCGTCATCGCGGTGTAAATGATGTGGTCCATGGCGGCGGCCTAGCTTCAGCGCAGGTTGACCAAGGTGGACATCACCTGGTCTTGGGTTTTGATGGTTTGTGCGTTGGCCTGGTAGGCGCGCTGGGCGGTCATCATGTCAACCAGCTCTTTGGTCAGATCGACGTTCGAGTCTTCCAGTGCACCGGCGCGCAGTCCGCCCAGATTGCCGGTGCCCGGCACGCCTTTGGCCGAGGGGTCGCCGCTGGAAGGGGTCGCTAGCCAGTAGTTGCCGCCAATCGGGGCTAGACCCTGCACATTGGTGAAGGTGGCCAGCTGGATCTGCCCGGCTGCCAGCGACTTACCGTTGGAATACGTACCCTGGATGATGCCGGACTCATCAATGCTGATGGCGGTCAGGGTGCCCGGTGCCTGGCCATCCTGGGTGGCTTTGGAGATCGAGAACTTGGAGCCGTATTGGGTGGCATCCACCACGTTGAGGTCCACGCTGAAGGTGCTGGCCGGGTTGGTCGGCGAGGGCAGGGTCAGGGTGCCGAGGGTGGCCGCCGGTGTGTTGCCGGTGCCGGTGAAGGTCAGGCCGGTATTGGTCAGGGTGGGCGTGGCACCGTCCACGCTGGAGTACACATCCCAGGTGTTGACCGCGGTTTTGGTGAAATAGATGCTGACGGGGACTCCCACGCCCTGGCCGTCGTAAGCGGTGACCGAAGTGCCGTAGGTGGCCAATGCCGGGACCAGTGCCGATGGGGCCGTGCCGGTGGCGATGGGCGCCTGGGCATCGAGGTTAAAGCTCATGTCCAGCTTGGTGGTTTGCACTGCAGCAATGTCACCGCCTGCGGGCAGGGTCAGCGCGGCGATAGCCCCGCCGGTGGGAATCGAGCCATCGGCGGCGGCGGTGATGCCCATCAGGTGGGCGCCGGTGTTGGTGATGATTTCACCGTCTTTGTTCAGTTTGAACGCGCCGTCGCGGCTGTAGGCGGTGTTGCCATTCGGCAGCGCAACCTGGAAGAAGCCGTTGCCGTTGATGGCCACGTCCAGCGAGTTGCCGGTAATGCTGATGTTGCCCTGGGTGAACTGCTGCGACACGGTCTGCACCTCGACCCCGATGCCCGAGCTGATGCCGCCCGAGCTGCCCAGCGACGACGCGTACAGCTCGGCAAATTCGGCGCGCGAGGCCTTCATGCCGGTGGTATTGGCGTTGGCGATGTTGTGGCCGATCACATCCAGGTTTTGGCTGGAGGCGTTCAGACCGGAGAGACCTTGTTGAAAGCTCATGGATGGCTCCTAAAAATACGTTGGCAGTTGCAATGCGGCAGGGGGAGAACTACAAAATGGCCTTGACGGCGCTGTAGGCCACCGAGTCGCCGTTTTGCAGCTGCAGATTGAGGACGTTGTTCTCGTTGCTGACCGACACCACCTTGTTGCGCTCCAGCGCGGTGGTGGTCACGGCAGCGCCGCTGTTGGTGGCGGTGACTTTGAAGCTCAGGTCGCCCGAGTTGGTGTACTTGGACGCATCCCAGGTGAAAGCCTGGCGGCCGGTGCTCAGTGCGCCCATGTCCACCGTGCCCAGCAGGGTGCCACCGGCGGTGCGCACTTCGACCTTTACCGCATCGGCTGCGCCACTCAGGTCAAATGAGCCCTTGCCCACGCCGTCGGTGATGCTGAGGGTGTTGCCCTCGGTCAGCACTTCGTGGCCGATGGTGGAACTACCTTGTAGGGACTGCAGGGCGGCAATTTGCGTGGCCATGCTTTTCATGGTGTCGTTCAGCGTCTGGATACCCGACACGGTGTTGATCTGCGCGAGCTGGCTGGTCATCTGCGCGTTGTCCATCGGGTTCATCGGGTCCTGGTTGTTGAGCTGCGCCACCAGCAACTTCAGGAAGCGGTCTTGCGAGGCTTCTGCGGTGGTGCTGTTGGTGCTGGTCGTGCCCGCCAGCGAGCTGCTGGCGGCGTTCAGTGCGGTGACATCCAAGGCCATGGCGTGCTTTCAAAAAATTTATTGGCCCATTTGCAGCGTTTTCAGCAGCAAGGACTTGGCGGTGTTCATCACTTCTACGTTGTTCTGGTAGGAGCGGGAGGCGGAAATCATGTTCACCATTTCATCCACCGCGTTGACGTTGGAATGGGTGACGTAGCCATCGGCATCGGCCATCGGGCTGGTGGGGTCTAGCACTTTGCGGCCTGGCTGCTGGCTTTCGGTGATTTCTTTCACCCGCACCCCGGCGGCGCTTTCGGCCCCCAGCAGCGTGGTTTGGAAGACCACCTGGCGGGCCTTGTAGGCGTTGCCATCCGGGCCGGCCACGGCATCCACGTTGGCCAGATTACTGGCCACCACGTTCAGGCGCTGCGACTGCGCGCTGATAGCGCTGCCGGAGACCCCAAAAATCGAAAACATGGACATGGCGGGCTTTCTTATTGGCCGGTGATGGCGCTGAGCATGGTCTTGGCCGTGCCGTTGATAAAGCGCAGCGTGGCTTCATAGCGCACCGAGTTATCGACAAAGTTGGCCCGTTCGCGGTCCAGGTCTACCGTGTTGTTGTCCATATTGGGCTGGCTTTGCACGCTGTAGCCGCGCTTTTGGGCCTCGCCTAGGCTGCTGCCCTCCAGGTCGGGCAAATTCATGTGCCGGTTGTCGGTCTTGTTGCCCACCAGCATGCCCTGGCTGGCAGTGGCGGCACTCATGGCTTCCTTGAAGTTGAAGTCGCGCGCCACATAGCCGGGGGTATCCACGTTGGCAATATTGCTGGCGATGGTGCGCTGGCGTTCGGCGCGCAGCACCAGGGCCTTGCTTTGAAAGTCCACCGAACCGACCATTTTGTCCAACATGCGACACCCCGCTTGGTTATCAATGACGTGGGACTTACGCAGCGCCTGACTGGCGGGCCTCTGGCCCTTCAGGCGGGTGCAGCGTAAGCCTTGTTGCGAAACCTCCGGTGCCATCCCGGATCTCGCTTTGGCAAATTATGGAAAAACTTGAGTCTTTTGAGCCCCGGAAGAAGCGGGTGATTGCGGCGCAGTTCGCGGCTTTGGGCTGCGGGCTCTGGCTTTAGTCTTGGGTGTCCTGAACCGCTGCCCTTGGTGCGTCTCAGGTTCGGAGGTTTTATGCAGCTACTTTTACGAAATACTTTGCACGGCCTGTTCTGCGCCAGCGCGGTGCTATGCGCCGTAGATGCGCGCGCCCAGGCCGACATGCAAACCAGCAGCCAACGCTGGTTGGAGGCTGCGGTGGTACAGGCCCCGCCCGTGCAAGGCCAGGGGCTGCGCATGGAGGTATCGGTGGGTGCGCTGGACCCGCGTCTGCAACTGGCACCCTGTTCCAAGGTGGAGCCGTACATGCCGACGGGTACCCGTTTATGGGGCAAAAGTCGACTGGGCTTGCGCTGTCTGGCTGGAGCCACCCGCTGGAACGTGTTTATGCCGGTCACCGTCAAGGCCATGGGCCGGGCCTGGGTGGCCAAAACCAATGTGATGGCCGGGACCGTGTTGACGGCGAACGATGCCATGGAGGCCGAAGTCGATTGGGCCGAGGACGCTTCGCCTGTGGTCGCCAACGCCGAGCAGTGGATCGGCCAGGTGGCCGCCCGCTCGTGGGTGGCCGGGCAAACCGTGCGCCAGGCGATGGTCAAACCCGCCCAGGTCTTTCAGGCCGGTACCCAGATCCGTGTGCTGGCCCAGGGCGTGGGTTTCCAGGTGTTGTCTGACGGCCAGGCCATCACCTCCGGTGTGGTGGGCCAGCCTGCCAAGGTGCGCCTGGACAGTGGCCGGGTCATGTCCGGGGTGGTGCAGGATGCCCGTACCATCGTGGTCGAGATGTAACAACTGGTGTTTTAGCCAACTAACATTTAAGAAAATGCCAAAGCTGCCGAAACCATTGCTACGATGCCTTAACGTCAAGGCTGCTGGAGAGCGTGATGAAAATTGGACAAGGAATAGATGTAACGGCCGCGGTGAATGCCGCCGTGGTCAAGAAAGCAGATCAGGACAAGGAAGCTGCGCCCGCGAGCGTGGCGCAAAAGGGTGCGCGTGCCATTCCCGCGGCCGGTGCGCAGGTGTCTGTGTCCACGCTGGCCCGCACACTGGAACAGAACGACCGGGCCGTGGGCTCCGATTTCGACAGCAAGAAAGTAGCCGACATCAAGGCCGCCATCAAGAATGGCACGTTCAAGATCAACCCCGAAGCGATTGCCGACAAAATGCTCGACAACGCACAAGAAATGCTCAGCGTCGCCCGCTAAATAGTGGTTTTTTGATCCTCCCGTCCATTCCAGCGCAGGAAAACCCAGCATGACGGCCCGCCCAACACCCCACGGGCTGGAAGCCAGCCTGTTGCGCGTAGAGCAATTGCTCGACGAAGTGTCTGCCGCCCTGATTGCGGGCGAGCCCCTGGTTTTGGAAGCTGCCAGCACCGCGTTGCGCCAAGCCATGGCCGATATGGCCGTCTGGGGCCGCACCCCTGCTGGCTTGCAGTCGCTGGACGCTGGCATGCGCCACCGGCTGGAGAAAGTCTCCCTGACCTTGTCCCAACAACGCGCCAACCTGGCACGCCGAGCCGTGGTGGTAGACCGGGCATTGGCCACGGTCCTGCCCCAGGCCCAACCCGCCAGCACCTATTCCGGCGGCAAAGCCGCAACCTACCGCGGCGGCGCAGCCCGCATCTACGCCGCAGCTGCCAACTGATTTGCTATTGAATCAGTAGCTGCTTGTGCAGGTGCTACCTGCGCTAAAGGCCTAAAAGACTCGCAGATTCAACTACAAAGTGCACCGCTGTAGAGTTTAAGTGGAGTGATTTCCAGGCCGTAAAAGACCTCGTGAGGAGTGCGGTAGCCCAAGCACTTGCGGGGTCGGTGGTTGAGTTGGTAGACGGCATCATCGACCTCTTGTTGGCTGACTTTTCGCAAGTTGGTTGACTTGGGGAAGTACTGGCGCAGCAGCCCGTTGGTGTTCTCATTAAGCCCCCGCTCCCAGGAGTGGTAGGGGTGCGCAAAGTAC
>NZ_JBDTEM010000191.1:0-2504 GCF_039922535.1 Rhodoferax sp. | reverse complement strand
AAAGGTATCGGGCACGACCGGCCCGCCATCCAAGCCGTCCTCGGTCACCGCCACCCAGCGGGTGTTGGAGGTCCATAGCGACTTCATGAAGGGGCGGTCCACACCGGGCAGCAGGAACACCTCATCGTTGATCTTCTGCAAGGCTTCCAGATAATCTTTGTCGAAGATCGTGCCCTGCTTGGCCTGCACCACCAGGCGCAGCGCATTGCCCTGGCCGGCCAGGTCGCCCTTGTGGGCCAGGTAGTTGACGATGTAGGGGTGGCTGGTGGGAATGGTCTTCTCGAAGCTGGCGTTCAGGTGCAGGTGGGTACCTAGCCAGCCCAGCACAAGGGTCAAGGCCAGGCAGATCGCCATCACCCATGGCCGGTGGTTAAAAAAGGCGCGCTCCACCACATTGCCGGAGCGGGTGTCGAAGTCTTCCAGCCGGGCGACCACGGGCTGGGTTTGAGAGGAGTTATCGGCGTGCATTATTTTTCTGCTGCGGTGGGCAGCGGGTTTTCTGATTTCAATTGACAGGCAGAGCAGGGAGCCGGTGCATGCCACGCAAACTGGCCACAACCAAACTGCCGTCTTCCGCCTGCACCACTCCGGACACAGGTACGGGTTCGCGCGCGGGCACGCGACGCAGTGCCAGGCTGTCCGCGCGTCCCACCAGCACATCACCTGCCTGGCTCATCAACACAAAGCCGCCGCCGGGCAAAGCCATTCCCGCGCCCACAGCCATGGGCACCCCGGTGTCCAGCTTGTCCCAATGCGTCCCGGCGTCAACGGAGCGGTAGGCGGTACCGCGCAGCCCATACGCCACCCACACGTCGCCTACGCTACGCAGCAAACCAAAAAAGCTGCCCTTGTAGGGCGACTCCAGGGCCGTGAAGCTGCCGCCACCATCGGTAGAGCGCAGCAGCAGGCCTTGCTCACCGGCAATCAGCACAGTGCTGCCGCTGGCCCGCACGCCGTACAAGTGCAGGCTTTTGGGGTTTGGCAGGCGCGGACTGACCGCCGCCCAAGTGGTGCCGCCGTCTGCGGTAGATAGCATCAGTCCATAGGCGCCGACCACAAAGCCATGCTGGGCATCGCTGAATTCCATGTCAAAAAATGGCTTGTCGGCCCCCTCTTCCACCAGCCGTTCAGCGTTGGCAATGGCCTTGGCATCGCCCGTGGCCTGGGCCGCTTGCAACACCAGGGCCGCAGCCTGGAATCCATCGAGCTGCTTGTGCCAGGTAGCGCCGGCATCGTCGCTGCGCAAGATGACACCCAAATGGCCAGCCGCCCAGCCCGTCTGCGCATCGACAAAACATACTGTGGTCAAAGTGACCTGTACCGGCACCTGCGCCTGCTGCCAATGGATGCCCGCATCGTCAGACAGCAGCACCGTACCGCGCTCGCCCACTGCCACCAGACGCTTGCCCGCACGGGCCACCGCCAGCGTGGCGGCACCAAGGGCCTTGGGGGTTTGCACTGCGGCATGCGTCAGCACAGCGGGTACAACGGACACAACGGCCGTATTGCTGGCCCGTGCAGGCAGGGCCAGCGCGGCGGCCCAGCCGCACAAGCCCAGCAAGGCCGCGCGCCGCGCCACCCCTTGTCGAACGGCTTGTGCCATTAGCGCGCGCCTTCGTTGGCCAAGGACTCAGAACTGAAGAAGTTGCGCGGAATCGGCGGTACGATTTCGTATTGCTTGGGCAATTCGTTGGATGCCATGTTCAGGTAGTACGAGCTGTTCTGCAGGTCATAGCCACCCCACAGCACAAAGTTGGACACCACAGGCACATCGGGCGCAGTGAGCATCAGCGCAAAGTTGGTACGCCAGAGTTGGCCCTTGGCATCCCAGCCGTCAAACAGCGCGGTTTGCCAGCTGTCTTCGTCGATGTAGTACTTGCGCTTGGGCACCACATGGCGCTTGCCCGCAGCCAGCGTGGCCTCTACCTCCCACACGCGGTGCAGCTCCCAGCGCACCTGGGCCGGGTTCAGCGTGTTGGGTGTTACCAGGTCTTCCACCTTGGCGGCGGCGGCGCGGTTGTTGTTGTAGGGGATGTACATCTCCTTCTTGCCGACCAGCTTCAGCTCGTGCTTGTCGATAGGGCCAAACAGCGTGAAGGCTTCATCGAACAGGCCGATGCCCGAGGTCACCGAGTCCGGCGTGTCATAGGCTACCGACGGTGCCTTGCGCACACGGCGCTGGCCCACCAGGTACTGCCACAGCCCGCGCGGGGCGGCTTCAGACACACCGTCCAGCGCCAGAATGGCTTCACCGGCCTTGGAGCCCGGTGCGTTGGCTACGAACTTGCCCAGCGAGTAATAGCCGTCGAACTTTTCCAGGCTGCCGTCCTTGGCGTAGAACGGCTGGCTCAGCGTCTGGGTGCCACCCGAGGCCATGGCCCGCCGGCCATCGCCGGTCACCACCCAGACACGCATGGGCAAGGTGATGTTGCCGCCGCGCCAGGCCGTACGCTCGTTCCAGATGGCTTCATAGCCGTCATGTGGAATCGGAAACGGCACGCCAC
>NZ_JBDTEM010000190.1:0-36993 GCF_039922535.1 Rhodoferax sp. | reverse complement strand
GGCCGAGCCCGGTGCCGCCGTATTTGCGGGTCACCGAGCCGTCGGCCTGGGCAAACGCCTGGAACAGCTTGGCCGACTGCGCGGCAGTCATGCCGATGCCGGTGTCGCGCACCTCAAACCGCAGTTGCACCCGCCCGGGGGCGCTAGCGTCGCCTGCCTCGGTTTGCACGGTGGTCACGGCCACCGTGACCAGGCCCTTGTCGGTGAACTTGGCGGCGTTGCTGAGCAGGTTGGTGAAAATTTGGCCCAGGCGCAGCGGATCGCCCACCAGAGTGACGGCGACTTCAGAGGCCACCTCGAACACCAGGGCCAGGCCTTTGTCGGCCATGCGCTCGGCCAGCAGCGTGGCGCTGTGGTTGAGCACCTCGTCGAGACGGAACGGCACCTGCTCCACCTCCAGCTTGTCGGCTTCGAGTTTGGAGAAGTCCAGGATGTCGTTGATGATGCCCAGCAGCGACACGCCGGCCCGGTGGATCTTGCTGACGTAGTCGCGCTGAGTGGGATGCAGATCGGTCTTTAGCGCCAGGTGCGACAGGCCGATGACGGCATTCATCGGGGTGCGGATCTCGTGGCTCATGTTGGCCAGAAACATGGACTTGGCCTGGGTGGCTTCTTCGGCCACTTCCTTGGCCTGGCGTAGCTGGGCCTGGGCCTGGGTGAGCGGGGTGATGTCCACCAGCACACCCACTAGCCCGGCCACCTGGCCATCGGCATGGTGGAAGGGGCTGACCGAGTACAGGGTGGTATGCACCTGCCCGTCGGCAAACAAAAAGGCCTCTTCCCGGCGCGCCCCGGTGTTGGTGGCGATGATGTACAGCTGCTCGTTCTGGATCACCTGCCGCCGCGCCAACGGGATGAACTCCAGCTCCATCACCGTCGTGCCCAGCAAGGCGTGGGCATGCAGGCCAAAAGCCTGCTCGTAGGCCTGGTTGCAGCCCAGAAAGCGGGTGGCGGCATCTTTGTAGAACACGGGGGTGGGAATGCTGTCCAGCATGGCCTGCAACCTGGCGGCGTGCTCGGCCGCCACCCGCAGCCCGGTGTGGCGGTGGCGCATCATCTGGCTGGAAACGCGGCTGAGCAACAAGATCAGCCCCAGCCCCAGTGCGGCCACCAGCGACCCCAACGAGTAGTGCCAGCGCACCATAGGCTCCAGCGCATCCAGCGGGTCCAGGGCCAGGATTTGGTAGCCGGGCTCGGCCAGCGGCACACGGTTGACCAGGTAGGGGTTGCCATCGACCACCCAGTGGCTGGGGTGCAGCAGGTGGGCGGGTCGCTGCACCGGGATGGTGGCCATCTGCGCCGTGGCGGGCGGCACCGCTGCCAACGGGCCCACATGGCGCAGCATGAAGTCACTGCGCGAGGCGCTGACCACGGTGCCAACGCGGTCTACCACCAGCGCAATCTGGTGGCCAGCCAGCAGGGGAGCCAGCGCGCTGGCATCGTGCTTGACCACCACCACGCCCTGGGGCACGTCGTCGCGGTCGGCCCGCAGCGCATAAAAAAAGCCCGGCTGGTTGGCATCACTGCCCGGGCCCGGGCCGAGGGTAAACAGCTGGCCCACGCCGTGCTCCATGGCATCGTTGAAGTCGCTGCGCGCCAGGTAGGTCTGGCCGAGCATGCTGCCGGGCTTTCGCCTATCGCTGGTGGCCACCACCAAGCCCGCCACGTTGACCACAAACACCTGGCTGTAATCCTGCCGCAGGCGGGTCACCTCCAGGGTATCGCCCAGGAAGCGCACAAACGGGTCGGCCTGCAACTTGGCCTGTCGCTCGGCCTCGGACATGTCCAGCAGCCGCGCGGCCTGCGGGTTGGATTCGGTCAGCAGGTCTTGCACCGCGGTCTGCTGGGCCAGCAAGGCCGCCACCGTGGCCACCTCGGAGAACTTGCGGTCGATGATGCGGGCGGTGCTGGTCGCGTCGATCTGAGCGATAGAGACGCTGTCCATGATGTGCGCGTCCACGATCCGGCCCGACAACCACAGCGTTACGGCGTAGACCAGCACCAGCCACAGGCAGGCGCAGATGCCGGTCCAGCCATTGAGCTGGCGCAGCTGGGCCTCAAAGACCTGCGTCACAGAAGGCGTGTCCGCCGCGCGGGGTCGGAGGTTCGCCGAAGTCGGTGGGTCGATGGGCATGCAGTGGACGGGAGTGGCGGGGCCTGAAATCAGCGCACGGGGCTCCACCATACTGCGGATGTAACCTTATGTACACCCAATCGCCACTTGGGCTTGCCATCTAAACACTACAAAATAGATAGCTTCCCGCGCAGGTACTACCTGCGCGGGCAGCCTATTTCATGCCCATCACGGGGATCAGCTGGCGTTCAGTGTCTCGCCCAGCGCATTCACCATACTGTCGATTTCGGCAGCGGTGACCACAAACGGCGGGGCCATCTGGATGGTGTCGGCACCGTAGCGCACGTAGAAGCCCTTCTTCCACATCGCCATCGCCACCTCATACGGGCGGCGGGCGGGCTCGCCGGGGTAGGCGGCCAAGGTGATGCCGCTGGCCAGGCCGTAGTTGCGGATGTCAGTAACGTGCTTGGCACCTTGCAGGCTGTGCACGGCATTTTCAAAATGCGGGGCAATGGCGCGCACGCGCTGGGGCATGTCTTCCTTCACCAGAATGTCCAGCGTGGCCAGGGCCACAGCGCAGGCGACCGGGTGGGCCGAGTAGGTGTAGCCGTGGGCGAATTCCAGCATGTAGTCGGGCGCACCGGCGTGCATGAAGGTGTCGTAAATCTCTTTGCCGACCAGCACCGCGCCCATGGGCTGGGAGCCGTTGGTGATCTGCTTGGCCACGTTCATGATGTCGGGGGTGACGCCAAAAGCCTCGGCACCGCTCATCGCGCCCATGCGGCCAAAGCCGGTGATCACTTCGTCAAAAATCAGCAGGATATTGTGCGCAGTGCAGATTTCGCGCAGGCGCTGCAGGTAGCCCACCGGCGGCACCACCACACCGGCCGAGCCAGACATGGGTTCGACGATGACGGCGGCGATGTTGCTGGCATCGTGCAATGCAATCAGGTCCAGCAGCTCGTCGGCCAGTTCCACGCCGGTTTTGGGCATGCCGCGCGTGAAGGCGTTGCTTTTCAGCTGGGTGTGCGGCAGGTGGTCGGCCTGCAAGGCTTCGCCAAACATCTTGCGGTTGGCACCGATGCCGCCCACCGAGATGCCGCCAAAGCCCACGCCGTGGTAGCCCTTTTCGCGGCCAATGAAACGGGTTTTGCTGGCCTGGCCCTTGGTGCGCCAGTAGGCGCGCGCCATCTTCAGCGAGGTGTCGGCGGCTTCGGAACCCGAGCCGGTGAAGAATACGTGGTCCAGTCCGTCTGGAGTCAATTCAACCAGTTTGTTGGCCAGCTCGAACGACAGCGGGTGGCCGAACTGGAACGCCGGTGCGTAGTCCAGCGTGGCCATCTGGCGGCTGGCAGCCGCTGTGAGCTCAGTACGGCCATGGCCCAGGCCGGAACACCACAGGCCCGACAAGCCGTCCAGAATCTGGCGGCCATCAATATCGGTGTAGTAGCAGCCCTTGGCACTGGTAATGATGCGCGGGTCGGCCTTGAAGTTGCGGTTGCCGGTGTAGGGCATCCAGTGCGCGTTGAGCCATGCGGCATCGGTACGGGGACGGGGGCTGAGTTGCTGTGTATCGGTCATGTCCATGGCGCGCTCCGGATGTAAAAAGAATAGGCGGATTCTGGCCTCCCCTGTTACTCTCATAAAGAGTTAAATACCAATCTTCAGTTAGCAACTTATGCAAGTAACCAAGAACCGGGCCGTGTTGGGTCAGCTCACCGACATGGACATCCGCCTGCTGCGGGTCTTCAAAAGCGTGGTCGAGTGCGGGGGCATGGCGGCGGCCGAGCTGGAGCTGAACATCGGCACCTCCACCGTGAGCCGCCACGTGAAAGACCTGGAAACCCGGCTCGGCCTGACCCTGTGCCGCCGGGGCCGTAGCGGCTTTGCGCTGACCCCCGAAGGCCAGCAGATCTACACCGAAACCTTGCGCCTGCTGGCCGGAGCCGATGCTTTCCGCGCCAGCGTGGACGCGCTGCACCACCGCATGGGCGGCGAGCTGCACCTGGCGATGTTCGACAAAACCGCCAGCAACCCGCAGGCCCGCATCAGCGCGGCGATTGCCCGGTTTGCGGCGCTGGCCCCCGAGGTCAGCCTGTGCCTGCATGTGGCCACCATCCACGCCATCGAGCGCGGGGTGATGGACGGCAGCTTCCACCTGGGCATCATTCCCAGCCACCGCCAATCCGACAGCCTGGCCTACGACGCGCTGTTTGGCGAAACCATGCTGTTGTACTGCGGCGCGCAGCATGCTTTGTTTGCGCAAGACATGCAGGCCATGGGCTGGGACGACCTGCGCCGCTACCCGTTTGCCGGGCTGGGCCAGCACTCGCCGAATATGGAAATCAGCCAGCGCGAGCGTCTGCCGCGCAAGGCTACGGGGTTTGACCAGGAGTCCATCGCCACGCTGATCCTGTCGGGCCTGTACCTGGGTTTTCTGCCCGACCACTATGCCGAAGGTTTTGTGCAAAAAGGCCAGATGCGGGCCGTGCAGCCCACGCTGTTCCGCTACGCATGCCAATTTCTGGCCATCGCGCGCCGTACCCCCGAGCCGTCACGCGCCACCAAGGCGCTGCAGGCGTGTTTGCGGCTGGCGCACGGAAACTAGGCTGTGGATATTCCCACCAAAAATTTAAGAAAAAAGTGCCTCTAGCGCAGACTGCACCTGCGCAGGCAGCTACGGATATAAGAGCATTCAAGCGGCCGCATCCCGGGCCATACGCTCACTCTTCCAGTACACGTCATCCCCGCCGTCCATGCGGTTCAGCACCCGGGCCAGCACAAACAGCAGGTCGCTCAGCCGGTTCAGGTAGTGCCGGGGCGTGTCCTTCAAGGCGTCTTGCTGCTCCAGCGCCACCACGGTGCGCTCGGCGCGGCGGGCCACGGTGCGGCACACATGGGCTTGCGAGGCGGCGCGGGTGCCGGCGGGCAGGATGAATTCGGCCAGCCGGGGCAGCGTGGCATTGTGCTCGGCCAGGGCCTGGTCCAGCGCCAGCACGGCCTCGGGCTTGAGCAGCTCAAAGCCGGGGATGGACAGCTCGCCGCCCAGGTTGAACAGCTGGTGTTGCACCTCCACCAGCAGGCTGCGCACGCCCTCGGGCATGGCCTCGCACAGCAGCAGGCCGATGTGGCTGTTGAGCTCGTCCACATCGCCCATGGCGTGCACCCGCAGGCTGTTTTTAGAGACGCGGGTGTTGTCGCCCAGGCCGGTGCTGCCGTTGTCGCCGGTGCGGGTGGCGATTTGCGTGAGGCGGTTGGCCATAAGTGCTTTCTTTTGAATCGGGCTACGATTGTCGGATACATCCATTGGAGACACCATGAACGCGCCGCTGCCCACCCAGGCCCTCCGTGCCATGCCCCCCGCCCTGACCGAGGCGCTGCAAGCCCGGTTCGGCGCACAGTTTTCCACCGCCCTGGCCGTGCGCGAGCACCATGGACGCGATGAATCTTCTTTTTCGGTGCCGCCCCCGGCTGCCGTGGTGTTTGCCGAAAGCACGGCCGACGTGGCGGATGCGGTCCGGCTGGCCAGCCAGTACGCCGTGCCCGTCATTCCCTTCGGCGTAGGCTCGTCGCTGGAAGGCCATTTGCTGGCGGTGCAAGGCGGCATCAGCCTGGATGTCAGCCGCATGAACGCCATCGTCCGCATCGATGCCGACGACCTGACGGTCACCGTGCAGCCCGGCGTGACCCGCAAACAGCTCAACGAGGCCATCAAACACACGGGCCTGTTTTTCCCCATCGACCCCGGCGCAGACGCGTCCATCGGCGGCATGTGCGCCACCCGCGCCAGCGGCACCAACGCCGTGCGCTACGGCACCATGCGCGAAAACGTGCTGGCGCTAGAGGTGGTGACGGCCAGCGGCGAGACCATCCGCACCGGCACCCGGGCCAAAAAGTCCAGCGCCGGCTACGACCTGACGCGGCTGATGGTGGGCAGCGAGGGCACGCTGGGCGTGATCACCGAAATCACCCTCAAGATCTACCCGCTGCCCGAGGCAATAACGGCGGCCATTTGCTCCTTCCCCAGCATCGAAGCCGCCGTGCGCACCACCATCCAGGTGATCCAGCTCGGCGTGCCCATCGCCCGGGTGGAGCTGATCGACGCGCACACCGTGCGCATGGTCAACGCCTACGCCAAGCTGGGCCTGCGCGAGGAACCCATGCTGCTGATGGAGTTCCACGGCTCGCCCACCGGGGTCAAAGAGCAGGCCGAGCTGGTGCAAGAGATCGCCTCCGACTTTGGTGGCCAGGCTTTTGAGTGGGCCAGCACGCCCGAGGAGCGCACCCGCCTGTGGACGGCGCGGCACAACGCCTACTTCGCCGCCGTGCAGTCGCGGCCCGGCTGCAAAGCCATTTCCACCGACACCTGCGTGCCCATCTCACGCCTGGCCGACTGCCTGCTGGATTCGGTGGCCGAGGCCGATGCCAGCGGCATCCCCTACTTTTTGGTCGGCCACGTGGGCGACGGCAACTTCCACTTCGGCTATTTGATCGACCCGAACAGCCCCGACGAACGCGCCCGCGCCGAAGCCCTGAACGATGCCCTGGTAGCCCGCGCCCTGCGCCTGGACGGCACCTGCAGCGGCGAGCACGGCATTGGCCTGCACAAGATGGATTTTTTGGTGGCCGAAGCCGGGGATGGCGCGGTGGCCATGATGCGGGCGATCAAGCAGGCGCTGGACCCGCTGAATATCCTGAACCCGGGGAAGATTTTTAGGCTTTAGTGCATACTGAATCAGCGTATACAGCTATCAAATTAGGAATGCTCATCCACCGCAAGAGGGGGGGCAACCATCTGATTTCTGTTCCCTAATATGGATGACATTTGGGCTATCTCTGCGCCATCGAGGCATGTAAACTTATTGGTCCGTTTACATTGAGGATGCCCTGGGGAAATCCATGAAAAGTTTGCTGCTTCCCATTCTGCTGGCCTCACTCAGCGTTTGCGCCCAAACCGCCGAAAAGACCATTCGCATCTGTGACGAAACCGGCTGCTCCGACCGGCCCCGCAATTCGTCCACCTTCGATGCCACCCACGACGACAACCCGGAAGAAACCCGCCGTATCGCCGCACTGACCCAGCTGGCCAACAAAGACCCCAAGGCGGCCTTCGACCTGGGGCTGCGCTACTTCCGTGGCGACGGCATCAAGCGCGACAGCTACCAGGCACTGCGCTGGATGCGCGAGGCGGGCGACCACGGCAACCAGCAAGCCCAACTGGCGCTGGGCCGCTTCTACCTGATGGGCCTGGAAGAAATGGGCTCCGACCCCCAAGAGGCCGAAAAATGGCTGCTGCTCGCCTCCGGCAGCGGCAACAAGGAAGCCACCAAGCTGCTGGCCGAAGCCCAGGCGGCCAAAAAGACCGAACAAGAGAACTACCGTTGGCGCGAAACCTACCGCAAGTCGTGGTACGGCTACTGGGCCACCGGCTACGTCTACTACTGGGCCTGGGGCCCTTCCGGCTGGTACTACCGGTAATCCATTTTTTCCTGAACCGCAACCTTCGTATTGAAAGACCGAGCCATGCACACACCACAACACTCCTTCCGTTGGGCCGCCCTGGCCTGCAGCCTTGCCCTCGCTGGTTGCGGCGGCGGCCAGATCACCGCTGGCAATGCCCCCACCGCCGTGCAGGGCGGCGCGGCTGGCGGCACCAGCGCAGGGGCCAATTCCAGCCTGGAGCGCTGCCCTGCGCCCATGGGTACGCTAGCCGTGGACGATGGCCGTGGCAAGGATTGGTATGCCAGCTTTGGCGCAGCCACCCAGGTCACCAGCATCGAACCCCTGTTGCGCCTGGCAGTGCAGCAGTCCAACTGCTTCGTGATCACCTCCATCGGCAACAACCGCTTGGAAAGCAAGCTCTCTGGCATTACCGACAAGCAGCGCAATTCGGGTGAATTCCGCGCCGGTTCGGCGCAGCAAAAGGGCCAGCGTGTGGCAGCCGACTACTTCCTGGATCCGGCCATCGTCATTGACAACGAATCCACCGGCAAGATTGCGGGTGCCTTGGGTGGCCTGCTCGGCCATGGCATGGGTGCCGTTGCGGGTTCGCTGGAAAGCAAGTCCTCGGTCGTCACGCTGTCGCTGTTCGACATCCGCTCGTCGGTGCAAATTGCGATTTCCGAAGGCAACTCCAGCGCCACCAACTACGGTGCCGCGCTGGGTGCGTTTGGCGGCGGCGCGGCTGGTGGCCTGAGTGGCTTCTCGCGCACCCCTGCGGGCAAGGCCACCGTTGCGGCTTTTGTAGATGCCTACAACAGCATGGTGATTTCGCTGCGCAACTACAAAGCGCAAGAAGTCAAAGGCGGGCTGGGCAAGGGCGGTGTACTGAAGGTCGGCCAGTAACACTGCGGCTCACCTTGCTGAAAAGCCTCCTGCGGGAGGCTTTTTGCATGCCCGTCAGACTTCAAGCCGCCGCCCGTTGGTGGGCACACGCCGGGCCACAGCCCCGGTGTAGCTACGCGATGCGCCCCGGCTCAAATTGCAGCAGTGAAAACTGCGCCTCGTAGCCCGCCGCTTTGGGGCTGCAGGCATACAGGCCACAGGCTACCGAGGCTGCCGCCGCACGCTCGTGCAAATGCGCCATGCGGATTTGGGACCATTTCACGCCATCCAGGGAAGACTCGACGATGAAGTCGCAGTCTTCCGCCCGGATACGGAACCAGACGGTCCGCACATCCTGGGCAATATCCTGCGTGGACCAGTCCGAGTACTGCGCGTTGGTGACCACCGCACCCAGCCGGTTCGGGCCATGTGGCTCAAATTCCACCGAGGTTTTCAACCAGCATGCAGGCGATAAACGCACCATCAACCCGGCTTGGTCGTATTGGTGCAGGGCCAGCGAGGTGAGCCGGGTGGTCAACACAAAGTCGCCTGTGGCCTGCAAATGCAGGAAATGCCCGTTATCCACCTCAAACCCATAGTGGGTGCGCTGCCAGAAATCGGTGTGTGCATCCGGCTGGATGCGCAAGCATTGGCGGGCGGTGTCGATCTGCCACTGTGATGGTTCGGCATGCCATTGGAGCCGACTGCTCAACGTAGGCGCAGTGAAGTCAAGGGAAAAAGCTGAATCGCCCATGGTTTAGTCCTGTAGGTTGCGGGTTTTTAACCAGGCCCGCAGATCGGTATCCAACTGGCGCAGCAGGCCTGGCAACTCGGCGGGCGACACCACCGCAGCCGCCAGCAAACGGTGGATGCCGTGGTCGGGCGCATCGGGCAGCGCCGCCAGATGCAGCAGCAGGCGTTTTTCGCCCGGATGCGGCTTTTGGTACGCAGCAAAAAGAATATCAAAGTAGCTGGCCAATAGCCCCGCCAGGCGGTGCTGCACGCTGAGCCTGTCGTCACGCTGCAATGCAAATTCGATCTGGTGCAGATACGAACAACTGGCGTGGGCCAACAGCGGCAGATTTTTGGCGATGATGGCCTGCTGCAAGCGGGCCGGATAAGGCACCTTGAACCGCGCTTGCAGTGCCGCAGCACGGCCGTGGCGGTCAAAAAGAATACGGCTGTTTAACAGGTTGGCCCAGAAGCAGGTGGTGTAGCCCACGCTGGCCTGCGCGCCTTCGACCACCGGGGTCAGCACACCTTCAAGCCAGTTGAAACTGCGGTAAATGAACTCTACCGGGGTGCCGTCTGCCAGCAGGCCATCGTCCTCGGTTTCCCAGAAGCGGTTGTCCCACTCCATGCTGCGGCAGTAGGCATGGAGTACGCTGCGCCGCGCATCGGCATGGATGGGCTGGTCGGAATACACATACAAGTCGTAGTCCGACAGTGCGTCCACCATCCCGGAGCCGTGCGAACCGCTCAAAACAATGGCTTCCACGTCGGGTAGCTGGGACAGGTCGGCAATGGCCGCCTAGAGCACCAAGGGCAGGTTTTTCAAAATGTGTCTCCTACATACCGCGTCAAATTTTTATTTTTGTACGACCCTGTACAGCCACACCGCCCGCCCGTCCGGAGCCTGCAGCCGACCGGCGGCGACCACGCCCTCCACCTCGAATTCCAGACTCACCAACCACGTGCCGGTTGCCATCTGCGCCTGGGCCTTGCCGAAAGCACGGGCCATGCTCTCGGGCCGCTGGAACAGGTAGACCAGCGCATACGGTGCCCAGTCGGCACGCCAGATGTCGCCCTGGCGCACCCGCGCCCAGGGGCAGCGCAGGGCACAGACGGCGCGCAGCGGCCAGCTCCACTCCAGGCCGTGCAGGCGGGCATGGGGATAGGCCAGGCGCAGGGATTGCAGGCCGTGGCCGAGTCCGCAGCCCGCATCCAGCACCAGCGCGCCCTCGGGCAAGGGAATCACCACCGCCAGGTCCTGCAAGGCGCGGGCGGGGGTGGGAAACAGCGGGGCATCGCGCCAAGCGTTCAGGGGGTAGACCAGCAGCAACAAGGCCAGTGGCAGCAGCCAGGCCCAGGCCGGTAACGCCACCGCGCCGGACAGCGCCAGCGACAACGGGAAACCCGCCGCAATCAGTCCGCGCCGCCACCAGGTGGGCCCCAGCAGGCTGCAAGCAGCCCCTGCTGCGGTCGCCAGCAGCAGCGCGACGGCGCCCGGCAGACCGAGCTGCTGCAGCGTGGTGAACAGCGCCCAGGCACCGCCCCAGGCGAGCAACGCGGGCAAGGGCCAGCGCAACACCCGTTCAGTGCGCTGCGCTGCGCGTGAGTTTTTCGACCAGGCCGTTGAGCTCGTCCAGCGAGCCAAACTGCACCACAATCTCGCCCATTTCCTCAAATTTTCCGTGGCGTTTGACGCGCTTTTTGATGCGGATGTCGACCTCGGCCATCAGCAGGTCGGACAGCTCTTCTTCCACCCGCTTCAGGTCGCGCGACTTCTCTTTGGCGGCCTTGGGCGAGGGGGTGAGCGAGAACTCGGCGCTGAGCTTTTTGACCAAGCTTTCGGCCTCGCGCACCGACATTTTCTTGGCGGCGATCTGGCTACCGGCGCTGATCTGCGTGGCCCGGTCCAGCGTCAGCAGGGCGCGGGCATGGCCCATGTCCAGGTCGCCCGCCATCAGCATGGTCTGCACCGGGTCGGCCAGGTTCAGCAGGCGCAACAGGTTGCTGGCAGCGCTGCGCGAACGGCCCACGGCCTGCGCGGCCTGCTCATGCGTCATGGCGAATTCTTTCACCAGGCGCTGCAGGCCCTGGGCTTCTTCCAGCGGGTTCAGGTCTTCGCGCTGGATGTTTTCGATCAGGGCCATGGCGGCGGCGGATTCGTCCGGCACATCGCGCACCAGCACCGGTACGCGGTCCAGCCCGGCCAGTTTGGCGGCGCGGAAACGCCGCTCCCCGGCGATGATCTCGTACTTGCCAGCGTTGTCGCCGCTGGCCAATTGGCGCACCAGAATCGGCTGCATGATGCCCTGCGCCTTGATGCTCTCGGCCAGCTCGTACAGCGCGCCTTCGTCCATGCGGGTGCGCGGCTGGTACTGGCCGGGCACCAGATCGCTCAGCAGCAAGACGGTGGGCAAGCCAGTTTCCAGCGGCGCGGGATCGACGACCTTGGGACCGAGCAGGGCATCCAGGCCCATGCCCAGGCCTTTGCGTTTAGGGGTTGCCATGTGTTTTGCCTTCTAAGTTGAGATGCGCCCTGCCCTGGGGCCAAGCGCCCAGGCCGGATTCGGCGTTGATGTGGCCACGCGGGCCGATGTGCTGGAATGCCGCACCCCAGTGGTGGGCGAACTTTTCGGCGGCGTCCAGGCTGCAATACGGGTCATCGGTCGATGCCACCAGCGTGGCAGCAAACGGCAGCTTGCCCAGCACCGGCACGGCCCAGCGGTGCAGCTGCGGTGGAAAATCGGCCTGCGCCACGTCAGGCGGTGCCACCAACAACGCGCCCTGCACTTTGCCGGTGTTGTGCGACACCGCCGCCCACGCCGCCACCAGGTGGCAGCCCAGGCTGTGCGCGGCCAGCCACACCGGACCGTCCTGCTCTTGTACGACCTCCTGCACCACCTCTTCCAGCCGGGTAATCCAGTCGCCCCGCAGCGGGTGCAGCCAGTCGTGCTGCTCCACCCGCAGGTCGCCAAACTGGGTTTCCCACAGGGTTTGCCAGTGGCCAGGGCCGGAGTTTTGCCAGCCGGGAAGGAGCAGCACGCGGAAAGGTGTGCGAGGGTGTGTCATTTGCTATTGTTTATATAGCTTCTAGCGCAGGTGTTATCTGCGCTAGCAGCCTATTTTTTATAAATTTAGGCCTGGATGCGCTGGACCATTTCTTCGGCAAAGGCCACGTAGGCCAGGCTGCCACGGGCAGACGGGTCGAACACCACGCCGGGCAGACCGTAGCTGGGTGCTTCGGCCAGACGCACGTTGCGCGGGATGACGGTGTTGAACACCTTGTCGGCAAAGTGCGCCTTGAGCTGGTCGCTCACCTGCTGCTGCAGGGTGATGCGGGGGTCGAACATCACGCGCAGCAGGCCGATGATTTGCAGGTCTTTGTTCAGGTTGGCGTGCACCTGCTTGATGGTGTTGACCAGGTCGGTCAGGCCTTCCAGCGCAAAGTACTCGCACTGCATGGGCACGATCACGCCGTTGGCGGCGCACAGGCCGTTCAGCGTCAGCATGGACAGGCTGGGCGGGCAATCGATCAGCACAAAGTCGTATTCGGCAGCCACCTTGGCGATAGCGGCCTGCAGGCGCTTTTCGCGCCGCTCCATGGTCACCAGCTCGACCTCGGCTCCACTGAGTTCGCGGCTAGAGCCGAGCACGTCGTAGCCGCATTTTTCGGCCTGCACGCGGGCCTCGGCAATGCTGCTGGATTCGAGCAGCACGTCGTACACCGTGAGCTCCAAGGTGCGCTTGTCCACGCCCGAGCCCATGGTGGCGTTGCCCTGCGGGTCCAGGTCGATCATCAGCACGCGCTGCCCAACCTTGGCCAAGCCCGCCGCCAGGTTGACGGTGGTGGTGGTCTTACCGACCCCGCCCTTTTGGTTGGCTACACAGAACACTTTTGCCATGGGAGCTTTCAACAATACTTACTTAGACAGGGCTAGCTTCACGCCAAAGCCAATCAGAAACACACCCGCCAGCTTGTTCAGCGCGTGGGACACAACCGGGTTCGCACGCATGCGCTCGGCCAGAAAATGGGTCAACAAGGTGGCGACCAGGCCGTAGACAAAGGTCAGCGCGGCAATCGTCAGCGCCATCACCGCAAAGGTCAGCAGGCCCTGGTGGTGTGCGGGATCCACAAACAGCGGGAAGAATGCCATGTAGAACACGATGGCCTTGGGGTTCAACAGCGTGATGACCAAGGCCTGGCGCAGAAAGTGGGACGGCCGGATGTTCAAAATAGGCGCATCGCCCGCCTTGGCCAGCAGCATCTTGCAACCCAGGAACGCCAGGTAAGCGGCACCCAGCCACTGCACCGCCGCAAACGCCACCGGGTAGCTGGCCAACAAGGCCGCCACACCAGCCACTGCCGTCCACATCAGCACCTGGTCACCGAGGATCACACCCAGGGTGGCGGCCAGGCCGCCACGGATGCCGCCCTTGCTGGTGGAGGTGATCAGCGCCAAATTACCCGGGCCGGGAATCATCAAAAAAACGATGATGGCAGCGACGAACGCGCCGTAATTTGCAATGCCGAACATGGGGAACTCCTCGCGTGTGAGGAGGCGAGTTTACGCGACGGGGTTTTTAGAACGTAGCCATATGATGCAACGCTCTGCGTCCAGCCCCGGCACAGTGAGTTGTTCCACGTGAAACACCTCCACAGATGCGGGAAGCGCGGCGATTTCTGCTTCGGGGTGCTTGGCCTTCATCGCCAGCCACACGCCCTGCTCGGCCAGCGCGGCGACCGACCAGGTGGTGAAATCCACCAGCGAGGCAAAGGCACGGGCGCTCACCACGTCGAACTTTTCAGTCAGGCTTTCGACCCGGGCATGCACGCCGCGCAGATTCGGCAGCTTCAGTTCCAGCGCCGCCTGCTGCACAAACGCAGCCTTTTTACCGACGGTATCCACACAGCGCACCTGCAGCTGCGGGCAGCAAATGGCGAACACCACGCCGGGCAGGCCCGCGCCGGAACCTACGTCCAACAGCTTGGCATCGTCTCGCCCCGCCAGATGGCGCAGCAGCGGTGGCACGGCGGCCAGGCTGTCGATCAAGTGGTGCGTCAACGCTTCGGCCGGGTCGCGCAGCGCGGTCAGGTTGTAGACCTTGTTCCACTTCAAGACCAGGTCCAGGTAGCGCAGCAGGGTTTGGTGCTGCGCGTCTGACAGGGCTAGGCCAAGCTGTGCGGTGCTGCGGGTGAGTATCTCCAAACACTCGCTCATGCAGTGGCCTCCTCCACCGTCGGCCGGTCCTTCCAGCCCAGCTTTTTCAAATGCACCAGCAGCAGCGAAATGGCCGCCGGGGTCACGCCCGACATGCGGGATGCCAGGCCTAGCGTCTCGGGCCGGTGTTTGTTCAAGGTGTGGCGCACCTCGTAGCTCAGGGCGCTGACTTGCAGGTAGTCCAGGTCGGCGGGGATCTTCAGGTGCTCGTAGTGGGCAGCGCGGTCGATCTCGGACTTTTGGCGCTCGATGTAGCCCGAGTACTTGGCGTTGATGTCCACCTGCTCCAGCACGGCGGCCACAAAGTCGGCCTGGGCTGTTTCACGTGGAACACCGGGCGCGAACTCGTCCACCGCGAACTTGCCACTGGCCAGCGACATCAGGCCGTCGTAGTGCACATCCGGGCGGCGAAGCAGTTCGGCCAAGCTGTATTCGTGCTCGATGGCTTTGCCCAGCACCCGCTCGGCTTCGGCCACCGCCAGGTTCTTGGGGCTGATCCACAGGCTGCGCAGGCGCTCTGTTTCACGTGAAACAGCTTCGCGCTTGCGGTTGAACGACTCCCAGCGGGCATCGTCCACCAGGCCCATGCTGCGGCCCATCTCGGTCAGGCGCATGTCGGCGTTGTCTTCGCGCAGCTGCAGGCGGAACTCGGCGCGGCTGGTGAACATGCGGTACGGCTCGGTTACGCCCTTGGTGATCAGGTCATCCACCAGCACGCCCAGGTAGGCCTGGTCGCGGCCCGGCAGCCATGATGACTCGCCACGGCATTGCAGTGCGGCGTTGATGCCAGCGAACAGGCCTTGGGCGGCGGCCTCTTCGTAACCGGTGGTGCCGTTGATCTGGCCTGCAAAGAACAGGCCGCCGATGGCACGGGTCTCGAAGCTACTCTTCAAAGCGCGCGGGTCGAAGTAGTCGTATTCGATGGCGTAGCCGGGGCGCAGGATGTGGGCGTTTTCCATGCCCTTCATGGAGCGCACCAGGTCGTACTGCACGTCGAACGGCAGGCTGGTGGAGATGCCGTTGGGGTAGATCTCGTGGGTATTCAGACCTTCGGGCTCCAGGAAGATCTGGTGGCTGTCTTTGTCGGCAAAGCGGTTGACCTTGTCTTCCACGCTGGGGCAGTAGCGCGGGCCCACGCCCTCGATCTTGCCGGTGAACATGGGGCTGCGGTCAAAGCCCGCGCGGATGATCTCGTGCGTGCGCGCATTGGTGTGGGTGATCCAGCACGGCATTTGCTGTGGGTGCATGGCCCGGTTGCCCATGAAGCTGAACACCGGAATCTGCGCGCCCATGCCGCCGGGCATGCCGTCACCGGGCTGCTCTTCCAACTGGCTGTAGTCGATGCTGCGGCCGTCGATGCGCGGCGGCGTGCCGGTTTTCAGGCGGGCCTGGGGCAGCTTGAGCTCCTTCAGGCGCGCGCTGAGCGACACCGCCGGGGGGTCGCCCGCACGGCCTGCGGCGTAGTTGTTCAGGCCGACGTGGATCTTGCCGTCCAAAAAGGTACCCGCCGTCAGCACCACGGTGCGGCTGCGGAACTGCACGCCGACCTGCGTCACGGCACCCACCACGCGGTCGCCTTCGATCATCAAATCGTCCACGGCTTGCTGGAACAGCCACAGATTGGGCTGGTTCTCCAGCATGCGGCGGATGGCGGCTTTGTACAGCACACGGTCGGCCTGGGCGCGGGTGGCGCGCACGGCAGGGCCTTTGCTGGAATTCAAAATGCGGAATTGGATGCCGCCCTCGTCGGTGGCCAAGGCCATGGCTCCGCCCAGTGCGTCCACCTCTTTGACCAGATGCCCCTTGCCGATGCCGCCGATCGACGGGTTGCAGCTCATCTGGCCCAGGGTCTCGATGTTGTGCGTCAGCAGCAGGGTTTTGCACCCCATGCGCGCAGCAGCAAGCGCGGCCTCGGTGCCGGCATGGCCGCCGCCAACCACGATCACATCAAATTCTTGGGGGTACAACATACTCTCGTCCTCTGTCAGTGCCAGCCCCATAGCCGCCCGACCCCACCAAAACGGCAGGACAAAGACAGAGGGGGAATCCAGCATTTTAATAAACCCCTCCATTCCCTGCGGCCAAGCGGACTCTTATGATCCTTCCATCGCCACCCGAAAAGGAAACCCCATGCCCTCCTCTACCGAAGCCATCATCCTGGCCCGCGTCAACCAGAAGATTCTGGCGGCTGGCGAAACCCTGCCGCGCGTGACCCTTCACGACGGCAGCCAGGTACAAACCGGCACCGTGGCCGCCATGCTGCACAACGTGGCGCTGTACAACGCAGGCGCACGCGGCGAGGTAGAACACGAGTTAGAACTGGCCATCCCCACCCTGGTCAAAATCGGCCTGTTTGCGCTGTTCGGCCCCGAAGAATGGTGCAGCGGCAGCAACCCGGGCCGCCAGTTTGTGGGCTTGAAAGCCAAAGAATACCTGGCTGCAAACGCCTAAAAACATGCCCATCACCATCCGCCCCGACACCCGCCAGCAGGCCATCGCCTCCATCGAACGCTATTTCCTGACCCACATGGACGAGAAAATCGGCAACGTGGCCGCCGGGGGATTGCTGGGCTTTTTCCTGGAAGAAATCGGCCCGCTGGTTTACAACCAGGCGGTGGCCGACGTGCAGGCCCAGCTGCAGGCGCGGGTGATGGAGGTGGACATCGAAGTGCACGAGGACGCATTCACCTACTGGCACAAGGCCGACAAGCAACGCAAATAGCGCACCCAAGCATTGCTCCTGTTTTCATAGCTGCTTGCGCAGGTAGCGTCTGCGCGAATAGCCTATTGGACATGTGGTTTTACCGGCCAGCGACAATCCACCCCTAGCGTCCGCACGGTGCGGCGCACTTGCTTGGAAAACTCCCCATGGCCTCTAGCCTGCTCGCGCTGATCGACGACATTGCCTCCATCCTGGACGACGTGTCCGTGCTGACCAAGGTGGCAGCCAAAAAAACCACCGGCGTGCTGGGCGACGACCTGGCGCTGAACGCGCAGCAGGTCAGCGGTGTCAAAGCCGAACGCGAGCTGCCGGTGGTATGGGCCGTCTGCAAGGGCTCGTTTCGCAACAAGCTCATCCTGGTGCCTGCCGCGCTGGCCATCAGCGCCGTGGCCCCGTGGGCGGTAACGCCGCTGCTGATGGTGGGCGGTGCCTACCTGTGCTTTGAAGGATTTGAGAAGCTGGCCCACCCTTTTATGCACAGCGCCGATGTGGTGGCTGCCGAGCACAGCGCGCTGGCGGCTGCGGTGGCCAACCCGGCAGTAGACCTGGTGGCCATGGAAAAAGAAAAAATCCAGGGCGCGGTGCGCACCGACTTCATCCTGTCGGCCGAGATCATCGCCATCACCCTGGGCACGGTGCAGGGCAGCGGCTTCAGCACCCAGCTCACGGTGCTGACCACCATTGCCGTGGTGATGACGATAGGGGTGTACGGGCTGGTGGCGGGCATCGTCAAGCTGGACGACGGCGGCCTGTACCTCACGCAGCAAGCCAGCGCCTGGAAGCAGAGCCTGGGTCGGGGCATTTTGATTTTTGCGCCCTGGATGATGAAGGCGCTGTCGGTGGTCGGCACCGCCGCCATGTTTTTGGTGGGCGGCGGAATTTTGACGCACGGCTGGCTCGCCGCCCACCACGGCATCGAAGCCATCGCCCAGTGGGCCGCTGCCGTGCCCGGCGTGGGCGGCCTGCTGCAGACCGTGGCCCCGACGCTGCTCAACGGCATTGCCGGGGTGGTGGCGGGTGCGGTGGTGCTGGCAGGTGTGACACTGGTACAGCGTTTACGGGGCGCAAAAGCGCACTAACATTGCTATATAAAAAATAGCTGCTAGCGCAGGTGGAATCTGCGCTAGAAGCCTATTTTTTATAAATTTTTCCTGGCAAAACCTGTCACACAGTTGTCACGGGGCGGTAAGACACTTGGCGATGTATCCACCCCAAGAGGCCCTTCCCCATGAACACCGCGACCACGCCTTTCAGACCGCAGCACGTGGGGGAACAGGCCCCTCCACCGTCTTCACGCCCCAAGCTGGACCACAAAACCGGCCCGGTCACGGTCATCGTGTTTGTCGCTCTGCTGGCCATCGGCCTGCTGTTCAGCAGCTACAGCCTGGTCAGCGATGTGCAGGAAGCCGGTGCCTTCACTACCAACTGGGTGCCCTACCTGCTGCTGGGCGTGGCGCTGCTGATTGCGCTGGGGTTTGAATTTGTCAACGGTTTCCACGACACCGCCAACGCCGTGGCCACGGTGATCTACACCCACTCGATGCCGCCGAACGTGGCGGTGATCTGGTCGGGCTGCTTCAACTTTCTGGGCGTGCTGGTGTCCAGCGGCGCGGTGGCGTTTGGCATCATCTCGCTGCTGCCGGTAGAGCTGATCCTGCACGTCGGCTCGAGCGCAGGCTTTGCCATGGTGTTTGCGCTGCTGATCGCCGCCATTATCTGGAACCTGGGCACCTGGCTGCTGGGCCTGCCTTCGTCGTCTTCGCACACCCTCATCGGCTCTATCCTGGGCGTGGGCATTGCCAACGCGCTGATGCACGGCCGTGACGGCACCAGTGGCGTGGACTGGGCCCAGGCCACCAAGATCGGCTATTCGCTGCTGCTGTCGCCCCTGGTGGGCTTTGGTTGCGCCGCCCTGCTGCTGCTGGCCCTGCGCGCTTTTGTGAAAAACAAGGCCCTGTACGAAGAACCCAAGGGCAATAAACCCCCACCGCTGTGGATCCGCGCCCTGCTGGTGCTGACCTGCACCGGCGTGTCGTTTGCCCACGGCTCCAACGACGGCCAAAAGGGCATGGGCCTGATCATGCTGATCTTGGTGGGCACCGTACCCATGGCCTACGCGCTGAACCGCGCCATGCCGGCCGACCAGGTGGTGCAGTTCAGCGCCCTGGCGCAAGTCACGCAGCAGTCCTTACGTAACACCAGCAGCATCGCCGCACCGAATGATCCACGTGAAACATTGACCACCTACCTGCGCAGCAAAGAGCTGGTGGATGAGGTCGTGCCAGCGTTGAGCGTGATCGTCGGCGACATCGGCACCCAGGTCAAAACCTACGGTTCGCTGGCCAAAGTACCCGCCGCCGCCGTGACCAATATGCGCAACGACATGTACCTCACGTCCGAAGCCATCCGCATCCTCGACAAAAACCCCGATGCCCATCTGGATGCCGACGCCAAAGCCAACCTGAAGGCCTTCAAGGGCAAGATCGACGATGCCACCAAGTTCATCCCGCTGTGGGTAAAGGTGGCCGTGGCGATTGCGCTGGGCCTGGGCACCATGGTGGGCTGGAAACGCATTGTGGTCACCGTGGGTGAAAAGATCGGCAAAACCCATCTGACCTACGCCCAGGGTGCGTCCGCCGAGCTGGTGGCCATGATCACCATTGGCGCAGCCGACATGTACGGCCTGCCGGTATCCACCACGCACGTGCTGTCGTCCGGCGTAGCGGGCACCATGGCGGCCAATAAATCCGGCCTGCAGATGTCCACCATCCGCAACCTGCTGATGGCCTGGGTGCTGACGCTGCCGGTGTCCATCCTGCTGTCCGGCTCGCTGTACTGGCTGTTCTCGCACATTTTCTGAGATGGAGATTCGCTACGGATCGGACAGGAACGGCCTGCTCTGCGGCTACCTGTTCGAAGGCGGTGAGGGTGGAGCGAAAGGTGTGCCGCTGGATCTGGCCCAAGCCATCGCCTGGCTGGGCAACGGCCGCGCCAAAAGCGCGGCCGATTTCGTTTGGCTGCACTTCAACCTGAGCGACGCTGCCGCCGAGGCCTGCATCCGCAAACAGCTGCCCGACGTGGTGCCCGAGTTCTTCGAGGCGCTGCACGAGGGCTCGCGCTCCACCCGCATCGAGGACGCTCACGACACGCTGATCGCGGTGGTCAACGACGTGGCCTACGAGTTCGCCTTTGACCCCGCCGAGATCGCCAGCCTGTGGATGAACCTGGGCCCGCACATGGCCATCAGCGCCCGTTCGCACCCGCTGCGCTCCATCGACCGGATGCGCGATGCGGTGAAGAATGGCAAACCCCTGCCCTCGTCCATCGCGTTTTTGAACACCTTGCTGCACGAACAAGGCGACGTGCTGGTGCGCATCGTGCGCGACGCCACCGTCAAGGTGGACGTGATTGAAGACAAGTTTCTGGTGGGCCGCCTGCAAAACCGACGTGCCGATCTGGGCCAGCTGCGCCGCGTGCTGGTGCGGCTGCAGCGCCTGCTGGCACCCGAGCCGGGCGCCCTGTTTCGCCTGCTGCGCCTGCCGCCCCAGTGGATCAGCGAGCACGACCTGGAAGAGCTGCGCCAGGTCACCGAAGAGTTCTCGCTGACCATCCGCGACCTGTCCGAGCTGAAGGAGCGTATCAAGCTGCTGCAGGAAGAAATCGCCGCCCAGGTGAGCGAGCAAACCAACCAAAGCGTGTTTACCCTGACGGTGGTCACCGTACTGGCCCTGCCCATCAACATCGTGGCCGGCCTGCTGGGCATGAACGTGGGCGGCATCCCCCTGGCCGAATACCACCACGGCTTCTTCGTGGTGGTGGCGATCATCGTGGTGTTTACCGCGCTGGCTGGGTGGTACGTGTACCGGAAAAAGTAAGAAATTAGTACTTTTTTGATAGCTGCCAGCGCAGGTTAAATATGCGCTGGCAGCTTTTTTTATGCCTGAAAAAAGGCTTAAAAACTAGAGCGTTGCCATGTCGATGACGAAGCGGTACTTCACATCGCTTTTCAACATGCGGGTGTAAGCGGTTTCGATCTGGTCCATGGGGATGGTTTCGATATCCGACACGATGCCGTGCTGGGCACAGAAGTCCAGCATCTCTTGCGTCTCTTTGATGCCACCGATCAGCGAACCGGCCAGGCGGCGGCGCTTCATGATCAGGCCGAACACATTGGGGGACGGGTGCGGGGTTTCCGGCGCGCCGACCAGGGTCATGGTGCCGTCCAGCTTGAGCAGGCCCAAGAAGGCATCCAGGTTGTGCGCAGCGGCCACGGTGTTGAGGATGAAGTCAAAGCTATTCGCGTGGGCGGCCATCTCGTCGGCGTTCTTGGACACCACCACTTCCTTGGCACCCAGACGCAAGGCATCGGCACGCTTGCTCTCGGAGGTGGTGAACAGCACCACGTGCGCGCCCATGGCAGCGGCGATCTTCACGCCCATGTGGCCCAACCCACCCAAGCCGACGATGCCGACCTTCTGGCCAGGGCCGACCTTCCACTGGCGCAGCGGTGAATAGGTGGTGATGCCCGCGCACAGCAGCGGGGCCACGGCGGCCAGGTCGTCTAGCCCGTGGGAAATACGCAGCACGAAGGATTCGCGCACCACCATGTGGCTGGAGTAGCCGCCGTAGGTGTTGGTGCCGTTGGGGAACATGGGGCCGTTGTAGGTGCCGGTAAAACCGTTGTCGCAGTACTGTTCCAGGCCATCGGCACAGGGTGTGCAGTGCTGGCAGCTATCGACCATGCAGCCGATGCCGACCAGGTCGCCCACCTTGAACTTGCTGACCAGATCGCCTACCGCGGTGACGCGGCCGACAATTTCGTGGCCAGGCACGCTCGGGTAGATGGTGTTTTTCCATTCGTTGCGGGCCGTGTGCAGGTCGGAATGGCAGACTCCGCAGTACAAAACGTCCAGCGCCACGTCCTGCGCACCGGGGGTGCGGCGTTCAAAACTGAAAGGGGCCAGAGGGGAGGTTGGGGAGGTGGCAGCGTAGCCGTGGGCGGTCGTCATGGGAGTCTCCATTAAAAGCAAACCGGCATGGTAGAACGAAGCCGTGTCAGGCGTGCAACAAGGTTATTTACCAGCCAGAAAGCAGGCTTTTTCGGTAAGCCGCCAGGCCCAAATCATAGCTGCCGCCAGTGCTGCTGCCCTGGTTAGGGCGGGTGTACAGCCCCAGGGATGCCAGCATGCCTTGCTGGCTTTTCAGAATGCTGGAGCGCTGGGCCAGCGCCGACAAATACAGACCCAGGTGGCCGTCCATCGCCAACTCTTGCGTGCTGGCATCGGCCACCTGTTTGCCCACCACCGCCAGGCTGCGGGTCACCGCCGCGGGGTCGGTTTTTTGCGCGGCCTCAAAGCTGCGGCTGTCCAGCGCCAACTTGCCGTTGGAGCCCAGATTGATACCCAATTGCTGCAGGGCACCCGTGGTCGCCGCATTGGCATTCACGGCATGCACCAGGTCTTTGATGCTGCGCAACGCGCTTTGCGTGGCCGCCGCATCACCGGCCACCGTGGCAGCGGCTTTGGCGCTGTCGATGGCCGCGTTGAACGCGCTGACGAATTGGTTGGCTGCGGCTTTCTGGGCCGCCGGGGTGGTGGCGCTGGCCAAGCCCGCCAAGCCCTGCCCCACACTCTGCAGTTCGGACAGCGAGGACTTGAGCTTGCCAAAGGAAGACAACTGCGCCGTAGCCACATCCACCTGCGCCTGGATGCGTTTTTCCGCCTTTTGAAACCCGGGCTGGGCCGACAAGCCGGTGTTGCCCGTGCTTCCCGTTTGGGGGTTCGCGTAGGACCCCAGATAGAGGGCTACCGCGTTGGCTTTGGCGAAGTCGTTGATGTTCATGGTGTTGCCGCGCTGCCGTACGGCAGGCCTTTCACGGTAAACCAGTCTAGTCCTTATCCCTGCAGATAGATACCCTGCTGCTAGCCGATGCGCACCGGCGCGCCGGTGCGGGCACTCTCGTACAGCGCGTCCAAAATTTGCATCACCACCAAGCCCTCGTCGCCGCCCGCCGGGTGCGGCGTATCGGTCAGGATGGCTTCGGCGTAGTCAAACATGGCCGATGGGGCCGGGGCCGTGGGCGGGCACAGGTGGATGTCCACCGGTGCGCCGTTGACTTCGGTGAACACATGCGCGTCAAAGGTGTAGCCCGCGTGCAGGTTCTTTTGCAGCAAACCGGCCTTGGTGCCCAGCAGCCGGGTTTCCATCAGCTCAGCCTCCTGGATGTTGGCGGCCCAGGAGGCCTCTAGGGCCAAGGTGGCGCCGTTTTCAAAGCGGATGAAGCCAGCGGCCAGGTCTTCCACGTCAAACGTCTTACCGGCCTTCTGGGCCAGGTCGCTGGCGATGGGGTTGTAGGTGCTGCCCATCACCCAGGTCGGCTTGGGGTAGCCCATCAGCCACAGGGCCAGGTCCAGGCGGTGCACGCCCAGGTCGATCAGCGGGCCGCCCCCGGCCAGGGCCTGGGTGCCAAACCAGCCGCCAAAGCCGGGCATGCCCCGGCGGCGGTGCCAGACGCTGCGGCCAAAATAGAAGTCGCCAAACAAACCCGCATCCACCTGGGTCTTCAAAGCCCGCGATGCCGCGCTGAAGCGGTACGAGAAGTTGATCATCAGCCGCTTGCCTGCGTCTTTGGCGGCCTCCAGCATTTCGCGGCCTTCCAGCGCGTTCATGGCCATGGGCTTTTCGCACAGCACGTGGCAGCCTGCGGCCAGTGCGGCCAGGGTCAGGCCCTTGTGGAACTTGTTGGGCGTGCAAACGCTGACCACATCCAGCCGCTCTGTGGCCAGCATTTCTTCGGCTGAGGCATAGCGGCAGGCCACGCTGAACTCCTCACCCACCGTGGTCAGCCGGGCGCTATCGGGGTCGGCCAGGGCCACCACTTCCACATGCGGATGCTCTTGCCAGCCTTTGATGTGCGCGCGGCCCATACCCAGACCGATCACGCCGACACGGAGTTTTTTAGTCGCTTCGCTCATGCCAAATCCGCCTTGGTTTGAACAATGCCGACGTTGGTGAAACCCGGCTTGTGGCTGATGGGTTCCAGCGGCTGGGCGTTGGGGCACACGTCCACGATGTTGACGCGGGGCGCGGCCCACTGCACGGCATTGGCGATCACGCGCTGCACGTTTTTGTCGTGGTAGGTAGGGTAGGCCTCGTGACCGGGGCGGAAGTAGAAGATGCGGCCATGGCCGCGCTCCCAGCAGCAGCCGGAGCGGAACACCTCGCCGCCCTCGAACCACGAGATAAATACGGTGCTGTCGGGCTGCGGAATATCAAAGCGCTCGCCGTACATCTCTTCATTGGGCAGCTCGAAATACTCGCCCAAGCCCGCGGCGATAGGGTGCGATGGCTCGACCACCCACAGGCGCTCTTTCTCGTGCGCCTCGCGCCATTTCAGCGAGCAGTTGGTGCCCATCATGCGGCGGAAGATTTTGCTGAAATGGCCGGAATGCAGCACCACCAGGCCCATGCCTTCGAGCACGCGCTTTTGCACCCGGTCGACCACCGCGTCTTCCACCAGGTTGTGCACCTTGTGGCCCCACCAAATCAGTACGTCGCAGGCGGCCAGGCGGGCCTCGCTCAGGCCGTGCTCCGGGTCGTCCAGCGTGGCGGTGCTGATGTCCAGCGGCAGGGCACCGGGGTTCAGGCCGGGGGTAGCGGCCAGGGCGTTGGCAATGGTGGTGTGCAGGCCTTCGGGATAGATGGCGCCCACGGCGGCGTTCTCGCGTTCGTGGCGGAATTCGTTCCAAACAATAACAGAAATACGGGTTTTCACTAGGGTGCTCCTGGGGTGGGAATTTGGCGTTATGTGCCCTAGACTCTAAGCCTGCCCCGCCCTTCCCCGCAGCCCAATTGCTGTCAAAAATCCGCAATGAATAGCAAAAATCCTGGATGCGCCACCTCTACCCTGTGCACCGCCACGCTGGCCCCGTCTGCGGCCCAGGACGCACTGGCCATGCGCCAGCACCTGGGTGACTTCTTACAGCGCGCCATGGCGGGCAGCCTGGTGGTGCGCCTGCCCGGCGGAGCCCCGGTGGAGCGCGGCGAGGGCCACTTCCACGTCGGCCCCGAACTGTTCCTGCAAACCGCTGGCTGGACCGACTTTCGCTTGCCGCACGGCACGCTGACCCTGGGCCCCGGCGAGGCGCTGCTGATGCCGCCGCAGCTGCGGCATGCCGAGCAGGTGCGTGCCGCGCCCGACCAGCCGTTTGCCAACCTGGTGGTCTACGCTGAAGCCCATGCCCTCACCTGCCATTTGGCCTTTGAGGTCCGTACCGGCAAGCCCGGCATCCGTCACCTGGAGAGGCGCCAGCACCTGCAGGCCCGCCATATCCACGACTGGCTGGCCGACGCGGCCCGGCTGGGCCAGAACGAACACCCAGAATGGGCCACGCTACAAATCCGCGCTCTGGTGGCCGCCGCCACTGCCGGGGTGCTGCGCGCGCTGGCCGATGTCGACCCGCATACCGCCCCCGAATCCGCATGGGTCACCAAGGTACGGGTGCTGGTGCAAAACCAGTTGGGCGATGCCGATTTGAGCGTGCGCGGCCTGGCCCAGCAATGCGGCTGCACGGCCGACTACCTGTCGCACCTGTTCCGCCAGCAGACACAGGAAGCCCTGGTGGCCTACATCAACCGCATGCGCATGGCCCGCGCCGCCCGCCTGCTGGCCGAGAGCGCGCTGGCCATCAAAGAAGTGGCTTGGGCCTGCGGCTACGCCCACCCCAGCTACTTCATCCACAGCTTTCGGGCGCAGTATGGGCAAACGCCGAAGGGGTACCGGCAAGGGCATGCTGTGGTGAAATCCGCTTTATGAAAACCCTCCTCTTCGCGGGCAGCACCCGCAAACAGTCGTACAACCGCCAATTGGCCCACGCCACCGCCCGCATCGCCACGGCAGCCGGGGCCGAGGTCACGCACATCGAGCTGGCCGACTTCGACATCCCCATGTACAACGCCGACCTGGAGGCCGAAGGCACGCCTGCCGACGTGCTGCGGCTGAAAGAGATCATGTTTGCCCATCCGGCCTGGATACTCTGCGCGCCCGAGTACAACGGCAGCTACCCCGCGCTGCTGAAGAACACCATCGACTGGGCCTCCAGCCCCATCAAAACCGACCCGGTGTGGAAAGACGGCTTTCGCGCGTTCACTGGCAAGGTGGTGGGCCTGCTGAGTGCCTCGCCGGGCGGACTGGGCGGTTTGCGGTCGTTGACGCATTTGTCGCCACTGATGGCCAATATGCAATGCTGGGTGGCCCCCAAACAGTTCGCGCTGGCCCGGGCGTTTGAGGCCTTTGCCGAGGACGGCAGTTTGAAGCAGGAAACCCACCGTGCCAGCGTGCAAGCTGTGGTGGACCAGGTGCTGTGGGCGGCCCGGAAGTTTCAAGCCTAATCGGCCTCCAGCGCAGACAGTACCTGCGCTGGCAGCTATTAAATAAGTAGTAAATCCATGGAATGCAGATTGGGTTGCGGTGCCTGCTGCATTGCCCCCAGCATCAGCTCCCCCATCCCCGGCATGCCGGTGGTGAACGGCATCAGCAAGCCTGCCGGGGTACGCTGCGTGCAACTGGACGCGGCCAATCGGTGCCGCATTTTTGGCCAGCCGGAGCGGCCCGCAGTGTGCGGCCAGTTGCAGCCCGCGGCCGACATGTGCGGCAGCACCAACCTGCACGCCATGCACTACCTGACCCAGCTGGAGATTGCCACCCAGCCGTGCTCCATTTCACCTGCACTTCTATAACTTTTAAGCCACCAGCGCACATTCCACCTGCGCCAGCAGCTATCTAAAAAGTAGCAACCCGGTTTACATGTCCTTCAGGATTTCCTGGCGCTTTTGCTGGTATTCCTGGTCGGTGATCAGGTCTTTTTCACGCAGGCTTTTCAGCTTTTGCAGACGCAGTTCTTGGGCATCATAAAAAGCCGCGTTGCGCTGGACGGGTGCCGGGGCAGCGGCGGGTGCAGGCGCTGCGGCTTTCACCAGGGTGGGGGCAATGGCCGATGTCATGCCCGCCGTGCGCGGGCAGCTCAACCAGTCGGCACGGTGGCTGGTCGCCAGCACGCTTTGCAGCTGCGCCGAACCCGGGCTGTTGCGCGAACCGTAGCGGAAAGTGGGTGTAACGCCAGTGCCGCGCCAGTTGTCATAAAAATTGAAGCGCGCATCCCGCACCACCAACTGCAAGCCCTCGGCGTTGACAAAAATACGGGCGGTAACCGCCATCGGGGGTTCTATCGAGTTTCGGACGCGGCGCTCGCTGCTCACCAGCAGCACGTCCTGGCCCGGCGTGGCGCTGGCCAAAGCCTCCGACAGGGGTTCGGCGAGTTGCTCGGCCTCAGAGCCCGTCACCAGCTCTAAAGCGCCCTTGGCACCGGGGATGCGCACCGATTCTAGAAATTGCTGCAAGGTCCTGGTGCTCAACACTGCCGGATGCCGGTTGTCGGGCGCACCCGCTTCGCGGGCTACCAGCTCGATGCTGGAGAAGTCGTGGATATTCCAGACCGTACGCTGGTCTGGCTGGCTGGCATTACCGGCCTTGCTGCCACCAAACAGCCCATCAAACAAGCCCGCATGGGCACCGGGTGCCGCCACCAGGCTTGCGGCGCAGACCGCCGTGGCGATCCATTGCTTGGCTTTTCTCATAGATTCCATTTCACACAGGACTTACGCAAGTCCCAACACACACAAAACAAAAGCCCAGGTGCACGCCGTTGAATCCAACAGCATGCACCTGGGCCCGGCTCAGCTTCTTGCGAAAACTAAGGGCTTACCACCAAGCTTCCACTTGGGCACCAATGGTGGTGGCCTTGGTACGGCCAAACAGCGCACTAGCGGCGCCACCGGCGGCGACAGAAGCGGCAGCGGCAGATTGAGCGGCATCGTTCCAGTTGGCACGGGTGACGTAAATACGGAACTCAGGACGGGTCCAGAAGTCGGTATTGGGCGAGAAGGCCACCGCGAAAGTACCCTTGGTCAGGTTTTGTTTGTCTTGACCGTCGATCTTGCGCTGGGTCAGACCCAGTTCACCCAACAGCTTGACGTTCTTGGCCACACCGTAAGACACACGACCGCCCAAAGACACGTCCTTGGTGGTCACGCCGTTGTCCGGTTTGAGGGTTTGGTAACCCACCAGCGCCTGGCCACCAAACAGACCGCTTTGCCAGTTGATGGATTCAATGACGCGGGCTTGTTTAGCACCGGGAGCGGAAACGCCAGGAGCCGTATTTAGGTTGTACATCTTGCCGTCAATGTCCGCATGGCCTGTCGATCCTTGCAAGAAGAAGGAATTGGTCATGCCGGGGACTATGAAGTCGGCTTGGTTATGCAACAAGCCCAATGCACCCCCGTTGGAGCCCTGGGCAAACGTGCCGTTCACCACGCCGCCGGTCAGGGTCAGCTTGCCGCCGGGGTTGACCGGCAGATCGCGCCACTGGAAGTTGGCACGGCGGGCATTGTTTTCGGAAACAGTCGAGTTACCAGTATTGCCGTCGCTGTACACCGCAAGGTTCAGCTTGCCGAAACCGACATCAATACCATCGGCACCTGCGCCGTAGCTGTCACCATCCCCCATCAACCATTGGTCGATGACGTGGATGTCCTGGATACGGTGGAAGCGCTGACCGGCCCAGAAGCTGACATTGGGTGCAAAGCTCAGGCCCTTGATGTCGGAGTAGATTTGTGGCGTGCCGGTGGTGCCGTTGTAGAAATTGGGCATCCAGTGGACACCCCACTTCACGCCACCGCCCAGATCCCAGTTTTTGCCGATCATGACTTCAAAGTAGTTGTCGCCTTCATTGCCCAAACGGTAGTGGCTCAAGCTGCCACCCAGTTGGTACTGGCCTTTGGCTTGGCCATTGGCAGACGAATAAAAACCGGTACGCAAGTAGCCGGTGAACTCCAGACCGGTGGCATCCGTCACCTTTTTGACCACCTGGGTGATCTGCTTTTCCAGCGTGGGATCCACAGGTATATCAGTGGCCGCCTGGGCAAAAGCATGGCCACCAGCCGCCAACAACGACGCTGCGGCGACGGTGGCACGTAATTTAAAGAACTTCATCTTCGGTATCTCCGTTGGTCTTTTAGTAACGACTTTGAACACCCCAATGGGTGTGGCTAAAGTTGACCGGAAGAAACCCCCCGGCCACGAAATCCTGAAAATTCAGGCTTGCAGAACTGCCCCCCTTGCTTTTGCCCTTGGTGGCACAAAACCCGTTTCACATGCCACTTACTTTCTCCCCAGGCCCTTCTCGGGGTTGGTTTTGTAAACATTCTGTAAATTTATTTGAAGCTTTCGTAAATTGATTACAAAAATTTCATCAGAAATACAGTTTTTTACGTTCTTAGACAGAAAGATAAAACATTGGGGTACAGAAATCCCTGCCTCATCCACTCACAAAAGACGCTTTGTATGCGTTTTGTAGAGCACTTTCGGACAAAAAGAACTGTAGTAACTTAGTTACTTAGTTGAACTAAGTACTTGTACTAATTTGTTGTTTTTTTGCCAAACATTTACAAATACAACTTACTAAATCCAAATTCAGGGGGGCAAAAGCGTGCCCAAGCCTAAAAACAAGGCGGTGCTGAATGGAATGGTTGCTGCTACTTTGCTGTTTTGCAAAAAAATGCCTTGCGAACCGCTTTGACCAAGCCATAAATCCGTCGAACTCCAACGGACTTTGTGTTTGACTATTCTTCTAATGGTTTTATTAATACATAGTAGTAGTAGTAAGCACCTGCCTCATCTGTGGGTAAGCCAGTTTTATCCTTTTTAATCAACAGGTTATACCGTGTTGCCAGGTGTGCGTGACCCTGCTTTTCTGGTGTCACGCCAAAATGAACAACTTTTAAATCTAGCGTTTACCTGTGGATAACCGTGCAGTTATGCCGGATCTATCCACAGCTTTTCAAGACAAGGATAAGTATGGCTACGCCGCTCAAAATTGATTTCGTCTCGGATGTGTCCTGCCCCTGGTGCGTGGTGGGTTTGAAGTCGCTAGAGCAGGCGCTGGCGCGTGTGGGCGACAGCATCGCGACCGAATTGCACTTTCAGCCGTTTGAACTCAACCCCCAGATGGCACCCGAGGGCGAAGACACCACCGAGCACTTGGCGCGCAAATACGGCTCCACCCCGGCCCAGGCGGCTGCCAACAAAGAAAACATCCGCGCCCGCGGAGCCGAGCTCGGCTTTACCTTCAATCTGGGCCAGCGCGACCGCATCTACAACACCTTCGATGCGCACCGCTTGCTGCACTGGGCCGAGCTAGAGGGCCACCAGCACGCCCTGAAGCAGGCGTTGTTTGACGCCTACTTCACCCTGGGCCAAAACCCCAGCGACCACGCCTTGCTGGTGCAAGTGGCCGAACAAGTGGGGCTGGACCCGGTGCGGGCACGGGCCATTCTGGAAACCGATGCCTATGCCGACGAGGTGCGTGAACGCGAGCAGTTCTATACAAGCCAAGGCATCCATTCGGTGCCCGCCATCATCATCAATGACCGCCACCTAATCTCCGGTGGCCAGCCGCCCGAGGTGTTTGAGCAGGCCTTGCGCCAAATTGCAGCAGCGGCGTAGCGCGCACGCACCATGTAAACGCTGTATGGAGAACAGGCCCACCTGTTTTGCGCACACTTAAGGTGCAAGTTGTACGCAATCCATGATTTAGATTGCGTACATGGCCTGGCACAGTTGATGCGTAGGGTGTGGGCATGCAAACCCCCTCCACGACCCCCACGCCCTCGGCCATCGAAATCATCGCGCTGACCAAGCGTTATGGATCGGGCAAGCCCGCTGTTGACAGCATCAATCTCCGGATTGCCCAAGGCAGCTACTGCTGCCTTTTAGGGCCGTCTGGTTGCGGCAAGAGCACCACCTTGCGCATGGTGGCGGGACATGAATCGGTCAGCAGTGGCGATGTGCTGCTGGAAAACCGCAACATCACCGACCTGCCGGCGGCCGAACGCGGCACGGCCATGATGTTCCAGAGTTTCGCGTTGTTCCCGCACTTGAGTGCGTTAGACAACGTGGCCTTTAGCTTGAAGATGAAGGGCATGGACAAGGCCGAGCGCCATGCCAAGGCCAAAGACCTGTTGGACCGGGTGGCCATGGGCCACCTGGCAGAACGCAAGCCAGGGGAATTGTCGGGTGGCCAGCAGCAGCGTGTGGCCTTGGCACGCGCGCTGATTACCCAGCCCAAGGTCTTGCTGCTGGACGAACCCCTTTCCGCGTTAGACCCGTTTTTGCGTATCCAGATGCGTGCCGAGCTGCGCCGTTGGCAAAAGGAGCTGGGTCTGACCTTCATCCACGTCACCCACTCGCAAGAAGAAGCCATGGCCCTGGCCGACACCATGGTGGTGATGAACCATGGCCTGATCGAACAGGTCGGCAGCCCGCACGAGGTCTACAACCGCCCGGCCAGCGAATTTGTGGCGCGCTTCATGGGCGGCCACAACGTGCTGGACACGGCGCGCGGCAAGATGGGTGTGCGCACCGACCACATGCAAGTCATTCCTGCCGAGCTGGCCCAACCCGACAGCCTGCACAACATGGCCGCGGTCATCAGCGACGTGGAATACCAGGGCACCTACGTGCTGCTGGGCCTGCAAAAGCCGGGTGTGGCGCAAAACGCCAACGCCACGGCCGAGTATTCCGTGATGGTGTCCGAGGCGCAGTTTGCAGCCCGGCCTTACCAAGTGTCCGAAGCCGTGCAACTGGCCTGGGCCCCAGAGGCCGCCCATCCGCTGGGTGCGCGCACTCCCGTTCTCACCGCTGCCTGACGGTTTCAGGCACTCCCTTTTTTCTTTTTAACCGCTGTCCTTAGGAGTTTTGACCATGTCCGACGTACTTCCAGAACCCACCAACGCTTTGCAGGCCACCATGCAGCGCCGCTCGCTGCTCAAAGGCACGGCCGGCATTTTGGCCACCGGCATCTTCCCCGCAGTGCACGCTGCCGACCCCATCGTTCTGCGCTACCTGGGCACGGCGGTGAACCAGGACAAGGAAATTGCCGACAAGTTTGAAAAAGACACCGGCATCAAGATCCAGTACGTGGCCGTGACCACCGACGACGTGACCAAGCGCGCCGTCACCGCCCCCAACAGCTTTGACCTGATCGACTCGGAATACTTCTCGCTGAAGAACATTGTTCCCACCGGCAATCTGAAGGGCATCGACACCAAGCGCATCAAGAATGCCGACAAAATCACCACCTTGTTCACCAAGGGTGAAATCGACGGCAAGAAGGTCGGCGACCAAGGCACCGCCCCCAAGAAGGTGATCTACCTGGAAGGCGAACGGAGCAAGAAATTCTCCGCCACGCCTACGCAGTACATGAGCCTGATCCCCACCGTGTACAACGCCGACACGCTGGGCATCCGCCCCGACCTCATCAAGCGCCCTATTACCTCTTGGGCCGAGCTGCTGAACCCTGAATTCAAGGGCAAAGCCGCTATTTTGAACATCCCCTCCATCGGCATCATGGACGCGGCGATGGTGGTGGAAGCCATGGGCATCTACAAGTATCCCGACAAAGGCAACATGACCAAGAAGGAAATTGATCTGACCATCAAGACCCTGATTGAAGCCAAAAAGCAAGGCCAGTTCCGCAGCCTGTGGAAAGACTTCAACGAGTCCGTGAATCTGATGGCCTCCGGCGAAGTGGTGATCCAGTCGATGTGGAGCCCCGCGGTTACCGCCGTGCGTAGCAAGGGCATTGCCTGTACCTTCCAGCCGCTGAAGGAAGGGTACCGCGCCTGGGCTTCCGGCTTTGGCCTGCCCGCTACCCTGTCTGGCAAAAAGCTGGACGGTGCCTACGAGTTCATCAACTGGTTCTTGGACGGCTGGGCCGGTGCCTACCTGAACCGCCAGGGCTATTACAGCGCCGTGCTGGACACCGCCAAATCCAAGATGGAAGCCTACGAGTGGGCTTACTGGATGGAAGGCAAACCCGCCACGCAAGATATCAAGAGCCCCCACGGCGACGTGCTGGCCAAGAAGGGCGAAATCCGCGACGGCGGCAGCTACGAAGCGCGCATGGGCGGCATCGCTTGCTGGAACGCCGTGATGGACGAAAACGCCTACATGGTCGGCAAATGGAATGAATTCGTCGCAGCCTGATTGAGCTCACCCCCAGGCTTGCCCACTGCCCCGGAATCGGCCCATTGGGCTGAGAACGCAGGTGGCCTCCTCCCCCCTTGCAGGGGGCACAACCAGCGGCCTGGCAAAGCCAGTTCCGCGGTTGTTCACGAACGGGCTTCGCTGCGCTTGCCTGAGAGAACTTCCCGGCCGTCTATTTGGTGCGGGGATGAATTTATAGAAAATAGGCCTCCAGCGCAGGTAGCACCTGCGCTGGCAGCTACGATTTTGATAGTAATGTGAAGCCACCACCATGAGCACACCTGCTGCCCCTACCCATTCGGCCTCCGCTGCGCCGGGTCGCTCTATTGCGGCCTGGTGGCAAGCTTTGCCGTTGACGGCGGTTTTCGCGCTGTTTTTCTTGTTGCCGCTGGCGCTGGTGCTGATGGTCAGCTTCTGGGACTACAACCAGTACGAGATGCTGCCGGGGTTCACCTTCAAGAACTACCTGGCGGTGTTTGAAAACTGCTTGTCCCCGGGCGACGACATGTGCGTTACCTTCAAGACCTACTTATCGACCTTCAAATTCTGCTTCTTGGTCTGGCTGATCACGCTGGTGATCGGCTTTACCGTGTCCTACTTTTTGGCCTTTCACGTCAAGTCGGCCGCGGTGCAGACGGTGTTGTTTGTGCTGTGCACGATTCCGTTCTGGACCTCTAACGTGATCCGCATGATTGCCTGGGTGCCCTTGCTGGGGCGTAACGGCCTGGTGAACGACGCGTTGATGACCGTGGGCGTGGTCGACAAGCCGGTGGAGTGGCTGCTGTTTTCCAGTTTCTCGGTGGTGCTGGCCTTTGTGCACCTGTTCACCACCTTCATGATCGTGCCGATTTTCAACAGCATGATGCGCATCGACCGCAGCCTGATCGAGGCCGCCAACGACAGCGGTGCCTCGGGCTGGCAAACGCTGTGGAATGTGATCGTGCCACTGTGCCGCTCCGGCATCATCATCGGCTCCATCTTCGTCATCACCATCGTGATGGGCGACTTCGTCACCATCGGCGTGATGGGTGGCCAGCAAATCGCCTCGGTGGGCAAGATCATCCAGGTGCAAACCTCGTACCTGCAGTTTCCGCTGGCTGCGGCCAACGCCATGATTCTGCTGGCCCTGGTGCTGATGATCATCTGGTCGCTGACCCGCATGGTCGATATCCGCAAGGAGCTGTGACATGAACCTGAACAAAAAACCCGCCGCCTTCTGGGCGCTGGCGCTGGTATTCGTGGCCTACGTGCTGTTTCTGTACGGCCCCATGGTCGTCATCGTGGTGCTCAGCTTCCAGGGCCCTGAGGGCGGACTGACCTTTCCGATGCGGGGCGTGTCGCTGCACTGGTTCTACGAGCTGTTCAAAGGCCTGGGTGTGGTGGACATTGGGGCTGCGCTGAGCCGTTCGCTGGGCCTGGGCCTGGTGGTGATGGCCTTCACCGTGGTGTTCTCGGTGCTGGCCGGGCTGGCGTTTCGCAAGAAACTCAGCGGCGGCAGCATTCTGTTCTTTGTGGTGGTGGCCAGCCTGATCATGCCGTCCATCATCGTCTCGCTGGGCATTGGCCTGGAGTTCCGCCTGCTCGACAGCGGCATCAAAAAGGCGCTGGAATATTTAGGCTGGCAGGACACGCTGGACAACTACGGCACCGCCCTGGGCATTTACACCTCGGCCCTGGGCGCGCACCTGACCTGGACCCTGCCTTTCGGCCTGCTGATCATGTTCGCCATCTTCAACCGCTTTAACCCCTCGTATGAGGAAGCCGCGCGCGACCTGGGTGCGACGCCGTGGCAGACCTTCAGGCACGTGGTGCTGCCGTTGATTGCGCCGGCGGTGGTCGGCATCGGCATGTTCGGCTTCACCCTGAGCTGGGACGAAATCGCCCGCACCTCGCAGGCGATTGGCGATGTCAACACCCTGCCGCTGGAGCTGCAAGGCCTGACCACCACCGTCACCACGCCGTCGATCTACGCCATTGGCACCGTGACCACCGTGGTGTCCTTCATCGTGATGGGCTTGACCTTGCTGCTGGTAAAGTTCTTGGGACGCAAATAAAAACAAAAAGGCCGTTCATAGTGTCCACCGCCCCCGTTCCCGCGCTCAGCGACAGTGAAATTTACGAACGCATCGTCTCCGCCATCCTGGACCACCGGCTCCAGCCCGGCACCAAGCTGGTGGAAGACAAACTTGGCACGGCCTTCGGCGTGTCGCGCACCCGCATCCGGCCGGTGCTGGTGCGGCTGGCCAACGAACAGATCGTCACCCTCACGCCCAACCGCGGGGCCTGCGTAGCCCAACCCACCGAGCAGGAGGCCCGCGAAGTCTTCGAGGCCCGCCGCCTGGTCGAGCCGTTGCTGCTAGAGCGCTTCATGGCCATCGCCACCCCGGCCGACATCGCCGTGTTGGCCCACTTCATCGCCGAAGAAGAGGCTGCCCGCGCCAAAGGCGACATGCGCTACGCCATCCGCATGTCGGGTGACTTCCACCTGATGATTGCGGAGCGTGCCGGGCAGCAAACCCTGGGCCGCATCCTGCGCGAACTGGTGTCGCGCACCTCGCTGATTTTGATGACCTGGGGCCCGGTCAGCCAGACCGACCCGAACAGCTGGGCCGGTGGCTGCGGTTGCCGCGAACACCGCTCGGTGCTGGACGCGATCCGCCTGCGCGACGTGGAAGCCGCCACCCGCTTGATGCGTGAGCATCTGGCGCACCTGGAGGCGCAGGTGCATTTTGGTGCGGTGGCCACCACCTCGCCCGACCTGATCGCCCTCTTCGGCCAAGCCGCCTGATCCATGCGGCATTTGCTGGTCATCAACCCGAATACCAGCGACAGCGTGACCGCGCTGCTGCGCACCCACATCCTGCAGGCCAGCGGCCCCGATGTAGCGGTGCACATGGCCACGGCACGCTTTGGTGCGCGCTATATCTCCAGCGAGGCCAGCTACGCCGTCGCCGCGCACGCCACGCTGGATGCCTGGGCGGCGTGGATCGCCGACGGCGGCCCGACCCCCGACGCGGTGCTGATCGGCTGCTTTGGCGACCCCGGCCTGTTGGCCCTGCGCGAATGCAGCGCGGCACCGGTTACCGGCCTGGCCGAAGCCGCGTTTTTAGAGGCCGCACAGCATGGCCGCTTTGCCGTGGTCACCGGCGGCGTGGCCTGGAAGCCGATGTTGCAGCGCCTGGCCTACAGCCTGGGCTATGGCGACACCCTGGTCCACATCCACACGGTGGAAGCCACGGGTGCCGAGCTGGCCGCCGACCCGGTCGCCGCCCGCGCCTTGCTGGCCACCGCCTGCCGCACGGTGGCCGAGCAGCACGACGTACAAGCCGTCATCCTGGGCGGTGCGGGCCTGGCTGGTATGGCGGCACTGATCCAGAGCGAAGTCCGCGTGCCGGTGATTGACAGCGTGCTGGCCGGTGCGCGCCAGGCGCAAATTTGTGGAAATGCGGCGAATAGCATGTCGGCCGATGCCCGCCTGCCCGGCGCGTGGCTTGGCCTGTCGCCCGCGTTGATGGCCTTGACTTCAGTTGCTACGGTTTAAATAGCTGCCAGCGCAGGTACTACCTGCGCCAGAGTCTGTTTTCGTATAAATACAGTGCTACCGGGCCGTCAGCTCCAGGCTGGCAGATCGGAGCCCATCTGCGCTGGCGGTGAGCAGGATTTTCCCGGCCGACTTGGGCGGGCGCACATAAGCCATGGCTTTGCCCTGGTAGGTGTAGCGTTTACCGCGCCGGAAGCTGTCGACGTTGTGCGGGTTGCCACTGCCTACAGCAGCCAGCTCACCGCCCGTGGCGGTAAAGCTGACGCGCACCACTGCATCGGG